>CAYVHK010000212.1:0-6786 GCA_964451145.1 uncultured bacterium | reverse complement strand
TGAGACCGCTCTGGAGAGTGTACTAAAAAACAACAATCTTGATTTTGAAATTAATCTAGGCGACGCGGCTTTTTATGGGCCGAAACTCGATTTTTATGTTCGTGATTCACTCAACCGTGAGCATCAGTGCGCAACCATTCAACTTGACTTCCAACTACCAGAACGATTTGACTTGACTTACACTTCGGCTAGTGGTGCAGCTGAACGACCAGTAGTTATTCATCGTGCTTTGTACGGTAGTTTTGAGCGATTTATGGGACTTATCATCGAGCATTATGCTGGCGCATTCCCAATGTGGTTGGCTCCAGTACAATGTGTGGTAATGACCATTAGTGAACGATTCATTGACTATGGCAAGGAAATTCACCAAATATTACGATCGAAAGACATTAGATCAGAATTTAATGATCAAAACGATAAAATTGGAGCTAAAATCCGTCAAGCCCAATTAGAAAAAATACCGTACATGTTGGTGATTGGGGAACGCGAACAAACAGACCGAACAGTGGCAATACGATCCCGAGAAGATGGAGATTTAGGAGCAATGACTCTCAACTCAGTAGTTGAGAAACTGATTGCCGAATCTGATCTAGATTTCTAAGTATTCAAGGGATATTGTTTATTTTCATTATCTGCAGGAACTATTAGTTTTTTGTATTAAAAAGAACTGTCCGAAGTCGTTAATGAGCACCAGCGAGACATAAACAAATGATCAAATAAAATTTGTTGAGCTTCCGGCGTTCCGATTTGCTTCAAAGCCAAAGCAGCATTGAATCGGACATAGCGATTTTCGTCATTCAGGGCCAACTGCAAAAGGGGAGTTGCTGACTCTGCGTGGCTTCCCATCTTGGCTAGGCTGCGCACTGCATTATCTCGAACCCAATAGTGTTCATCTCGTAACAATTGACTCAAAGCTGCAGCTTGCTCATCAGCTAATGAATAATCCTGATTTGATAAACCGATGTTGCCCAAGGATTCTGTCGCATTACGGCGTACCTTGGGCGCGGGATCAGTTAGAGCTAACAATAGTTGTGCCGACGCGGAAGGAGCCCTCAAATCACCAAGTGCATAAGCGGCTCTAGCTCGAACAACATCATCTGAATGTTTTAAGGCAGAAATTAACTCTGGAACCGCCGTCTGATTACTAGCCCCGAGGGCAAAAGTGGCATAAGATCCAATAGATTTATCGGCTAATCGATCGATCAATTTTGGAACTGCTCGTTCACCTATAGCTCCTAGAGCGTAAGCTGATTCCAAACGCGTGCTCTCTAACTCGGCTGATAGTTGGTCTAATAACTGTGTCATATCAGTTTGAACATCAATTGTCGGAAGGGGGGTTGACACTCCCCGATACCAAGACCAAAGTTTTCGATACATCATCTGGTTATTATAATTGGATGTTTGTTCATCGGAAAGAGGAGACCAATCGGCTTCTTGGTTGTGCCAGTCAGAAGTAGTTGGCTCTTGCAAACGATAAAATAAAAATTTCAGCATATACCGATTATTTACGCTTGGGTTTGGCATGGCACGGTGCCATAAATCGTAGTGAACCAGTGTGATTGTACCTGCTTGACCTGACAATACTAACTCAGTCTGCTGGTGCGCAGCTTTACTAGTATCGTAGTATTGTGAACCTGATAAAATGGCGGTTGGCCCCATGTTTTTGGGCGTATTTTGTGGATAGTAAAAGGCCATGGCCCAACGGCACCTGTGATTATTGGCGGAAACATCACCTTCGTAGCTGTCTTTATGAAAATCTTGGCCCGAACTACCAGGAACATTAAAGTGACAAAAACGATGCGAATGCATCACATAGTTAGGACCTAAAATTCCTGTTAAAGCACCATGTACCAAGGGATGATCAAAAACCTGTTGGATATCCGGAATCAACGGTAAAATGTTGTTGCCCAAATTTCCGTTTTTATCGAACATTTGTTTGACTTGTCGGTATATTTTTTCATGGAGTTCCGGTGGATAATCAGGTTCTAATTTGATATAGCCATCTCGGATAAAAGATTTCATCTGTTGGTCCCTGAGAAGTAGAGTTGGTTTTTGCATGGTTGGCTCCATTAATGGGTTAGATCTCACCATTATACTAATTGAGCGAATGTAAAGTGAAGCACTTTTTAACATAGCATAGGCTTTACGCATCTACACTTCTGTGCTAAAATAAATTTTCTTTTATTACCATGATTCACACACTGCAAACTCGCTACTTTTGGGGAAGATACTTCTGTCTTACTTTTCTGCTTTGCTCGATTTGGACTACTATCGTGTATAGCCAAAAGGAGACTGATACTTTTAACTTAAACGGGCAAGTTATGTACCAAAACGGATTATCTGTATCTGCTGGTTTCCGGGTGACAGCTGAAAATCAGCGGCTTAAAACCGATTGGTTTCAACAAGAAACTTGACAAAAGTTCAAACTCGTAAGGATGGTAGTTATACCATCTCCTTCCTGGATATTTTTGGTTCTAATCGGACTCGCATTGGCGATCAAATTACAGTACAAGTCGCTACCGCTACGAACATTAATGAATCACTAGCTGAAGTTACCTACACTGTTACTTCCACGGCCATCTCCAATTTGGAAACTAAGTTGGATATACAACTACCAACTGAACAAAACCCTACATTGACAAAGGAGGAGCTAGAAACCGATACCTTTACTATTACTGGTGTCTTGAAAATGGCCAGTGGACAACCTGTCGGTAATGGCTATCACGTTATTGGCCAAAATCCACGTGTTAAGTCTGGCTGGTTTTTGCCACCGCAGTCAGATACTCGATCAGATGGAAGTTTTGCCCTTTCATTTTTAGACATTTTTGGTTCAAGGCGCACTAAAATTGACGATCAAATTGTTCTTCAGGCTATTGACAACAATACAGGCCAAGTAGTTGCTAAAATGACTTATTTTGTAACGCTACAAGCTATCAAAAATCTAGCAGTTAAAATCGATTTGTTTTTGACTAATTTGGAAACAACAAATCAATCAGATATAAACCTACAATTGGACAATTCAGGAATAAAAGCTGATGGTTTATCTCAAACTATCTTGACGGTCACCATTCGTGGTGGAAATTCAAATCTGTTAAGTAATACACTAACCATCACAGCAATAAAAGGCACAATTAGTCAACTGAACAAAACTGAAACAGGTGTTTATACAGCTATTTACACAGCCCCTAACTTATCGATACTACAACCAACAACAGATACAATTACTGTCAAATCGTCTGAATTGAACTTCCAAACTGTACAGTCCCTAACGTTGCAACCAACAGTCAAAGATTTGGAATTACCACTTGTAAAGGACGGACCGATACCGACAACTGAAAACATCTCTTGGGATATCAATAAAAATCAATTAGTTGATATCTACGATTTGGTTCCCGTTATTCAGCAATGGGGGAAAAAAACAACTGAGTTTAATATGATTGGTGATATTAATCGAGATGGTATTGTTGAAGCTGCTGATGCACGACTGGTAGTAGAGCATTTTGGCCAATCGACCGGCAAACCGAAAGCAGTTGAAAATAGCAATTTGGAGATGAAGTTTCCGATTAGTCCATATCTGAACCCTTCCAGCCTCAATCCACAGGTGGGGGAATTGTTAAATGTTCAGGTTGACATACACGTACCTTTCGATTTTGCTAAACAGATATCAGGCTTTGAAGGAAAACTTAATTATGATTCAGCGCAATTAGAGTTGGTGGAAATGTCGATGGCCACGCAGTTTTTTCCGGCAGCTTGGTACACCAGCAACAATAGTGAGCATCCAACTCCATTATCACCATCCAAACTAGGACCGTTGTTTCAAACTGGATCAGTTATGTTTGCCGCCGCTGGTTTCCCGAGGGCTAAGACATTAGCTTTGGGAAAAACGGTTGTTATTTTCACTTTCAAAATTTTGGCACGTTCCCGTTCCCGCTTATCTATATCCGACTTCAAGTTAGCCGACCAACGGGGACGTTCTATTTCCACACAAACATCCTTTATTGACCTATTTCCTTGGGATTTGAATAGCGACGGACTGATTAATTTACAAGATTTAGGCACAATGCGACATGAATGGCAGAAAAACGAACGTGGGCTTGTTAGCGACCTAAACCGAGATAATCTTGTCGATAATTTTGATTATCAGATATTGATAGGTCATCTGGATCCCTCCATTCATTTCCCTGTAGAACAGACGTCCAAATCAGTTTCTCTTACACTTCAACCTTCTGTTATCAAACTCCCAAAAGTCGGCCAAAAATTAACCATTCAAGTATTGTCAGATTCAGTGACAAAGCTTATAGCCTATCAATCAACTCTCACTTACGCCCCAGATCAATTGCAATTTACTGGTATTGATTTACATCTTTTTGATCCAAACCAACTAGGCTTTCCTACCTCATCAGCAAACGAACAACTTGGCGCAAAGACAGCTAGCAACTCAGATGCCTTAGATTGGGTAAAGCAAGGATCAATTACGTTCACTAAAGCTGAAATGAGCACAATCTCGGATTATACATTCGACAAAAATTCAATCTTGGCCAATCTAACTTTTATTGTCAAAAGTCGCCAAGACACTACCTTAAGTTTAACCAGTGTCGCTGCTGTCGATAATACTAATCAATTATTGAAAATAAATCCCTCATCACTGGAATTGCGAAGACCCGTAACGAAGGATGTGCCTGTTGATCAGATCGAATTTCTGCTAGATAATCACTATCTACTAGCCAATGGACATATCACTACCAATTTAAAGCTTCATTTGATCGACCAACATAGTTCATTCATCTCAGGTGAGACAGTGTTTTTAGAGTCTTCGAATGGACAAATCTCAAATATTGCTACAGACAACGGTGATGGCACCTACACTGGATATTATACGGCGAAAATTGATCAGCCGCAAACAGCAGAGATTACAGCTTCTACATCAAATGGGACAATAGAAAAATTAACTCTTCATTTTTTTCACTTAGTCGAATTGTCCACCTCAACACCTCAGATTTCGGCTAAACCATCTGCTCGAGCCAAAATTATTGTTACTATTCGTAATGATATTGGTCAACCACAGAAAGATCAAGAAGTGAATTTAACAGCTCAGGGTGGAGAAATTAAGTCTCCTGCCACTGATAATGGTGATGGTACTTATACAACATATTATACGACCAATACTGATCAAATTGGAACAGTCCAAATTACAGCTAGCATACCATCTGGTGCTTCTGACAAATTAAGCATTCAATTGATTCCGATTAGGATTTCACCTCAAAGATCAACCCTGAAGCTGATCGGGGAATCAACACTTCCACTGACTCATCTGACAATGGTTGAAGTTGAACTCCTCACCTTAGATGGTTTACCAGTCGTTGGACGCAATGTGGCCTTGGATATTGAACCAAGCAGTAAGATCAGAATTGAACAATCAAAAAAAACGGATATAAATGGCAAAACCCAGATTGCTTTCACTGTCGGCGATCCAGGTGTCAAGGTGGTCAAAGCTGTGGTTGACAATTTGACTCTCGGCGATGGTTTAGCTTTCCTATTTACCGGCCAGCTACAATTGGGTGATGTTGATCTCGATGGCGAAGTAACAATTTTTGATTTGGTCTTTACCGCTAGCCAATTCGGAGAAAAAGGTCCTAATTTGGCGGGAGACGTAAATCAAGATGGACAAGTCGATATTTTTGATCTTTCTTTGGTTGCTGTTGATTTGATGCGGAATCATCAGCCAGAAATTGCTGCACCAGTTCAAATAGCAAATTTGGCCGATCAAAAATGGTTGTCTACTCTAAATTTATCGGTATTTGAAAAAAAACGAATTCGCTTAGCTATACAGGAACTTCATCACCTTTTAGCTCCAACAACCGCCGAAAATCTGGCTATTCAGATTCTAAAGGCCGTTATGTTACCAAACCAAACGCAATTGTTTACCAACTTTCCCAATCCTTTCAACCCCGAAACTTGGATTCCATTTGAGTTGGCCAAAAACAGTCCTGTCCAATTGGTAATTTATGATGCATCAGGAGCCATAGTCAGACAAATTAATTGCGGAAATCTAGCGGCTGGCCGATATCTTAGTAAACAAAGAGCAATTTATTGGAATGGTCAAACTGAGGCAGGCAATTTAGTATCATCTGGTATTTATTTCTATCAATTACAGACCGCTGATTATATCCGAAGCAAAAAAATGGTCGTGTTGAAATAACTACTCGCAGAACAAAACAATTACCAAAAATTCTATTCTAATTGATGATAACAACACACTAACTAGTTAACAAAAGGTGTATCTACCCTCTTTATACCGTGTTGTTTTGGCTTAAAAAGCCTCTTCCTAAAAAGTCCTTGTGCAACTCCAACTCAACTTTTTTTTGCCTTAATATAAAAATCATACTAACATAAATGCCATATATGACTTGCTAATTGAGTTGATTAATTACTGAAAAATTGTTTGTAATCAGTAGATTGAGGAGATGTTTTTTACCGATTCTCCAAAATGTGTTAAATCGATCACGTTTGTTTTTTCTGAACAACTTAGACGAACCAGTATGGAAGCAAGCGTCGAGTCAATAAAGGCACAGATTGTTTACATGATATTGGTGTATAGTCTGTGTGCTCATTCCCAGTGCTTTCATTGGATATTGACATACATCTGTTATCAATTCCCTTGTGATGTAAGATTTCACCAAATTCTGTTTTGTATATCAGAGAAAAAATTGTTTTTCTGAGCCGATTCATCCCTGATCTGCAAACATCGGTCTTTACTTGACAAGTTACTCTGACTCAAGTATAATG
>CAYVHK010000211.1:6645-6855 GCA_964451145.1 uncultured bacterium | reverse complement strand
ATAGAAGGAAAAAACGAAATATCATAAATGTCGATTTAAAAAGAGCTGATCTGGATCATGAAAAGACAATACCAACAGCACTCTGCCATTGCCAGGACCAACCTGGGCCGGTTGTTGATGAGCTATTAAACAATAAACTAATAAAGTCAATCCGTTCATTGAATCTACCAATTCGAAGGTTGATTTATAGATATACAGTTAGAATAGCAG
>CAYVHK010000211.1:1056-6632 GCA_964451145.1 uncultured bacterium | reverse complement strand
ATAAGTAATCTCTACTTGTTGGTCTACCTGTTGACTGAGGTGGGATGGTTTGTTCATTAACATCGAGCGGGAAATTGACACCTGCTGGCCGATATAGCAGTTCGTAATCTGTCGGAATAAAGGATGCTGTAGATAAGTGAGGAAGAGGGATCTTGTTCCAAGTCGTCGATACGCCGATATGCGCGCGTTAGCACCTAGTGGCCTAAGGTTCAGCATACTTTACCGTCAGGATTTTGATAAAGCTGAAGGCGCATATTTTTGTACTTGATGCAGCCCACCATGATATCGTCGATACGTTGTTGTAAAGCCCATAAATCCTCTGCAGACAAAATCTTATCCGGTCATAGATAACCCTCTGAGTCATACATTTCTTTCGGATCGAAGAGTCGAAAGTCGTAGGCGAATTCATAACTTTTTCCTCTAATGATGGGCTGGAATTGACATTTCGATTATTTTACTAAGCCTATGATAGCAGATTTATCTGCAACCTACAGCGATAGAAAACAGATTATCTACGCCTAACAGTTTCGATATAAATAAAAGCTCTTTGAAAAGTGCCTAATTTATAAAGAACATTATTATCAGCAGTAAGAAGGTAGAAAAGGTTTTTGATTTAGGGTTGGAGCATTAAATTTGGTGAGTGATTGAAAAACCCAATTCCAGAGATAATCAGAATAGTTATAATCACTCTGGTTAACAAATTATTTGAACTGATGTCATATCCGTTCATGTAGAAAGCGTCTAATTTGATAGTTGGATTCAAACTATTCTTCGTACTGTATCTGACTTGACAGCAACCAAAAATTAAGGTACCGTTCGTGCGTCCTATTTTTAATTATTGACCGAAGGAGTGACAATGAAAAAGATAATGACATATAGTTATTTGGCCGCTATTTTGTTCTGCGCTCTAGCAACGGCAGAAGAAACCTTTTACTGCTCATTGGAAAGCAAATCTGAAGTAGAAAAAGCGGGTGGGCAGGTCTTGGGAACTGCTAAATTTGTCGAGGCTAAGTGGGGAAAGGGATTTTTAGCCGATGATGGCGGCGACGTAGTAGCTTTTCCGGTTGAAAATCGTTTTACTAATTTGGAAGAAGGCTCAGTCGAACTATTTGTCAAAATGGGGCTGGATGCAAAGGACATTCAGGGTGAACTTTTTATGTGGTTCACTTACAAACGAGGTACGGATGCAATTTTTTTACAGTTTGACAAAGGGCCGAAAGCTGGTATGAGAATCAAGAGTGGAGGCTCATGGAAAAATGCTTGGAGCGAACCAATCAAATGGAAAAAGGGTGAGATTCACCATATGGCTGGGACTTGGGGGCCTGGTGGTCTAAAACTATATTTGGATGGTGAATTGGCAGCTGAAGATAAATTTAAAGGGGGGCCAAAACAATTTGCCAAGACCTTTAGTGTCAACAATGTTGAACCAGAAAAGGTAGGCAAATTTGTCTCTAAATGCGTGGTCGACGAATTACGTCTATCAAACCATCAAAAGAAACCGAAAGATTTAATTTTAGACCCCCAAAAATTCTTTTCAACAACGCCAGTTCATCCGATGGGGAAATTCACAATGACGTGGGGTTATCTAAAGAGTCACATCGAAGCTCGATAAAAAACGATCATTTCTCATAAGTAACAGGATAGGAAGGAATAGCACATCCGACGTTACCCAGTTTATCGTCCCTAGAATTTGGGGGCTCAAATCTTATCCATAACAGAAACAAGATGTTATTTTATCCTGATTTTCGTTGTGCAATTGCGTAACATTTGCTGACCTAATTTGAAGTGGACTTATAAGAGAAAAGTTTCGATTTTTCTAGGCAGGTAACGTCTAATAATCAGACTTATAAGGCGTTATTGTCTTTACTACTTTTTCCTAACTTTTAAGAAAATAAATACTCCAACTATAATCAACGAAATTGTTTTGACCATTTCGCCGAGCTTAGTCCAAAGTTGTGGCGGTGTATCTAAGGCTAACTGAGGTGCTTCGGAGACTTGATCTTCTGAGGCAAAGCCAAGTGTTTTTGCAACAAATTTAACCATTATCAAATCCCTATATTTTTTTAAGTCTAATAATGACCCTTATCGGACATTATTACCCCAACTGGCTTCGCTCATTTTTTTCTCTGATAAATGGATGGACCTCATATTTGATAGTTAAAATCTCTTGATCAAGATTAGAACCAGATCCCAAAATAAGAAAACACATAATATAATTAGTGCCAGAAAAACATCAAAGAACGGGGTTTAGCTAAATTAGAGAGGGTCGTTCTCCAAAAATGTTTTCTAGTTTTCAGCATATCTGAAGGCCCTAGTGGTAGTATTTTATTCCATTTAAGATAGTAGAAAAGATTGAGAAGACATCTGATAATGAACCTTATCAGACATTGTGATGATGGAATGGATAGATTGAAGATCAATCGTCAGCACTTCACCAATTCTAATCTGAATTTTGAGGGTTGTCTCGTACAACAAACAGGCTTCTCTTATGTACGAACTTTGCTAAAAACGGAGTAATCATTATCACTAATGTAATTGCAATCAGAGGATGAATGTAATTGTCCAGCTGTTGTGCCAATAAAAAAGATATGATCACATTCGGGAATGGTTATTTGAAAAACCGTAAGAAACGTAAGAAATTAGACAAATAGAACAGGTAACGTCTAATAATGAAAATTATCGCTCATTAATCTTTCAATGACTTTCTTTTCACTTTTTTGACAACCTGATCTGCAAAAAAACTTACTTGACAAAAAATACAAACAGATTAAACAATATCGGCGTCAAGCAAACTTACCAACTTTTAAATAGAAAAAATACTATGTTACAACGGAAAATACTGAGTGTGATTTCCGATTTCAGGACGGATGAGACTAATAGACTGTGATCTGCTATTAAATGGGATAAGTAAGGTAATAATTAATCCGAAACTTTGACCTTTTTGGTCGTGGGGTCACTAAGTCGAGTGAATGTCTTTTCTTCCTTGATATTTAATCATTTTATTACCATTTACAAAAAATGCTCCTAGCATTTAGGAACATTTCTAGGGGTTTTACTTTTTTAGCCGAAAAAACTATTGTAGTAACTGAAAAAGAGTTTGCTTTCAGTTGCTAATTATAGATTATAAAGCAAGAATTTTACCCATTGCTAATAATAGGGGAGTGATATGCCGGAAACGATTCGTTGGGGTATTTTAGGCACAGGTTCAATCGCCAACAAGTTCGCCCAAGGACTAGCGGACACCACAGGAGCTGATTTGGTGGCGGTGGGGTCAAGAACGAAAGAAAATGCGGACGCATTCGCCGATCAATTTCAGATACCAATGCGTTACGCCAGCTACCAAGATCTAGCCGAAGACCCACAAGTTGATCTGGTTTACGTTGCCACGCCACATCCGTTCCACTGTGAAAATACAATCTTATGCCTAGAAAACCGGAAAGGCGTTTTGTGTGAAAAACCGTTTGCTCTCAACCAGCGGGAAGCAAAATTAATGATCAAAACATCCGAAAAACAAAAGACCTTTTTAATGGAAGCTATGTGGACGCGTTTTATGCCGGCCATTGTTCGATTACGGCAGTTGCTAGCCGAAAGTGTGATCGGCGAAGTCAGGATGCTAACGGCTGACTTCGGTTTCCGATCTGGGCTGAACCCGGAAAGCAGATTATTCAATTTAGAACTAGGTGGCGGGGCGTTACTGGACGTGGGGGTATATACTGTTTCTTTAGCTTCGATGGTGTTTGGCCAACCAAGACAAATCGCTTCATTAGCAGATATCGGCCAAACAGGAATCGATGAACAGGCAGGGATACTTCTTCTTCACGATAAAGGTCAATTAGCCATTTTGAATACTGCTGTTCGCACTAATACACCACAAGAGGCAGTGCTAATGGGAACTGAAGGCCAAATCAAAATTGAGTCTCCATGGTGGATTCCCACTCGTCTAACTGTCAAAGGTGAAATTCTTGATATACCTTTTGAAGGTAATGGATATAATTATGAGGCTATCGAAGCTATGAACTGCTTTCGAGCTGGGCAAATTGAGAGCCAAACCATGTCTCACCAAGAGACACTAACCATTATGAAAAGCCTCGATCAAATTCGACAACAGTGGAATTTGACCTACCCTTCGGAGGAGAAAGACTGACATGCAATATCGTCAATTAGGAAAAACAGGTATGAGCGTATTGGAGATCGGCTATGGTGGTGGACGTGTTACAGCTAAACAAAACCAAAAAGAGTCGATTGGCTGGGTTCACCAAACCTTAGATCAAGGAATAAACTATATCGGTACGGTACCGAATTGCGGCAACGGATTTTAACTATTCATCAATTCCTAACAATTCCTTAATTATTTTAATTAATGTCTGATAATAATCATTATCAGACTTGGATTTTCGTCATTATGGCTAGTAGAAAATGACATGGTTTCTTTTGGATCAGGTCCATATTTGTTTTCACTTTCGTTTCCCTTTAAAGTAAAATAGTAGAACGATTCTACCAAGAAATGGGATGATATTTACTAAGGTCCACCAACCATTTCTATCAGTATCGTGCAACCGTCGTACAGAAACAGAAATACTAGGAATAAATGTACCTAGATAATATACGATTCCAAAAGCCACCACTAAATAGAAAGACGTCCCTTTTTATACATCTACAATAAGAGCGTAGGCCAGTACAAGAATTAATATGTAAATAACGGTATTAATTAATAAGAACATCCAATATTCTTTTCTTTTTGCTCGATCATCGAATACTGCGTACTTTCGTAAAACCTGTAGATACCAATCTATATTTTTCTTCTTTCAATACTTAAGAGTTTTTATTCAACTGATACTGGAAGTAGTACTGTAAAGGTAGAAATAAAGCGAAGACATACATTAAACCATATAAAATTGTTATTAACGCAGTATTCATTCCATTAGTCAAAGCAGCTATGTCCATGGCAACACCGCCCATACTCTCAGGCATAGCCAATCAGACCTATCATTGCACCAATGAAACCTGATCGAATTGAAAGCCTGACGGCGAACTTATAAACACCAATAGCTTCTTCTTGTGTGGGAGTTATCTTAAAATCCGTACCCAATTTTGAACCATAGGCTACTAAACCACCACCTATTACACAGCCCAAAATGCAAACTGCACTGGCGGGATCAATCAACCCCCTCAATATATTTGGCGGCGACCACGCAAAAAAGAACGAATTCATCACCGTTAAATTCATTGAAACAAAAATAATTAAAAACCCAACTATTTTCATTAGAACCCGACGAAGAATGACGTCTTCTAACATTTTGCATTTCATATTTATTAATATTAGGATCATCATATAAGTTTTCACCTATGTTCATTTCCACATCTTCTTCAAACACTGTATTTGGAATATTAGAATTACTATACTGATATCTATGTTGAATGTCAGGTCTATAAAGGCGTGTGCGATATTTCCATTTAGCTACACATAGCAATAATAATTCTATAATTACAACTCCATTTCCAAAAATCATAGGCGTTTCTTCAATAACAATACCATAAGATAAAAACATAACAGAAGTAGTTAATTCAATTCCTAA
>CAYVHK010000211.1:0-1004 GCA_964451145.1 uncultured bacterium | reverse complement strand
GATTTGTGGTATTAAAGAAATTATTAACAAGGTTGAACCTAAATATCCAAACATTTCATCGAGCCATTCTGGATGCTCCATTTTTTTTTAATTTTAATATTATTTTTTAAAAAATATTGTTTCCCTTAAATATTCTAATTTAAAATACTAATTTCCGTTTAAATTATTTTTAATTTTTGAATTAAAAAAATTTAAAAATATCGCATAATTAATAAGTAAAATGGATATTTTCTTCAATAACATTCTCAGTAATGGTTCTATAATAGCATCGCCATCTAAAGAACCGAATTATAATTACCATTGGATGCGTGATAGCGCTATTGTAATGAAAGCAATTATGACGTTATACTCAGATACTAAAGATTCAAACTTAAAAAATAAATTAATTGACGTTATGAACAAATACATTGATATTGAACTAATACATATAAACCATCACCCTGCTGAACCCAAATTTGAAATTGATGGTTCTCCTTATCAAGGTAATTGGGGACGACCTCAAAATGACGGTCCGGCACTTCGTGGTATAGTATGTATTAAATTATTATATTATCTTCCAGAAAGATACGTTGATTTACATAAAATAATTTCAAATGATATTAATTACACATTAAGTGTATTAGATAACCCTTGTTTTGATTTATGGGAAGAGCAAGACGGTTTTCACCTATATACCCGTTTGCTTCAAGCTAAATTTATTAATGATTGTTTTAAAGTGAATTATCAATCTAGTGTCGATTTAGATAATATGATAATAAGAATAACTGAATTAGTTAGTCACCATTTTTCGGCGGATGGTAAAATTTATTCTTCCTTTAATAAGTATGGTCATGTCTTAAGGGAATATGATAGTTCTATATTATTGGCATTATGTCATATTGATTATCAAATACCAACTTACTTAGAATCAACATTAAATATATCATTACATACATTTCAAGATTACACTAATGAAATGGTGGAGGAATTCACTGAAATTTATCCAGTTAATAATATTTTAAAAA
>CAYVHK010000210.1:0-6860 GCA_964451145.1 uncultured bacterium | reverse complement strand
AAGCTGAATTCTCTGTCGCCTATTATCTGGCTGTCTCACAGTAGCATACAATACGTCTAGGTGAAGGGCATAATCATTGTCAATTACTGTTGCAAACAACTCAACCGTTCCATCAAGCAGAACCGAATCTTCAGCAAGTGAATGAATATTAAAAATTAACTGGGGCACGTTGTTATCATCTTCGATCCGTGTACTGATAACTTGTGCAACGACGTCGACGTTTCGGAATATAACCTCCCAATTTCCCAATGTTGGGTTGGGAACGTTATAGAGCTTAAAGTTTTCTGATTCGGAAAAGTGATAGACAAACTGGTTTTGTGCATCTCTTAATTCTACCGTTGGTATCTTGGTTTCGTCTGAGCTAAACAAATATTGTACTTTTAGTTCAGTAATTCTTGGATCGTTTACCAAAAAAGTCGAACTGCCAAATTTTCTTAAGCTAATCGGCTCGCCAACTAAGACTTCGAAACCCTGTATCTGATTCAGTATTTGTGCCATTTCGGTCAATAGAGAAACCTGATTTTGATAGGGCTTAATAATA
Source organism: uncultured bacterium (assembly GCA_964451145.1). Lineage (GTDB taxonomy): Bacteria > Poribacteria > WGA-4E > WGA-4E > UBA9662 > TMED15. Next base: position 6,319 of record CAYVHK010000210.1, on the reverse strand, counting down.
ATTTTTTTCACAAAAACAGGTAAATTAATCAGTTTTTTCTGATGGGTCAAAATAATAACCGATTGAGGCATTACATCTGTTCGCCGGTTGATAATGGACCGAAGCCCATCGTCCAGATTAGTGGTAGTTGACGTCAAGGAATGAAGATATTTTTGTCGCAATTTTGACTTTAGAGAGTTTTTCTGATTGAATCCACCGTCTAAAACTTGATCAAACAAAGGTTGGTTAGGACGAGACAAATCAACTACCGTCAGGCGGCTGCCAACCTTCAGTTGTTCAATTGCTAATTCGATTGATAGCCAACGATAATCTGCAGGATCGGCTTTTCGAGTTTGTTCTGAATTATCAATAATTATAATTAAGTCCATCTCGCCTTCAACAGAAATGGCAATTGAGAAAAATACAATAAATAAAGCTGTAATATTGAAATTCTGGTAATACATCCGCAGGTTCTTGGTAAAATCACAAGTCTAATTTAATTTACGTTGTCGATGACAATTGGGCTTCAATCTTATCTAGAATTTTTTGGGCGATAGCAGTTATCGTTGAAAATTCTATTTTTTTTCCCGATTCAGAAACTAAAATCAACATATAGGAACGAACAAACAAAAGACTGGATTCGGCCCGCCAAATACGGTCTGTAATTAATAAACCTCGTTCTGGTTGATATACCGACTGTCGAATACCATTGATAAAACATTGTCGGGCTGACAGTCGATTTCTAGAAATGTCACTGACTCGCATTGCCTCATCCGCAGATGCAAATTTCCAATAATTTAGAGACAAATTCTGTGCCGAGGATTTATGTAACCACCACCGGTCTCTCCAACCAAAATTGCACTGGCTTGGTTTAGGCGCAATAGGTGATAGTAAAACTTGGGATGAAGAGAGTTTTGGATTGTATTGAGCGAGATCATCAATTGTCAACCGAATTTGGTCAAGTATCACTAAAGTTCCTTCTTATTAATAAATTTGTGCAATTTATCAGTTAAAAATTCATTGTAGCACAGTTAATTAGGCCGAGACCAATTGAAAAATTACACAGAAAATGACTATTGAAATGATTTTGTGTTGAACCCGATAGAATGGGATGTTATTTTATAGGGGGCACTTTCTAATACTTTTGTAAAAGGCACTACTGATGAAAACAAGGCCATACGATCACTACAAACCTGTGGCTGGGATACCAGACGAAATATCCCACAAAAAGAGAAAACCAAAATCTGTTGCAGTAGTTGATTCTGGTAACTGCACTGGATGTCAAGTTTGTGTACCTTTCTGTCCTGTTGACTGCATTGAATTAACGCCAGTCGAAGAGCATAGTTTTAGCGCTCCTATCCCACCGGTTCGGATTCGGTATAACGAGTGCATAGGTTGTGCAATCTGCGCCAGAGTTTGTACGAAATTGACTTGGGATGCGATTCACATGTTTTCTTTGGCTGATTTCCAATCCATATATCCTGATGTCGAGATAACCGACCAATTTTTGCCCAGTACAGCAAATACTGGGGACGGAGATTCGCTGGTAATCGAAATTTAATCTTTTGTTGGACCTGATTCACATGGGGTCTGGTTATTTATTGTGTGGTTTTTTATGTATGCCTGTTATTTGTTAACAGGCATTTCTTTTGCGTCTCTTCTAGTCACAGGGCTTCAAAGCTACTTTCAATTTGATGTGTTTGGGCTGCCACATCTGCAGTTTGCCCTACTGACTTCTGTTACTTACCTTTTTACCCAAACCTTGGTTATATTCTTTTTTGTTGGCACGGGTGTTAGCCTAAAAGAATTTGCCCAAATGCATGATCTGACTGAAGATTTCCACCGCCGATCGATCTCTATTAAGCGGGTTATCTATCCACCGACTCTATTAAATATGGTTCTAGTATGTACGTGGTTTTGTTTGATAGGAGGAGTGCAAACCGAAGTAGTTCCGGCTTGGATACACGGTCTTTTGTTCTTTGTAACTTGGTTTCACTTCGGATGGATAATTGCCATTCAACACCGTTGTTTTCGTGACAACACACAAATTTTTTACGACTTGGCCGAACTAGACTTAGAAACACATACCTAACTGTCAAATGTTATTTTATCTAAGTAAAACTATCCAAGCTAGTGGGCTAATGGCGATTGCTATAGGATTTGTGACGAAGTTCCCAAATGTAATGGATATTCGATTGTGGGGGCTCGGTCTGCTGATTTTCGGTGTCGGCTGGTCCTTGGAGCGTTTTTTTTTACAGTAGAATAGCCCTATCTTACATCTAGTTAAATGCGAAAAATCCACAAGTATGATACCGGCAAAAAAGGCTTTGAGCGAGCCACCTATCTCTTGCTCGCTACTGCTGTCGGTCTACTGCTAATAGCAGCTGCATTTCTGAAAGCCTTTTTCTAGTGTGGCAACCCCCAGTAGCTTACTCCAGTATATAGGCCGCAAAAAATCCAAAGTGCTGACATCACATATTCGCCCAAAATTACCCCCAGAAACAAGGGTTGAAATCGGCGGTAGGCTCCAACACCGAAACACTTTAGTACAAAAATTTTAATCATCCAACCCAACAAGGTTGAAAACCAGAGGTGACAAGGAGCATAGGTGACACCAACAATGTAACCGATGGGGTGAAACGGCCACCACAAAAAACGTTGTCTCATAAACAGAAGAAAAGTAGCCCAGATACCACCAATGCAAGCACTTACCAACCCAGAAAAACTAGGGCCGTAGGGATTTTGGATGGCCATAGATGCTTTTTCTAAACCATTTCGTCCAAACCAATTGTAAACCCAACCTTCCAAACTTGATGCTCCCTGATAATAGATAAACTTTAGTGAAGAAAAGCAAGCTGCAGTGATAGCTATTAAGAGTGAAATAATCATTAGAACCATTAGCTTCGATTGGTATCGTCTGGCTTGGTCTGAGACCTTCAAACTTTGCATGGCGTAGGGCATTAACGATTCAGATGACCAATGGGAGTGCACTGAACGGTCGAAAGCCAAAAGTATTAAATTTTTACGACTAAAGAGGCGAGAACCAAAAAAAGTGGTTAGGAGAGAAAATGGAGATAAACCTACATTAACCAGCAACATTCCAGCGTTAGCTACCATCCAACAAGTAACACTTGCCAAACTCAGCAATAGGATGAGAAATACAACGACCATCAGTGGAGACATTCCAGCCCAACATAATAAGATAAAAAAGCTTAGACTACTCATCAAAAAACCAATTACTGTCGATCGGTAAGCCATTATCTCATTGGATACCTGGTTAAATTGGCGTTGATTTATCGCTAGACGAAATACTGAGACTAAGTGTTTTCGGCTCATCCAAATTAGAAAAACAACCAAAACAATATCAGCTCCCATTACCTGCTGTTGTGTTGAAACACCCCTTATCGAAAAAGCTGAAATTATTACTTCTTGCAGCTTATAAAATAAAAAGAAAAACCAGAGACTGAAAGAAACATCTAACTGCAAGAAGTAGGTTACACCAATAACGGCTAGGTAAATACGGCCCCACAAAGGCCACCCCTGAACTAAAGCTACCCACGGTTTTTCGGTGAACAAAGAGTTAAAGCTATAAGAAATTTTGAGATAGGGAATAGCAGGGTTATAACGGTGTAGGCCATTTAGAATATGAATAAAAAGAGCCAATAATAACCCAAGCCAAAATAATCGATGGCGAAGAAATCGGTTCAGGATTTGGCCAGAACCATCAGTCTGTGAGACCATCATTTTTGGAATTTGAACTAATGGAAATGGGTAACGTTCTTTTTCTACCCACTGGCGACGAATAATAATGCTAAAAAAAATTACCATCAGAGAAAAAGAAAAACTGATGGTCAGCCAGAACACGATAGGCTTAGCCCAGGCGGACCAAGGAACTACTGTCTCTCCTATATAAAAGTTTTGTACTGCCTGAATATCGGAAATGTAGGCCCAATCAGGAATATGAGGAAGTAACACCGATTTCCATTGATTCTGATCAGTAGCATTATGTAATGGGCCGACCAAAATTGGGAATAGGAACTCCATCATACCGTATCCAGGTACAGCAGAAGCGACAGAAACCATAATCCAAATAAGAACTAATTCTGCTTCCGAAAATGGTGTAGTAACTTTGATCTGATGAATTAATGGGTTAATCACCAAAACCAGCATTGTCAATAAAAATAGCCCACCTAGTGGCAAGTGATTGGCAATTAACTGGCCAATACTGTTGCCATGGATATAGCCAGCTACAGCACTTTGAAAGACAACCCATAACAAACCGATTAGAACAGCCCGAAAGGATAGCCTAGAGTTGGGAAGAAAAGTTTTAATCAGCTGTTCTCTCTCACAGTGGACTACTTTCAGACTGATCAAAGAGCGAAGGGAAGAAACGATGAGGATCAGCCGGCTCGGCCAAAATCATCTGCTGACGAGCAGTCAATTCAACATTGTCCGGAGCTTGTACTCGTCTTGATGACCACGACATTTGTGCAACACAGTATTTGTAAAGGAGTGTTCGACGGTGATGAAGGCCGCGCCAATCTGAGGTGCCGTGTGTCAAAGCTTCGGTGAATAATGTTACAGATCCAGCAGGTGCTGAAGGAATTACCACACAATCAGCCTTCTCGTGTTGAGTCAGAATAGGTCGTGGCAATCGATAGTTGCTCTTATGACTACCAGGAATACAGCAAAATCCACCGTGAGCAGGACCAGTGTCAGACAAATTCCAGGAGACGACCACAAACCCACTGTGAATTTCGTTGACTCCGAAGTAGTAGTATTCGCCCGGCTTAGAATTGCTGGTTGGTGAAGTCGCACCGTAATCAGCATGCAGATGAAAACGCTTCATGCCGCTACTCATCTGAATTCCGTAAATTCGATCTAGACGAAAGCAGTCCCCCAATCGAAATTGCAAAATTGGCATAATAGCTTGGTGGTCAAGTAGGTTGCAAAATGGTTTACCCCAGTCTAAAAAACCTGCTGCTGCTGGCGCAGCTCCAGCAGCAGCACCAAAACGCAATTGTTGAGATGGTTCAAGTAATTTTTGTTGATCAATCAAGCTGTTAAGTTGGCTGACCTCATCAGCAGTTAAGACATTTTCTATGACCAAATAGCCTTGTAGGTCAAATAAATACTTTTGTAATTCTCGATCGCTCACGATCTTTATCTCCTATCAAAAAATTAGGGATAATTTTCAATCATGTTAAGGAATCGAACACAATTACCAATTCAAATGGCTACGCAAAAATTGGCGATTGTGCTTGGCACACTGGAGGGCATCAATACCACTATCGGGTAGAATATCCTGTTCAACAGTTCCCCAACCATTGTAATTCATGTCAATCAAAATGTTTTTGATGCTTTGCCAATCGATTGTGCCTGCTCCCAATGAGGGAAATACACCAGAAGCAACTCCATCGAAATAGTCCCCTTGGCGAGCCAGAACTTGTTCTCTTACATGACCGTTGCATTCCTTGATATGCATATACCAAACACGATCACGCCACTGGTTCAGTACAGCGACTGGATCTCCACCACCATAAGCAATATGAGCCATGTCAAAACAGAGGCCTACATAATTTGGGCTAGTCCTAGAAAGTAGAGCTGCAATCTCAAAATTAGTTTCAAAGTAGCCTCCAACATGTGGGTGTAGGCAGGTTTTCAAGCCGTATTGTTCCCAAGCTAATTCAGCAAAATCGTTGACATTATTCGCAACCTGATCCCAAGTTGTACTGTTCAGGCTATCTTGGCGTCGAATTTGCCCTGCTCTACTGGCTCGGTTTGCCTCCACGAACAAGGCATCCGATAACACTAAGTATTCGCACTTCATTGCCGATAATACCTCAACTGTCTCCAAGGCTTCCCGATACACTATCTCGTCTTTTTGACCCTTCAGGAAATTGAAAATCACAAAAGCCGAAATTAAGGATAGGTCGCGACTTGTTAGTTCATCATTCAACTGAGAAATATCGAAGGGTAAATAACCGTAAGGTCCAAGTTCAGTACCGCTATAGCCTGCTGTCTTTATTTGGTCGAGGACCACCTCATAGGGGGGAACATTAGGCGTGTCTTTCATAAGAACCCCCCAAGATACGGGGGCTGTGGCGATTTGAATTTGCATCTCAAGATGCTCCAAAAATTTATTTATTAGAGTTGCTTCAGCTTATCATATCTGACAAAGGCTCGCAATATACTTGAGTCGTTGACTAATTTAGCCTAGAATACAGAAATTAAAACGAAAGAGGAATGTGAAATTGAAGTATATTGTTAGATCCGATAACGTCAGCTGGCAACCTAAGTTTTTTCCCAACGAGGAGTAACAGTATGGTGAATTCAAACC
>CAYVHK010000209.1:0-6905 GCA_964451145.1 uncultured bacterium | reverse complement strand
ACGAAGATTGCATCGGTCCACTTACGCCGGTGCGTACCGTACCCGTACCCGATATATCTCTAACACTGACTACAGATCTAGCCGATGCGGCTACTGATTCGGTCCTCTTTGCATTCTCGCTCAATGTGGCCAGGAAAGATGTGGTGGCAATGAACGATGTCGAGTTGGAGGATGGTTCGACTATTGTGGCAGGTACTGTGCTGGTCCCGCGCTGGACCGCTTTTCCGCGTGATTTAGCGACAGTCCAATTGTTGATTAGAGCTGGGGTTACGGAGGTGGAGGCGATGATTAATGTCGCCGAGTCTTTTCCCCGTCCTCCTGGCGCCGACAAATATAACAAAAGTGTAAACCTTACGACGCTGGGAGTTTTTGAAAGAGCGCTGACCGGTATACGCAAGCAGGAGGGACTTGGACGAGTCTTTGATGGAGATCCGCGTACTAGTTTTGAGCGGATCGATCGAGTCGGTCAGGACGTGAAGCAGCAGTGGGTACTTTATACCGATTTAGGACACTATTTCCCTATTCGTCTCTTTCGCCTCTATCCCCGCCTTGAAGAGCCGGTGCGCGTCTCTAGTTACACGTTCTCGCGAGGTCTGCCCGGCACCGAGACGATCATCGCTGGACTCAGTCTCGAAGATCCTTGGACAGGCCCATTGGGCTTCCCTCATTTCAACCGGATCGCCCAGATGTTTCCGACCTTTGTCCCCGAGGCGACCGTGCCGGTCAATCTGAAAGATACGATAGCTGTCGCTTTTGATCCGCCGGTTAAAATGCGCTGGTCGCGCTTGGATTTCCAGACACCATTGGATTACGATTTGGCAGAAATGGAGTTTCTGGCGGACGGTTTTGTGCCTAGGGCCATCTATAACTCCAGTGCTCTGTCGCTGCCTCCCGCTACGCTGGGACGGATCTTCTGGGAAGAAGAGAAGATCGGCGATCCGACCAAATCCTCGGTTATCGTGCGTACACGGACCGGTACGAATCCTGAACCCGATGTGCTCTTCCGCGTCAACTATTACGACCGCGAAATCGAATGGCGTGAGGAAGATGCGATCGTTGTTGATCGGCGACTCGGTTCTGCGACAAGGGGTCAAGCCATAGATTTGGAATCCGCGGAATTCAATCTGGAGGCTCGTGAAATCTTCAGTGCCGCTCTGCCCGAAGATCGCGAATCGATCCGTCTTACCCGCGAGCAGTATAGGGGGTTGCCGGTAAGTTTGCGTCGCCGTATTGAGCCGGACCTCGAATTTTGGAGTGCTGCCCAGGTCGCGAATATGGGGGAACTTGTCAATGCCACTAGTGGACGCCCGTTCATACAAATTGAAGTGGAATTTGAGAGTCATGCCTGGGATGCAGCCACTATTGTTCGCAATTTACGCATTGAGTATTCGGCTCCCCAGATCACCGATCGAGTCTTCGGCGAAATGGCTCCAGCGGTAGATGTGATCGCAGGGCGTGATACCTCTTTCGTGTTGGCGTTGAGTGCTTTGCTCGGAGCGGAAAACAACGGGTTCAATCGGCTACAGGTTTTCACCCCTGCGCGCATCGAAAGTATCGATGAATTCGAATTCGAATTCGGTGATGGACAGATCAAAAAACTGACCAGCGCAGGAACCGGATCTGGTCCGATCGAGGAAGGGCAGTTTCGTCAGCTGTATACTGCTGATGATCAATTCGTCCTCGGTTTCCCGAGAATCCACCCGGTCGATGTGGGCCAGGATATAGTGAAGAGTAGGGTGCGCTTCCGCAGTCGGGTTATTGACTTTCGCACGAGTTTCTCGGTTAATGTGTTTCTCGATACTCTTGGCACTGAACAAGATCGGCATTTCACGAGCAACGGAATTATGGTGACCGCGGGTGAGGAGAGTACACTCGATACGGTGGCGATTTTCTTACCGCAGAGAGTAGAAGCAAGCGATGTGACTGATTTCGCGGCCACAGATCAGCTTTCGGATCGGAACACTCTGGCGGTCATTGCTGACATTTCTACTCAGAGCGAAAATTTAGTGAGCAATTTTTCGGTTGATCCAAACCCTTTCACACCCAATGCCGACGGGATAAACGACGAAACTACTTTCCGGTTCGATCTGCAGCGTCTTTTGACACCGAAACCGATTCGTGTCGAGATATTTGATTTGAATGGTCGTAAATTGTATCGCTCGGTACGCCACCTTTCGTCGGGAGGGTATTCTCAGCAATGGGATGGCCGGAGTGATTACGGGCAGGTCGTGCCGCCTGGTCTTTATATGCTGCGGATTTCGACCGAAGCGGATGATGCCGGGGTTGCCCGGACGCGTATCATTTCAGTCGCGTATTAGCCCGATTGGGAAAGCACGGAAAGAGAGGATATGCTAGCTATGCTGCGGTTACTGATGTGGGGTTTTTTTCTCACTGTAGTATCTCTACCGACTTTCTCTGTAGCCCAGGCCAACGATGCCTATCGTTTGCTCGGCAATTCGATTCGCGTTGATCGGGCTGCTCTATGGAACAACTGGATCTATCAGAACGATCTGGTTAGCGAATTGAGTGTCCCGGTCGATGAAGCGGATCTCTTGCAAGTCGATGCCGATGGACTTCGGCCGGTGTTCTTCCGCCGAAATATCAATGTTTCCCTCGATGCAAAAGATTTCACATACCCCGATTTGGTTCGGGCAAGTGGTGATCTGTCCACGGGGGGGGCAAAGGCCAAGTCCAACGATCTCTTGGCTAATAACGTCATGGACGGAGACTTGAGTACCTATTGGGAGCCTGATACTCCGGCCAGTTTTGTAAGTCGCTTGAATGATCCTGGCGAATTTAGTTTGGATGGTCTGGGTAATTGGGAACTAGAACTGGATCTGGGTCGGTTGGTCTATGCCGATCGTTTGACGGTCATTTTTCCTGCCGGGCAGTTTGAGGATCAGTTCCTCGGTCAACCAGTCAAATCGTTTGCGCTTTTCGGTTCGATGGGTGAGCGTTTTCCATTTCCTCTGGGCACTAACTTGCAGTTCTCTCTGATTCAACAGATTTCGTCGGGTTTCAAAGGTGGTGGTGCTCCCGATACAGACAGCGAGACGTCTTCGGCCAAACTAGCCCAGGGTTGCGTACGTAGTGAGGAATTTATCTTTGGTGGTTCGACCGAGTGCGGCAGTGGTGGCGGCGGACCCGATACTGGGCCGATCATGCTGGTTCCGGTTCCGGGTACAGATGGCAAGTATGTCCAAATGACCTTTCCGCTCACTCCTTTTGATCGGGCCGATTGGGATCTGGATGGGGTGCCGGATATCGACGGGGCATTCATTCAATATGTCCGGGTCAAAGTCACTAATTCAGATCTATGGCGCGATTCCTTTTTGGGTGCAGGTGAAGAGGCGCGTTTGGCCTACGAAGGGTTACCGGAAGAGCAGCGCGGCGCACTCATCTATCAGCGTGAGACCGCTGGTGGTTTGCTTGTCGAGCTCCAGGACGACGAGAGAAAATCCGCTTATGATAAATTTCAGGACCTACCGGAGGCAAAGCGCGGACCGATCCTGTACTATGTGAAAGAAGTTCCCCGCATTTCTGAGGTTCAGGTATGGGCAAAGGGCGATAATTATGCGCTGCAGCCTGAGAAACGCGGGGGTGCCTCGTTCGAACATGGGGGGTTGGGGGCACCGAATCTTGCTACCGATGGACTTTATGACTCAGAGTGGACGGCAAACACTTGGTCACCCGTGTACGTCAAGGGTACGGCCTGGTATGATTTAGGAGCCGTGTTCTGGGTCGACAACATCTCTATTGTCAACAAGCGGATTAACCAGAGCCATTTGGGTGCCTTCTTGGGACCGGGGGTCATAGTTTCTGATGGTACGCTCCTCAAGCCAATGAGTATGAATGACCGTACTGACTTTACTCAATTGGAAGAAGGGCTTAAGTGGGACAATATCATCAGTGAGGAGCACGTCGATAACCATACGCCGGTGGTGCGTATATTTCGCGAAACCTTTCCCCTGCGCAAAATTCGTTTTCTGCAGGTTCGCGATATAGACGTGACCGGGAATCAGTCGGGACGCTACGGAGCGTTGGCGACGGTGGGTGAAATTCAGCTCTATGGAGAAGGGTACCCAACTAGCGTATGGGCATACTCGCCCCCTATTGAGCTCAAAGATTCACGTGGTAATTATATTCGCAAGACCCTACCGCGCATCGCCTGGGAGGGGGACGTAATCATCCGAGAAAATGACCCGGTCACCGGTGAGGTTACGGAGCGAATTGAACCGTTGGACTTGCATCCGGATGTCTCGTTGCAGATACAGACACGCACTTCTGATCAGACCGATACCAATTACACGTATTATCAGGTGGTTTCGGTGGCTGGCAGCGAAGAGCGAGAAGAGGTCACTGAAGAGATCTATGACCAGGTGGTTCTGGCATGGACGGCCTGGGACATATGGCAGGGACTTGATAAAAAACACGCCTCAAAAACCGACGACGACGGCGATGGTTTCGAAGACGAAGATCCGATTGATCTCATAGATAACGACGGCGATGGCAAGATTGATGAAGATGGCAGAAAATTGCGACGGGCACCAAAAACAAGTTTTGACAAGGTCGGTAGTCTAGCTTTTGTCGGTTGGAGCGAGTGGAGTGAGAGCTACCTGCCGACCAACGGGGTCAACGAGTCGACGATCACTTCGCCTAATCCGCGCAAGTTTCTTCAGGTTCGCGTGAATATCTCGTCCAAAAATCCCTTCAAAACGGCCAGGATAAGTAATCTGCGTGTAGATCTTGCGCCGCCGCTTGCACTTGAATTGGTCGGTGAACTGGCACTGTTGAGTAAAGATGGAGCCGGCCGAACGTTAACCGACTTAGAAGCGCTGCCTGAGGATTATACGTTTCCTCGTAATATCAATCCGCTCCAGCCTGAGGAATTTTCCTATTTTATTCGCGCAGCTGAGCCGGATCCAAGCGATGCCACTGTAAGCAATGGTTTTAATGAGATCCTTGTCGTGACGCCTCGAGCCGCGCGTTTGACCGGAGTGCGTTTTGGGCAGGTTGAAGTTGCAGAGACGTCTTCGCTTCTCGATCCAGATCAATTACAAACTATGGCGGTCGCTTCGAGTTTTGATCGAGTTTTCATGCCGGATGCCGATGGAGTATTGCGCTCGGAGGACGGCTTAGGCCTGACGCAGATAGCGACTGGTGCAGACTCTATATGGGTGCATTTCCCCTTTTCTCTCAATGCAGAAACGTCGGCTGGTGCTCACTCCCTCATAGAAGTCCGTTTCGAATCTCAGAGTTTTAGTGAGGGAATTGAGTTCACGTCGTTTGTTCGTGCATCTGATATGGACGAGGGCCTATTTCAGCGAGTGGATACCGAATCGAAAGATGCCACCGAGTTGGTGGAGTCGTCGACAACGCGTATCAGCTTACAGGAGATGGGCGGTGCATTGATCGAAGATGTGGTATTGCCATCGGTATTTACGCCGAATGGGGATGGGATAAACGATCTGTTATTGGTTCAGTTCGCGTTGCTGAAGATTATGGAAGAGCGGCCGGTGGGAGTCGCGTTTTTCGATTTGGGGGGCCGGATGGTAGGGACGGGGGAGAGGGAGGTGGAACAGGGAAGAGGGGGGAATTATTAGGTTAACTGGGATGGGCGAGATATAGGTGGACAGGTTGTGCCACCGGGAATCTATCTTTGCAGGATTGAGGTCGAGGCCGACGACCACAATAGTAGGATAACAAAACTTGTTCATGTCGCTTACTAATCTTGGATATACCGGAGTTTGGACGTGAAATGGTTAAAAAAGGGAGGTCTTTGTGAACACAGCTAGGAGATTCCGCGTGAGTGCGGTTACAGTCCTTATGCTGGGAGTGATCGTGGAAAACCTCCCTGCTCAGGAGGATTTTGGCACCCGGCTGGGAGTGCGTCGCGGTGGCGAAGTAGGCTACGAGCCTATGGGGCCAGGGGTTCTCTTTGACGCGCTCGATCCAGCGGTAAAGAAGTGGTATGTACCCCAGGAATTATTCAACGAGTACCAGTGGCGGCAGCAGGATTACACAAATTATGCCCGCCGCCATTTTGAGCGCTATGTGAGTACTTCTCAGGAAGGCGATTATTTCTACGATCTCTACGGGAATTATATCACTCGTGGCCAACTTGTTTACGATTGGAGTATCGCGTCGCCACAAACGGCGGGCAGCAGCTTGTTTAAGACACCTTTCTTCTCCAGTTGGTTTTCGAGTTTAGTTATCGCCTCGGACCAGAAAGGTCAGTATTCTTATGCATTGACGATTGGTGATCGGATTCGTACCACGCTGACTCCGATGACTTTCTCCAAGCCGACTTTCGCTGGTTTGCAACTCGATCTGGCTACCGACAAGTACGAAGCGACCTTTCTCATTTCGCGCCCGAGTTCGCCGGGGCAGGTCGAAACGGCCGAGACTGCTAGCACTGCCCGATTTCGCTCCAATGACACGAATATGCTCGGTGGCCGTGGTACGGTACAACTTGGTGACTTTGTAAAAGTCGGTGCGACCTATATCAATGCTTTCAATTCTACGACCAAGGGTCAGGCATTTCAGGGTAATCCTTTCAAGGGAACGCTCACCGAAGGCCAGAATAATGCTGATATTACGCGTATCGAAGTGCGACTGAGTGACGATTCCCCCGAAGACGATATCGGTGGTGCGGCCTTCTTCCAGGAAGAGATGATCATTACTACAGTCGATGGTGAGCGGATATCAAATCGCCGCAGGATTGGTGAGAGCAATATTCTTGCCTACGGGCCGTCGATACAGGGCGGTTTCCGCCGCGAGGGATTTCTCTCTGCCGATGGTAACGAAGTGATAGTGTTGATTTATGACCTTGAAGGCCCCCAATACCGCAATGCCTTCGGTCCGCAACCTGAACAGATCAAGAGCATAGAATTCCAGTTGCTCTT
>CAYVHK010000208.1:0-6920 GCA_964451145.1 uncultured bacterium | reverse complement strand
TTTTCTATTGATTGACTTTTTATAGCATTTAGCTTTTTTCGAGTTTGACGGTCATAGCGGTTTTTACTTAAGTATTTTTCCAAAATTGCAATCGCCTCTACGCTTTGATCAAGTAGTACATAGATTTCGCTCAAGGCAACTGCGGCTATTGACAGACGTGGATTTTTGTCCAGTGCAATCGAAAAAGCAGAAATCGCTCCTTGACTATCATCATTAAAGGTAGCAATTCGCCCGCTAGCATAATCCAACATCGCATGATTTGGGTTGGCTTCTGTCAATTCTTGAATGATTCGATCTCCATCCTCCGGTTTGCCAGTTTCATAGCTAGCCATAGCAGCTTGAATTTTGGCTTGTAGTACTTTGTTCTTTAGCGAATTTTTATCAGCTTGATTTTCTGCTTTTTCTAATTCGCGTTGAGCAATTCGAGCCGCATTATTGTACCGAGACTTGGCTTTGGAATGCTGCCCATAACGATTTGAAACTTCGGCCAGTTCCACTTGAACTTCGTAGTTGTTTCCTTTTCCCTCAACAAGGTCTTGGTAATAGCCAGCACGAGTACGTTCTTTCATCCTATAATTCAGAGCCTCAGCTAGGCTTTGGAGGGCGTCTTCGTAATCAGGAGCTGCTACAACTGCTCTTTCGAGGTATTCGACTTCTTTCTCCACATCTTTCATTTTTTTATATGCTAACGCCATGCGCCAGTAAATTTCAGGATCTACCGATCGGTTAAAGCCAACGACCGACTTATAGGTTTCAATGGCTTTCTCGTATTCTTCGTTGGCGTATTGAGATTCACCAGCTCGAACAACAGCGTCCAACACTTCTTTATCTTTGCGAATAGCTTTTCGCATTAACTCTTGGGCTCGAATACTCATACCAACCTTACGATAACAAATAGATAATCGAAGGTAGGCATAAGGATCTATTTTTCCTTGATCGGCTTTTGCTAACTCAATAGCTCGAAAATAAAGTGCTCCTGCATCTCGATAATTTTCCTCTTGGAGATTCATATTGGCTATCATTAACATAGCATCATAGAAAGTACCTTGGTCGTCGCCTTGAATTGTGCCAAAAGAAGACATAACCTCTTCAGCTGTTACTCCAAAACCTGAGTCCTGTCCCATTCCAGCTACAGCTCGACTTCGCTCTACATTCTTAGGCCGATCTCGTTCCATTCTCCTACGCTGACGTTCCATAGCTTGTCCAACCGCTGTTTTAGTGGGATCGTCTGGTTTTGGAATGAATGCTCCCATTGATTTTAGCTCAACTTTAGCTGCATCTAACTGCTCACTGAGACCCTGCACCCGTCCATATTTCTTTACTACTTGCTGATAAGTACGTTCAGCTGCTTTATCAGCCCCCAAATGTTTTTTTTGAATTTTAGCCTTCAATATCAGTGCGTCGACCGCTCTATCACTTTTAGGATTTCTGGCCGCGAATTGATCGTAAACTTCGGTTGCTTTTTCAAATTGGTTTGCTTTTTCAAAACTTTTAGCAAGCATCAACTGGGCATTGTTACTAATTTCCAGTTGAGGAAAACGATTAACAATCAATTCAAAAGCGATTCTAGCCTTCTTGTATTCTTGTGTTTTGAAAGAATGAATACCAATCCGGTAATGGGCTTCCGCCGCTTCTTCACTATCCGGCGCCGCAGCAATCAACTGTTGGTAAACAGTAACGGCCTGATTCGGTCGCTTCATAATTTTAAAATAGAGCTCACCTAGTGCTAATTGTGCCTCTCGGGATTGAAGTGTATCTGGCTTTGTATTGATAATATTCTGGTATAGGCCAATTGCTCCTTGGTAATCTTTCTCCGAAATTAAGTTCTCAGCTAGGCTCATCTCACCCGTAATCGAAGGAATACAACCTTGCGACATTAGCAATAATAAACCAGTCAAAAGGGATAATCCGTGACGTATAAATTTCATTTTTCCCACTCCTACGAATGATTGTATAGAATTAAAATTTTAACACTTAAATCTTAGAACATACAGCGACGATTATACTTTGCATGAGGTCTTCGACTCTTTGTCGCGAATATACTTTTTACTCTAGTATTATATCGCAATAAATTGGCTTGTGTGTACTACCATGTAAACCCATTTTAAGAATAACATTGGTTAACGAACTCGTTCGAATACCATTTACAGCCGAGGTATAGTTACTCTGATAATTATTTGTAATCAAACCAATTATTTGGTTGATTTCATTCTTTGGATGATTATCAGGCCGATTTGGGGTTAGTTCGTGTGAACTACCATTTTTCGGAATAAAACGAACTCCATGATGGATTTATGACACACCAGTTTCATCTTTTATGCGAATTGATTCTTCAAAACTACGTTTGGTATTACCAATAATTCTGATCATGCCTCTAGCTCCATTATTCATCTCAAATACCGTATTAGAATCAATTACAACCAATTTCTGAACGGTATTTGATTCAGCATCTTCAAACATGAAGCTGTTACTGCTACAAGCAGTTTTTGGTAATAAGCCTGTCATTCAAGGAATAATGTCTTGTAAATGACTGCCAACATCATTAGGCTGTCCATCACCTGAAATTTGTGGATCATTTTGCTTGCCCCTGACTGACTCATCGCTGAGCCAAACAGGCTTCAAATTCTCGAATCTCCCCAATGAAGCCATTTTCTATGGCTTATTTGATTGTTAAATAATTATTTTGAAAATGACGCTGATAGTCTATTACCAAATGACGCTGATGACCGAAGGTCGAGTTTTGTTACTGCAATCTGGCCATTGGTTTCTCAACCAATACATGACAGCCAGTCCGCAAAGCAAAACGGGTATGAATATCATGGAGGACATGTGGCGAAAAACACCAACTAAATCAAGACCGATCTCATTAATCATGTCGATAACTGAATACATCACCGATGTAGCAAGTGAAGCTATCTTCTTTGTAACTTTCAACTCACTTTCTTAATTTTTCTTCCAAAAAGTTTAAGGACTGAATGTGAATGTCAGTGTAGCCGCCAACTCCACTTCACCGCTAGTAAAAAAAGCAAGCGTATTACTTCGACCAACAAATAATACCAAGACGAATAAGATTATTCATTAGAGAATAATCTGAAGGAGTTGAACGACACTTGAAATTGGTGAATTAGCAAAAACTCTTGATGAGAAACTAAATTATATCAGTTGCTCCATATCCCAGCAAGTGTATTTGAATACTATTGTCGACATGTTAAAATAAGAAGAAATTTATTTTTAGTACAGGAAATTACTGATGAATCAACCGCCAAAATCCTATGTTCTAGTTAAAGAAGAGGCACTATTATCCTTCTCAGTTTGTTGTTTTGAACAAGCTGGATTGCCCTTT
Organism: uncultured bacterium; assembly: GCA_964451145.1. Classification (GTDB taxonomy): domain Bacteria; phylum Poribacteria; class WGA-4E; order WGA-4E; family UBA9662; genus TMED15. The sequence goes on along the minus strand of CAYVHK010000208.1, from coordinate 3,577 downwards.
GATCACGCTCAGCTGATTGCTCGTTTATTAGTCAATTCAGATTTAAGAGGAGTTCGTTCTCATGGAACCAGAACAGTTAATGGGTATTGTAGTGCTTTTGAAAATATGAGTATTAATCCCGAACCTAACTTAGAAATTGTAAGTCAATCACAAGCTAGCACTGTTTTTGATGGGGACGGTACACTTGGTTACTTGCCAATGTTACAAGCAACCAAGCAAGCAATTGAAAAGGCCAAAGCAACTGGTGTTGGAATGGGGTTGGTCCGCAATATTGGGCATTATGGTTCTGCCGGACATTATACACGTCTTTGTTCGGAAAAAGGTTGTATCGGTTTTTCTGTGCAAGGTTATCATAATCAAGGTAATGCTAGTGGCAGTAATAAAAAACCACAGCTTGGTTACTTCGGCAACCCACCGATTAGTTTTGCCATTCCAGGACAGAAGGAACACTCAATTATCTTGGATGCGGCTACTTGCATTATGGCCGATTACCAACGTGGCGAAGCTTACGATCAACTACTTTCTCTAATTCCAGCAGCATTTTTTAAAAGTATTGGTTATACAGCAGTAGCTAGTTTGCTAGGCGGTGGATTAACGGGTTTCACCTTACCTGAAAGCGAAGCAAAACGTGAACGATGGCCAGGAGCTAGGATGGGTGGCATGGTTTTGGCTATTCATATTGATACAGTGATGCCAGAAACAATGTTCGAGACAGAAGTTGACCGAATGGTGCAGGATGTCAGAAATACGTACGAACCTTTACCCGGAAGCAAGCAAGCACAGCTACCAGGTGCGATAGAAGAAGATCGGTTTAAATTCCACCGAAAACATGGCATTCATTATGGAGAAATAGAACAAGAAAGTGCCCGTTCTGTCAGTCAACGCTTAGGTGTACCGTTACCTTGGAAAGAATAATAAAGTAGACAAACAAAAAAGGCGCCGGTTGATCTAACCGACGCCTTTTCAACACACGTTTTGTTTCCTTTTCTTCTGTTCCGGGCAAAAATGTTCAAACTAGCTGAATATAGGCCATTTGAGCACCGTCGCCTTTTCTGATATCAGCCCGTACAACACGTGTATACCCGCCATTTCGGTCAGCGTAACGAGGGCCAATTTCGTTGAACAATTTACGCAAAACATCATGTTTGCCCTTCATTCGGGTATGTAAATTAGTGCCGAAAATAACTTTGGCCGCTTGTCTCCTAGCGTGTAGATCACCGCGCTTAGCTAATGTAATCAGTTTTTCTGCATAGCTTCTCAGTTCTTTACACTTGGGCAATGTCGACCGGATCTGCTCATGTTCAAACAGAGCAGTGGTTAAATTTCTTAGTAATGCTTTTCTATGGCTGGATGTTCGACCAAGCTTTCGACCGCTTTTTCTGTGTTTCATTTTTTGTTATTACCTTTCACACTGATTTAGATCATCGTTCTAATCTTCGTCTAATTTCATCCCCAACTCAAGTCCCATTTGGCCTAGAATTTCTTTAATCTCAATCAGAGATTTTTTACCAAAATTTCGCTGTTTTAACATTTCTTGCTCGCTATGGATGACTAAATCCCGAATTGTCGTAATTTGAGATGCCTCCAAGCAATTGGCAGAACGAACTGATAGTTCCAGCTCAGCCACTGGTTTATTGAGAAATTTCTCCCGCTGGATTTTGTTTTCATCAATTACTTCAATTGGCTCAACATAATGTTCGTCGAAGTCAGTGAACAAACTCAATTGGTCGCGTAAAATTTTAGCAGCCTCAGTTACAGCCTCTTTTGCTGTTAAACTACCATCGGTCCAAACTTCCAATAACAGACGATCAAAGTTAGTTATGTGCCCTACTCTCGTTTCTTCAACTTTGAAATTCACCTTGTCAACTGGTGAAAACTTGGCATCTATTGGAATTACGCCTTCGACGGAATTAGGATTTTCGGTTTCATCAGCTAATGCATAACCACGACCACGAATTAATTTCAACTGCATATCCAAACTGTCGCATCGATCTAAAGTCGCAATATGTTGGTCCGGATTAACGATTTCGACCTGTCCATTTGGCATAATATCAGCAGCCGTAATTTCTTTCGACCCTTCAGCGTGTAGACGTAACGTTATTTCCTCATCCGTAGCAACAAGGAAACGAAATGACATTAAATTAAGAATGCTCTGTACAACATCTTCGCGCACACCTTCGATCGTATCATATTCGTGGTTAACTCCATCAATTAATACCGAGACGATGGCAGCACCTTGGACACTGGAAAGTAACACTCGGCGCAGCGAATTACCAATAGTCATACCAAACCCTCTTGCCAAAGGCTCAGCAATAAACTTACCGTAATTTGGCCTTAATGACTCCTGTTCCGCCAGAAGACGTTTTGGTTTCGTTATTTCTAACCCGATCATCATCCTCCCCTATTAGTTGCTCAAATCTCAATTAGTAGGTAATATTTCAACGAGCCGGCTAGACACGTCGACGTTTTGGTGGACGACACCCATTGTGAGGAATAGGCGTTACATCCTGCATAGATATAATCTCAATACCAGAAGCAGCAAGGGAACGGATTGCGGATTCACGTCCTGACCCGGGACCTTTCACCCTAACTCGGACTTTCTGTACACCATGCTCCTTTGCTTTTTGAGCGCAAACTTCTGCCGCCTGACCAGCTGCAAATGGTGTGCTTTTTCGTGACCCCCTAAAATCCGTTCCAGCACTAGCCCAAGCCAAAGCGTTCCCATTAGGATCAGTAATCGTGATAATAGTGTTATTAAATGTCGCTTGGATATGGGCTATACCTTCAGGGACGTTTTTTCTCTCTCGTCTTCTTGATCTCAATTCTATCTCCTTCTTTTACCAAACCTTATCTTTTTATCCAGAACAGCCAAACTGATTTAAGCTTTACGACCTACTTCTTTAGCCTTACGCCCCACGGAAATGGTTTTTGCTCTACCTTTACGTGTACGAGCATTTGTACTAGTTCGTTGACCTCTGGCTGGCAAACCACGACGATGCCTCAAGCCACGATAACAGCTAATATCACTTAGACGCTTGATATTTTGATCAACAGACCTCCTTAAGTCTCCCTCCACCACATAGTTGCCCCCAATTTCATTCCGAATTAAGCTGATTTCATTTTCAGTTAGATCTGCGACTTTCACAGCCGGGTCAATGTGTAAATCAGCAACAATTTGAGAGGCCGTCGTCCGGCCAATACCAAAAATGTACGTCAGCCCAATATCAACCCTCTTGTTTCTTGGTAGATCCACCCCGGCAATTCTAGCCATAATTGTCAACCTCCTACATTAACCTTGTCTTTGTTTATGTTTGGGATTGGCCGGGCAAATTACCCGAATCCGGCCTTTTCTTTTTATAATTTTGCATCGCTCACACATTTTTTTAACCGAAGCTCTTACCTTCATATGTTTTACCTTCCTCGACTTCTCATTGGACTATCGCTCAAAAAACCATCATAACGACGAGTGGTTAAATACGATTCAATTTGATTCATAGTATCCAATGCAACTCCAACAACAATCAACAAAGATGCACCTTGTACCATGGTACCTATCTTCAGCCATTTTTGAAAAATC
>CAYVHK010000207.1:0-6970 GCA_964451145.1 uncultured bacterium | reverse complement strand
TCTGCGGCCATATTTGCCATTTTCATTCTTGTTTGATGAGTTGCACTGCCCAAATGCGGACAAACAATTAAGTTATCAAGTGTTAAAAGAGGGTGATCTGGATTAATCGGTTCTGGTTCAGTAACGTCAAGAGCCGCACCACTGATCTCTCCATTTTTGAGAGCTCGGTAAAGGGCTTGACCGTCTACTACTGGACCACGAGCAATATTAACCAAAACGGCGTTTGATTTCATTAGTGCCAATTCTCTTTCACCGATTAAATGATAAGTTTCATCACTCATTGGCGGATGTAATGTCACGAAGTCTGAAGATTCCAACAAATCGTCTAATTGTACGTATTCGATGCCAAGTTCAGCTTCCCAATCGAGGCGGCGGGTTCGTTTGTTATACAATACGCGCATATCGAAACCCAACGCGCGTTTAGCAACGGCATAACCGATTCGACCCATGCCTACAATGCCGATAGTAGCATGATGTACTTCCTGTCCCCATAAAATATTTGGATCATAATAGTTCCATTCTCCATTTTGAACAAAAGTATTACCAGAAATAATATTACGAGCTACGCTGAGCAACAAAGCAAAAGTCATATCTGCCGTAGTATCGCTGAGAACATCAGGCGTGTTGCCAACGGAAATGTTTCGTTTTTTGGCTGCCATTGCATCAATGTGATCGTAACCGACACCAACAGCAGTAATAACTTTCAAATTTGGGGCAGTATCTATCATTTCGGCAGTGACAGGTTCATGCCCGTAAGTCATCAGTCCATCAAGATCGGAAATTTTATCTGCTATAGGTGGCAAAATTTGGCTAGTATGCCACATGTCTACTTGACAAACTTCAGCCAATCGATTAACAACAATATCTGGAATTGGACGAGAAATGAAAATTTTAGGCTTCAACTCAATCCTCCTTAGAACAAGCTCTTATATTTTATAGGTAAGATAGAAAATCATGTTCACTTCAAATAAAGACAATGTAGTTAGAAAGAAAAATTACTTTCTTTAGTTATTCAAGCCATCAAGGAACTATATCAAAAACCTTCGGTTAAAAACACTAAAATGACCGATTTGCAATTGGTGGCCGAATTTCCCCAAATCGGGTTGCTTGCTCGAAAGCATAAGCAAACTGTAACAAACCAAAGTCATCTTGATGTCGTCCCACTATCTGCACACCAACTGGTAGTCCATCCTCAGTAAAACCACAGGGTATTGAAATAGCAGGTAACCCGGTCACTGTTATGTAGTAACAAGATTTCATCCAATCGATGTATGTTCCCATTGGCTCGGCATTGATTTGGGTTGGGTAGCGAGTTTGGATTTCAAATGGTGGTAATTGACTGACCGGTAAAATCATAAATTCGAACTGTATCATAAAATTTCTTATTCTATGATACAATTCGGTCCGCTTGATTTCGGCTTCGGCTAAATCAGTTCCCAATAACCTTTGTCCTTGTTCGATATTCCAAATTACTGTCTCCTTCATTTGATGGCGATGGTCTACCAATAGTGATCCTAAGTCGAGAGAAAATTTCCAAGCTCGCCAAGTCTTGAAGATCTGGTCAGCACCAGAAAAATCAGGACAGGCATCAATGACATCACCACTTAGGTCTTCAAAGATTGATCGCTGTGATTCTAAAATGGACATCACACTGTATTCAACTGGTAATTGCCCCAAATTACCCAACCAAGCAATTCGGCTTTTACTGAAGTCCCGTTGCATAGGTTGCTGAAAAATATCAGCTGACTCAGAAATGGAAATAGGTGATCGATGATCTGGCCCAGCAATGGCCGACATGATTAATGCTATATCTGCCACCGTTCGAGCCATAGGCCCAACGACAGAAATCGGGAACCAGGCAGTTGAGGAAGGCCAGGAAGGAACTCGTCCTGGTGAGGGTCTTAATCCTACCACATTACAGTAGTTTGCTGGATTGCGCAAAGAGCCTCCCATATCACTACCATCGGCTATCGGTTGCATTCCACAGGCCAAGGCTACCGCAGATCCACCGCTACTACCGCCGCAAGTTTTAGTCAAATCATAGGGGTTCAGTGTTTCACCAAAAACCTCATTGTATGTTTGAGATCCCGCTCCAAACTCAGGCAAGTTGGTTTTGCCCAATGTTATAGCACCAGCTTTCTTGAGCCGCTCAATTATCAGAGAATCTTGATCCGGAATATCATGGCAGAAAATTGGCGACCCTTGAGTCGTCTTAATTCCTGAAGTAGCGAAAGAATCTTTGTGAGCAATAGGCAAACCAACTAATCGTCCAACCGGTTTGCCTTTCGCTAAAAGCTGATCTATTTTTTTAGCTTTTGCTAGCGCTTCCTCCGGTAAAAAAGTAACTACTGCGTTAACTAATGGGTTCAGCTTTTCAATTTGCTCAACGTGAGCTTGTACTACCTCATACACACTTACCGACCGATTACGGATTAGTTTTAGCAATTCGGTAGCTGTAGCAAAGCAAAGATCCGACATATTTAAAACGTTTTTATTCAATAATTAATTCGGGCCGATTTCTCAACATCCACTCGGTATGATACACAATCGGCTTACCATTATCATCAACAATAGTTTCACCTTGGCTATCTATTTTGTGATAGGTATGCGCGCCAAAATAATCGCGCTGAGCTTGAATGAGATTAGCGGATAGTCTATTGCTCCGATAACTATCGTAGTAAGCTAAAGCCGAACTAAAAGCTGGTGTCGGCACTCCCAGTCCAACAGCGGTAGAAATTACTTGTCGCCAGTTTTTTTGTGTCGATTCAATCACATTACGAAAATAGTCATCTAGCAAAAGATTCGGTAGCTGAGAATCTCGTTCAAAAGCCTCTGCAATTCGGTGAAGAAATTTGGCTCGAATAATGCAGCCACCGCGCCAACCTAAACTAATCTCCCCCAAATCTAATTGCCAACCATATTCTAATGCTGCTTCTTTCATTAAAGCAAATCCTTGGGCATAAGAGCAGATTTTGGCTGCATAAAGAGCATCACGAATAGCGGTAACAAATTCTGTTTTATTTCCCTGAAATGTTTCTGTTGGACCAGTCAAAATTTTAGCAGCTTCTTTCCGTTCAGCTTTGACTGCAGAAATACAACGGGCAAAAACAGCTTCCACGATCGTTGGTACAGAAACGCCCAAATCGAGTGATGAAATGCCTGTCCATTTTCCAGTCCCTTTTTGACCTGCCTGATCAAGAATAGAGTCTACTAATGGTGTACCATCATCTGCTTTTTGAGTGAAAATATCAGCAGTAATTTCAATAAGATAAGAACCAAGCTCACCTTGGTTCCATTCGTCAAAGACTTGATGTAGCTGGTCAACATTCATTCCTAAAACACTTGACATAAGAGTATAAGCTTCACAGATTAACTGCATATCACCGTACTCAATGCCATTATGAACCATCTTAACGTAATGGCCTGCGCCACCATCACCAATATAAGAGCAACAAGGCACTCCATCTACCTGAGCTGATATTTGGGTGAAGATAGGTTCAACCATTTGGTAAGCTGAAGCTGACCCGCCAGGCATCATAGCCGGACCTTTCAGGGCACCTTCTTCTCCCCCAGAAACACCGGTACCGATAAAACCAAATCCTTTTTCAGCTAAGAGTTTAGTACGGCGTTCAGTATCAAGAAAATTAGAATTGCCACCGTCAATAATTAAGTCTCCTATTTCTAAATGTGGGATCAGTAGATCAATAAACTTATCAACAGCCTCACCGGCTTTAACCATTAACATAATCCGGCGAGGTTTTTCTAGTATGTCAACAAATTCCTCAACAGAATGCGTGCCAATCAGATTTTTATCAGCGGCTCTTCCATTGATAAAATCGTCTACTTTAGAAACAGTTCGGTTGAAAACAGCAATGCGGAATCCTTTGCTTTCGATGTTCAAGGCCAGATTTTCACCCATAACAGCTAGGCCGATTAAGCCTATCTCCGCCTTCTGTATATTTAGCTCAGTCAAGGTCGTATCCTCCAGATAGTGTTTTCAGTTTTAGATGAATGACTGTTGGTTAGAAAAAATATTTGGGTTGAGTTACTTCGTGTTATTATAATTAGCCATTGTTGTGTGTCAGCCATATAATACCGGAATTATATCAAATTGAGTCTAAATTTTCATAATCTTTAGTTGTACTTGTCAATATGAACGATAAGTAAATTATTCAAAAAGGTACTATAACATGAGCAATCAAAAAATTCGCATTGGTATTGTCGGTGCAGGTAAAAATACGACATCCAAACATATTCCTGGGCTCCAAGCAATCAAAAATGTTGCCATCGTTAGCGTTTGTAATCGAAGTCGCCAATCATCTGAGCGAGTAGCCACTGAATTCGGTATTCCCATAGTCTACGACAATTGGAAAGACCTAATTCAAGCTGATGATACCGATGCTATCGTTATTGGTACTTGGCCTTACATGCACTATCAATTGACGGTAGCGACACTTAAGGCTAGTAAACATGTGATGTGTGAAGCTCGAATGGCGATGAATGCACAACAAGCATATCAAATGTACGCAACTTCTCAGAGTTATCCTGACCTAGTGGCACAAATCGTTCCCTCTCCTATGACACTTTCTGTTGATCAAACGATCCAGCGTCTCATTAGTGAGGGATATTTAGGTGATATATTAGCTATTGAGGTAAGGGCTGGAAATAATTTTCTAGATCCGAATGAAGTTTTTCATTGGCGACAAAATATTGAGTTTAGTGGATTGAATATTATGAGCATGGGCATTTGGTACGAAGCAGTCATGCGCTGGGTTGGCACAGCTAAGTGTGTGTTGGCGATGGGCAAAACGTTTGTTAAAAGCCGAACTGACGAAAATGGTATTTGCCAAGCTATTCACATTCCTGATCATCTTGACGTTGTTGCCGAAATGGCATGCGGAGCTCAGTTGCACATGCAGATTTCGAGTGTTACCGGCCTATCGGGTATGGCTGAGGCATTTCTATTTGGCTCAGCTGGAACTCTCCGTTTTTCGGGCGGTAAACTGTACGGTGGGAAGCGGGACGATTCGTCCCTGAGTGAAATACCTATTTTAGAAAACGAAATTGGCGGCTGGAGAGTTGAGGAAGAATTTATCAACGCTATTCGAGGAATAGAAACGATTAGCCATAGTCCATTTGATGTAGGTGTCAAGTACATGGAATTTACCGAAGCGGTCACACGAAGTCTGCAATCAAGACAAACCGTAGCCTTACCGCTGCTGTAATTTTTATGATATAGTCGAGGATGAAACCAAGGCGACACTGCATGGAAACTCAAAATTAACCAATCAACAATTCGCATTAAACAAAGTGATATTGCGCAACAATCTACGATAACAATCGTCAACGTTGCCAATAATCAACTAGTTGGTGGGACTGGTGTAGATGGAGCAATTCGTAATGTGGGAGGACCAGCATATCACTCAAGCGTGCGACCATATTCGTTACGAACAAGGTGGCTGCCCGACCGGCCAAGCGGTGATTACCACTGGTGGTAAATTGATAGCCAAATATGTTATTCATACCGCTGGTCCTATTTGGAAAAATGGTACAGCTAATGAAACAAAATTGCTGGCCAATTGCTACAGTTCATGTTTAGAGCTAGCTATTGAGTATCAAATTCCTAGTCTTTCTTTTCCATCAATTAGCACTGGAGTTTATGGATATCCAATTTAAAAAGCAGCTAAAATAACTTTAGCCAGCGCAAATGTTTTTTACTAGAAAATAATAAAATTAAAGAAATTAGGTTCGTCCTTTTTAGACCAATTGATTAATCAGTCTATCAAGAAATAACCACTGGAAGATAAAAATGGGAAAGAAAAACAGAAATATTTTTTTATTCAACGGGCTGCTGTCAGTTTTAATTTTCCATTTATTTTTGATAGCTGATTCCAGTATTTTATTCGTATCCGAAAGGGATTGGAATTCAGAAATTTATATTATGGATCCTGATGGTAATAATTTGCGTAATCTGACTAATAATTCGACAGCAGATAGTAATCCATCATGGTCACCTGACAGGCAACAGATAGTCTTTCAAAGAAGTTCGACAGCTAAATGGGATGGTGGTAAAGACAAGAAAAAAGGTGCAAATAGCGACATCTATGTAATGGATAAAGAAGGTAATAACCTACGTCAATTAACCGATCATCCGAATAATGATTATGACCCAACATGGTCGCCAGATGGAAAGCAAATTGCCTTTGTATCTGATCGGGACGGAGGTAAACAAACTGCTATTTATGTGATAGATACTAATGGTAATAATTTACGTCGACTTACCAATGATGCTGAACTAATTTGGATCACTTCACCTAATTGGTCGCCAGATGGACAGCAGATTGTTTTTGTTTCATGGTTTATCGGTAGGGGGTTAAAGGGAAAAGGTTCTGGAATCTTCACTATAGACCGGAATGGAAAAAACATACATGAAGTAACTAGAAAGGCTAAACTGGCCTCGATAAAGGCACCTCATTGGTCTCCAGATGGTAAACAGATTGTTTTTGCTGCTGATAGAATAGGAAAAAAGGGAAGCGAAATCTACGTTATGGATATAAATGAAAAAAAATTACGTCAACTAACCGAAAATGGCGGTGGTAACAATCACCCGATTTGGACACCAAGCGGCAGGGAGATTATTTTTAGTTCCGAACGTACAGGAAATCACGAAATCCACGTTATGAATATAAATGGGAATGACCTTCGTAATCTGACTAATCATCCAGCACCTGACTATCAACCCTCTTACTTCGTTCCGTCCTTACTTTCAATCCAACCGGTGGAGAACTTAAAATTAACCAATTGGGCAAAGATTAAATAATTCATACTGCTGATTAATTACCATCAAAGTACGAAAAGAAACCAGCTAGCTCATTTGGTAATATCAGGCTGAATTAGCCAGGACAAAGTGACATCTTTTTTGTCCAAAAAGTGGAAAAGGACTCAGCTATACTTTCTTGTAAAGGCTTAT
>CAYVHK010000206.1:0-6985 GCA_964451145.1 uncultured bacterium | reverse complement strand
AATTTACCTTCCCATTCTTAAATCGAATTCTCGATGGATTGGTCTTTTTAGGAGTGAGAAATAAATATCAATATCAAGATTGGCTCAGAGTCAATTTCCGATAAATTTGATCCAACACCCTAGCCGATAAGGAATAGATGTGCGCAAAAGTAACGCCACAGATCTAACACTGACGATTTGCCGGTGAAGTTCGTTAATCCATAATACCCTTTAAATTTTAAGATAGAATTTCAAGACAGAATTTGATATGATGACAGAGTAATTGGCAACTATTTGTAATTTGGAGAATCGAAATGAAAATTGCAGCAATGTTCACTGATGGGACTGGTGGTACAATTGATCGACCAGATCCAAAAGCAGTTGACGATTTTGTAGTGGTTAAAATCCGATCTGTGCCGATGTGTACGGAATATAAGGGATTTAAAAGAGAACGAGAACAAGATGCCGCTGGTTTTGGCCATGAAGCAGCAGGTGAAGTAGTCGAAGTTGCACAATCAGGTCGTGTAGATGTTGGCGACCGAGTGGTCGTTCAACCTCAACTGGGTTGTGGTACCTGTTGGCTATGTTTAGATGGAGAACATATTCACTGCCAAAATGGGAGACGATTACCTGAAGATCAGTCTGCAGGGACTACTTATGCCCAGTACATTCTCAAACCTGATTGGTTATTATCGCCATTTCCAGAAGAAATTAGTTTTCACCATGCTGGAATGGCGTGTTGCGGATTAGGACCTACATTCGGTGCTATGCAACAGATGAATGTTAATGCCTTAGACACCGTAATGATCACGGGTATGGGGCCAGTTGGACTCGGTGGTGTTATTAATGGGCATTTTCGTAGTGCAAAGGTCATTGCTGTTGAAAGTCAGCCATTTCGAGCTAATTTGGCCAAGGAGTTGGGAGCTGTTGCTGTTTTAGATCCAGCAGATGAAGATATTTTGGATAAAATTAAGGACTTGACCAACGGCCTTGGTGTTGATAAAGCCATGGACTGTTCCGGGGCATCAGCCGCTCATCGGTTGATGGTTGATGCACTGAGGCGGAAAGGCCAAGCCTGTTTCATTGGTGAGGGGGGAAACTTTCCTTTGGGAGCCAGTGGTGATATGATTCGGAAGGGAATTGTATTGCGTGGTAATTGGCACTACAATTTGTCCGATTTTCCCGATTTGATTAAAGTTATTAGTCAAGTGGGACATCAGTTAGATAAATTCATCACTCACGAATATGGAATGAGCCAAGTTCAAACTGCTTGGGAACAACAGTTGACTGGTGATGCCGGCAAAGTCGTTCTTGATCCTTGGGCCTGATTGCTAATCCCAACTAATAATCACTTTTAAGCTATCCGAATCTGCTGCCCTCTCGATTGCTTGGTCTATTTGATTATATTGAAACTGTTCCGTCGAATTGGTCATTAAGTCGATTTTGGGCAGCCGACCTTCTGATAAGAACTGGTGCGCTAGGCGAATTCCGTACATACTCGAGCCATGTGTAGCCTGATAGCACTGCAAACGGTAGTGGATATCATTGTTTAAGTCAACTTGGTGGGTAATATTCGGTTTTCCGCTAGCGCCTTTGACTCCAGCATGTCCATCTAATACAGTTCCGTATCCCATCAACTTAGTTGCGAGTTCGTAGGCTTCCAAGCACGGAGCGTTAACCATAACGAAGTGCGGTTCGTTAAAAGGATGGCAAGCCTTGAACACTTTATCAACAACTTGGTGATCCCAGCGCAAACCAATTACATTGATAGACCCAAAGTCGGCCATGACTCGATCAAGTCTTTCAGTGCCTCGATTAATAATAATGATTTTGCGTGCTTTCATAGCCTGAGCACATTGTAAGGCATAGGTACTTTGTGAGCCCGCTCCGATTAACACTACAACTCGGTTTTCAATACAATTGTTGACCCGAGTCATCCCCTCTAGGCAACAGGCTAGTGGCTCTAACTGACAAGCTTGGTTAGGATTGAATCCGACTGGGAATTTGACAATTGGTCCCAATTTGACAAACCAATCGGGCAAGATAGCGTAAGATCGGGCAAATCCAGGAAACTCGTGACCGGTAGCTTGTGTATTTGGGCAACTGGTCCAGTCGCCAGTGCCATTCTCCCCACAGTAAATACAAGCTAAATTACCGCAAGGTATATCGCAACCCAAACCAACTAAATCACCGCAAGAAAAATCGGTTACACCGTTTCCTACTGCATCAACTGAGCAAGCGACTTCATGTAACAAAATAGATGGCCAATTTTTGATGCGAGGCAATCCTTGCCTTTGAATGATTACATCAGATTGACAGACCGATGTTCTTAACGTCTTCAATCGAATTTCGCCAGCTTGTGGTTCGGGTATTGTTTCGGTTTTGAAATAAAAATTACCCCCAGGCTGATCTAAATAGTAGGTTAAGTTGGTCATATTTTGTGTTACCTTATTTAAGGATGTATTAATACCTTAGCGAAAAACTGATTTCGATCTTTCATCATTCTTAAGGTGTCAAGAGCCTGCGATAATGCTACTTGGTGTGTTACTAAAGGACGTAGATCTAGTGTGTTCGAGGCCATTGCCTGCAGAACAGTTCGCCAATCATCGCTATTTCCACAAGCACTGAAATCTGAATTCCACGTACCAACGATTTCCACTTCCCGTCGCATCAATTGAGATATAAGGTCAACCGTCAAAATCACGTCAGCTGAAGGGTTGCCCAACATAACCATTCGGCCGCCATGCTTGGTTGCCGATAAAGCTTGGACAAAGGTCGTCGGAACTCCTGCGGCTTCAATTGCTAAATCAACGCCCTTACCATCAGTTAAATCGTTGATAATGGCAAGTGGATCTTGCTCGCGGTTATTGAAAGTCAAATCAACTCCCATTTGATTTGCCAGCTCTAATTTTTCTGTTACGATATCGAACAAGATGATTTTTTGAACACCCATGATTTTGGCCCATTGGGTAGTCATTAATCCGATTGGACCGGCACCGAAAACGGCTATTGTTTGTCCGATACTACATTTGCCTTGTTTCAGGGCATGTAAGGCCACCGCTGCTGGTTCAGTCATGGCCGCCTCCTCTAGTGAGACAGTATCTGGAATTGGAATCAAATTCTCTGGAGGGGCCGACACATACTCAGAGAAGGCACCGTTGCTACGAGAACCCAAATAGTCATAATCGTGACATTGTACGTATTGCCCCATCTCACAAGCCGGACATTGACCACACCAAATCAAAGGAAATACCACTACGCGATCGCCGATAGTAAAAAGAGAAATATCATCAGCATAGCTTTCGACAGTACCAGAAAATTCGTGTCCACATACAGTAGGAAAGTTATAAGTGCCCTTCAAAAATAAACGGGGTATGTCAGATCCACACACGCCACAAAAACCGACCTGCACCCTTACTCGACCTGAGTTAACGACTGGGATAGGTATTTCCTCTAAGCGTGCATCCCCAACTGAATGGAGGACCAAAGCTTGCATAGTTTCTACTATATCATTCATGATCGGTTGTTTTTTCTTTGCTCCAATCCCTGATGGATGGCTTCTTTAATTCTCGTCATATTTTCTGAATAGTTGCCAATATTACTAAAAATACTGCTGGTGCCAGCTACTAAGATATCTGCTCCAACCGCTACCATATCTGGAATATTAGAAAAACTCACATTACCATCTACTTCGATTGGTATATCTATTCCACGTTGGTCTAAGAATTGGCGGCAGGCAGCGATTTTTTTCAGGGCGGACGGAACCATTTTTTGACCTGCGAAACCAGGATTAACTGACATAATCATCACAAAATCAATCCGGTCTAAAACATATTCGATCGCTGTTAAGGGTGTAGCTGGGTTTAGGGCTACACCAGCACGAGCACCACTTTTCTGAATTAAGGTCAGTGTTCGGTCTAAATGGGTTGCGGATTCTGCATGGATAGCAATTTGCTGGACACCTATTTCAACTACCTTCTGTACAAAAAAATCGTTATCTTCCACCATCAGATGAACATCATACGGCAAATTAGTTTTCGCACGTAACTGTTCCAACAAAACTAAACCAATTGGCATATTGGGAACAAAGTGGGCATCCATTAAATCGAAGTGTAGTAGATCAACTCCGATTGATTCTAATCTTTGCAAATCCCTCTCTAGATTACAAAAGTCGGCACACATCATCGAAGGTGAAATTTGAATCAGCTGGCTAGTTTTCATAACATCCATAATAGTCCTAAATTTGAGATCGCATCAATTATCGAAGATTAGATAAAGTAAAGTGCGGTAAGTTGATTGGTGGGACAAGCTCCGCATAATTCTAACACCTGTAATAATTGCTGTCAACGCTTGACGACACCAGCCAGTGCATTGCATCCAATAAACGGCTATGCTAAAATGCACCGCGTCTGGTGATGTAAGTATTAAAAACTATAGGAGAAAATTAATGTCGAGTGCTCTTATTATCGGAGATGGTCCCGGCGGTTTGGGTGCCGCTTTGTATTTGGCCAAAAACGAAATTAAAACTACCGTTTTTGGTCAAAATGAAACCCCAATGCACTATGCGATGCTCTACAATTATCTGGGAATTCCGGAAATGACAGGAACTGAATTTCAGAAAATTGCTCGCCAGCAAGTCACAGATTTAGGTGCTAATTTGATTGAAGCTGAAGTGAAAGAAATTACCAAAAACAATGATGGATTTTTAGCTACAACTGCTAATGGTGAAAAGTACTCTGGCAAGTATTTAATTATTGCCACTGGCTCCAGCCGAGAATTGGCTGAAAGCCTAGGGCTGGAGAAAGGGGAAAGCGGAGCAATTGTGGCCTCACGAGAAGCAGAAACAGCAGTTGAAAATCTGTTCGTAGTGGGACGCACCACACGACCACATCAAGTACAGGCTATTATTTCGGCAGGTGATGGGGCATCCGCAGCTTTATTAATTTTATCTAAGGAGAAGAAAGAAGGAAAACGCTACTGCGATTGGGATTCAGTTCCTTCTGATGAAAAATAACAGATCTTTTGTTTCTAATAAAATGAGTGCATTAAAAAACACAAAGCCCAAAGGAGATTATTTGGGCTTTTTCTTTTAGGATAATAATAAAATGCAACACTATCGAAATGCTTGTATCTCATATCTCACTATATTGATCTTGGGTTTATTTGGTTACTCTGGACATCAATTGTTCGCTACTACAGTAGGCATCAATTCCAATAATCTAAAAGCTGGCCTTCAAAAAGAAAATAAAGAACAACTTGGTTATCGGCGTATCAACGAACCTGATCCGGCTGACTTGATGAATGTAGCTATTTTTGAATTGGATAATGGTCTAAGGGTCTACCTTACTCAAAACCAAGAGGAACCACGTTTTCACGCTGAAGTAGTAGTCCGAGTTGGTGGGAAGAATGATCCAGATAATGCAACTGGTTTGGCTCACTACTTAGAGCATTTGTTGTTCAAAGGGACAAAAGAATTAGGAACGATTAATTATCAAAAAGAGAAAGTTCACTTGGAGCGTATTACCCAACTCTATGAACAACACTTTGTTGAAACAGAGGCTGAAAAAAGGGAAGAAATATATTCCAAAATCAATGCTGAATCAAAGCTAGCAGCTAATTATGCTATTCCAAACGAACTGGACAAATTATATCAGTCAATGGGAGCTTCTCTCAAAAATGCTGGTACTGGTAACGAATTGACCACTTATATGATCAATCTGCCGGCTAACCGTTTGGAACAGTGGGCTAAAATCGAATCACATAGACTGCACGGCGAGCCTATTTTCCGACTTTTTCATTCAGAACTAGAAGTTGTTTATGAGGAAAAAAACCGAGCACTCGACAGTAAAGATCGGCTAATTAGAGATGCTGTGTATGAAAAAGTCTACAAGAAACATCCTTACAGACGGTCAATCCTAGGTACGGTTGAACACCTTAAAAATCCCTCACTGAGTAAAATTTATGATTTTTTCAACACTTATTATGTGCCAAATAACATGGCTATTTGTATTTCCGGGGACATTGATATTGAGGAAACAATAAAGATTATTGCTGGCAATTTTGATAGTTGGCAATCCAAACCAATTCCCGAACCAACAACGTGGATTGAAGAGCCAATTGACGGAATAGAACGAGTTACAGTGCAGTACGAAGGTGAAGAGTATGTAATGGTGGTTTTTCGTACAGCACCGCAGAATCATGATGATGTAGCGGCGCTGTCACTTTTTGATATGATTTTGGATAATGCTACTGCAGGATTGATTAACCTTAATTTGAATCAACAGCAAAAACTTCGGCGAGCAGGTTCACAACCATCATTTAAAAACGATTACGGTAGTCAGGAGCTATGGGGAATTCCTAAGAAAGGTCAAACATTAGAAGAAGTGGAGCGACTGTTGCTAGATCAGGTGAATCTGATCAAGCAAGGACAATTCGAGGATTGGATTATTCCCGCTATTGTGACTGACTTCAAAAAATCACAGAAATCTGGATTGGAGGATAATTACAGTCGAGTCAGTGCTATGCGAAGTGCATTTATTGCTCAACAAGATTGGTCTTATGCCGTACGGTCAATTGAGCGTATGGAGCAATTGACCAAAGATGATGTGGTCGCTGTAGCTAAAAAGTACTTTGGTAATAACTATGTGGTTGGATATCGAATAGACGCTCAACACAAATTGCCACAAGTAGACAAACCAAAAATTGATCCGATACAAATAGACTCCAGTCGACAATCAGCTTTTGCTAATTCTATTCTAGAAATTCCAGTGGTCGAGATAAAACCAGTTTTCATTCAGCCTGAGCAGGATTACCAAGTCGTGGATCATTATCCAGGAGTTAGCCTTTATTATACTAAAAATCCGGTCAATGATTTGTTCAAGCTAACTTTCAATTTCGATGTAGGAAAACTTCACCACACCAAACTGGGGGTGGCTGCTCTACTTTTAGATATATCGGGTACACTCAAATTCTCAGCTTCTGAACTAAAGAAAGTATGGTACAAGCT
>CAYVHK010000205.1:6338-7075 GCA_964451145.1 uncultured bacterium | reverse complement strand
TCAACAAGTTTCTTTCTGACAGAAACAAGCTGCTTAGCATTCTTTGCTCTTATTATTATTCTATATATTGCTTAGTTTATTGTTACAAAGGTCGTTGCCTTTATTTTCAATAATGCTAGGGATTTGACTATTGCTTTTCCTATCATTATTCCTATTTTTTGGCTACTGTGGTTCGATAAACTATCATTTTTCTGACTCAATTCTTGGTTCTTCGTCTTGGCTTCCCTAAACATTGGGGCAAACAAATTGATCAAGTTCTCGGTAACTTGTTCGGTTTCCTCGTCATCGCTGTTATCTGGGAGTTGCCTGGTCTTCCTAACCTTGGGCCCATTAATGGTCTTTGGATTCGCATCTTTCTGACTATTATCACTCTTCTTTTCTTGCTATTCACCTACTTGACTCAAGATTTGCTGCCCAAACGATGGATTATTCAAGACTTGTCGAGTTAGGACGGTGATCTTCGACAGCAAACGGCTGAGTCTTTAAGCCAAATGGAACCAGAAGATTTAGCGGATATTAGGCCAGAAACCAAGCAAGAAATGGTTGAGGCCTTAGCAGAGATGGGACCCAAAGCAAACCCTAGTCCAACTATTAGAAGATGAAGACAATGATGTTCGTAGCAATGTAGCCTAGGCAATAGGAGCAATCGGACCTGAAGCTAAACTGTCAGTTCCAGCCTTAATCCAACTTTTAGGGGACAAAAATAATAATGTTCGCACTGATGCGAAAAATGTCTT
>CAYVHK010000205.1:0-6328 GCA_964451145.1 uncultured bacterium | reverse complement strand
CCTTGAGACAGATTGGTCCAGCCTATAAAGCAGAGGTAACAGCTCTAATCCAACTGTTGCAAGATCAGAGTATTGCTGTCCGTAGTCATTCATTGCATGCCTTAGCAGAGGATAGGTCCTGAGGCCAAGGAGGCAATACCATTCCTAATCCAATGGGTTAGGGAATCAGAATCAGAGTATTTGTCAGAGAGTAACATGGATATTAACAGAGAGAGATCCAGCCACTGTAGCTGAAAAGTACCAGCGCTGATTCAACTTAATAAATAATTTATCGCCGTAAAGTGCAGGCAAATCACCTTCACCAAAATCTAGGAATGCATCTATATCACCCAAATCATTTTCCGACCGTAACAGGCCATCGAAATCATAACAATAGAGATCGAAGAAGCTAAATATTTATTTTCCATTGGTGATGGATAAAAAATGCCCAATTTGCATCTCTCAAAGCACCTTTGTGAAGCAAGAGCTCTTAGCTATTCTTTGCAAATAGATGTGTCCTGTTTTTTTGTCTAATGCAATGATAACGAACCGAATGTGTAACCTAGGTACTAGAGTTTTTTCTGTGGGTTTAATTTTTTAAATGAAGATTGACCGGATTTGATAGAAGTAGTAATAAAAACAGTATCTTCCCAAATGATTTGTGTGGTATGTCCTCATTCGGGTATTTCAGTTTTTCAACAGATGTTTAATTCTTCTGCCTATTTAGTAGGCGGATTGGCATGTGATGTAGCAACATTAGCTGATGATCCCCGTCACTGTTTGTTTAAATCAGGTCTTTTAGACCAAACCAATTGTTGATCGACACTGCGGTGAAGACTTATTCTTTAAAGAAAAAATTGATCACGCCATTTTTTTCCTAAGGATGAAATGCTTGTTTGATTGACCACTGTTGTAAAATATATTCCTATTTTGATGGTCCAATTGCTTTATTACTCTACAATTTTGCTCAGAACATAACACCGCCTTGAGGATTGCTAATATTATTTCATTGCAGATAAGCATCAATCCCAACAAACCACTCATTCTCACCTTTTAAAAGTTATCTGCTAGAAGAATTCAGTTCAATAAATCGATTGTATTTTCGTAAATCGGCTATATATATTTGACGGTCCCCTTGATCAACAGAGTCGATAGTTACGATCTGACCATCTGGGGACCAGCGAGGGTGCAAATCACAGCGAATAGTTCCAGTAAACTTCGGATGAGCATAGGAATTACCCAACGAAATTACCTCCTGACTTTCCAAATGATAAAGCAATAACGTGGAGATTCGGGTGTGCTGATTTGGATATGTATCTGTGACAAGCCATTTACCATCCGGAGAATAGCACGCATGCCCGTCAGAGGGTAGCTTGTCTGACCCAATTGGATTGAAGTCGGCTTTATTATCAGTAAACTCTACAAATTGCATTTTGCCTAATACACTAGTCGTCATTAACATCCTTTGTTCGTCGCGCCAAGCGAAGTGAGAAATTTTATACCCAAATGGAATTTGACACTGTAAGTTAGAGCCGTTGGGGTTGACGGTCCATAGCGAAGTGATGAAATTTGATCCATTAACAGGTGTAGACAAACGAGAACGACAAAAGAAGAAAACGCGAGTACCAGATGGATTGATCATAACATGGTTGAACCAAGTTAATCCACATTGAGAAGGCGTTAAATCTGATTGATTAATTACATCCTTAATGGAAACAATCATATCGGCTGAACCCTCTTTGAGGTTGATAAATGAGAGGCCATCGTCTTCTGGAATCTCTCTCCATCTTTTAGGATCAATTGAGTTGGTATAACCAACGACTTGCCGACAAACTGACATACGGGCAAAGTTAAGGCCAATAGCATAAGACATATAAGGTGAAACCGCTGCAATTGCACCTTGGATTGTACGGCGTGTTTTAGTTTCTAAGTTGATAGCTCGAGAGACAAGTTCGTCGCCTTCCCAATCGTTATAGGTCAGTTCCTCTCCCCAATCGGTATTAATCCAGTGCATCATGGTTCCCTGTTGGAAATTAAAGGCTGAAGTAGTCGCTAAAGCAGTAAAATTGCCCGTTTGGTAATCAACCAAGCCTACACTCGCAATATCATTTGGTCTAGGTACCCGGTCATGAAAATCAGTTTCTAGTGCCAAATGATATGTCTGATCGCTATTCCAAGGATTAATACCATAATAACCGAAGAAGTGGTTTTTAGGTCCATTTGAAAATTGTTTGAGCATGAAGTCATTCCTAGTCAAATCACATCGATGTGTATTTTTCTTTATGCACAGCATACATTATATTAAGTCATTGGTTAATAATAAAGAAAGTCAGAAATAACCCACTTTTTATCCATTATGTACTGATTGAATCATTTCATGCCGTATTAGTAAGATATACTTTTCAATTTGAGTGATCAATTCAAGACTCGTTTAGGTCGTACACTATACAATCTAAAAACAACGACCATTATACGAAGGTATTTTGAATAATATGCCAAACCCGAACCAAACAACGGATCTGAATGAATTCAAAAAAAATGTAAAATGATCCGTTATAGACGAAATAAGATGCGCAGTGCTTGTGCCATCGATACCGGATAGTTATTTAAAATTTGATTTGGAAATAGAATTTTATCTGTTTTAGCAACATATGACTAACTGTTGATTTCTGACGTATAAAAAACAGATTTCACCCAAATATGTAGCTCAGAATATAACAAAACAAGATTAAATTCATGTCTTCATCTATAGACAAAGAAAACGCTAATTTAATCCAATTTTTTTTTCACATCTAACCAAAGTCGGTGGTACCGAGGTTCAGGAGATAATCGGTTAGCTGTTTCGGCTAGTTCCAAGGCTTCTGACAACGATTTGTGTTGCGCAAACAATAACCGAGCTAGGGCAAATTTGGGTGGGACAGCTGCAGGGGCCAGTTCGATTGCTTTTCGAAGATCAACTTCAGCCAGATCATATAACTTCCGTTGAAACCTAACTTCTCCCCTCTGCCAATAACCGGGAGCCCAGTCTGTAACTAACTTTAGCCCCTTACTTAAAACTGATTCAGCCAAAAGTAATTGTTCCTGCTGGACATAGACGTACGCTAAATCTTCCAAAGCTGAAACGTAGCTAGGGTCACGTTCTGTTGCCAACCGAAGTTTCGAAATAACTTGAGACCAATTTTGTTGTTGAGCTTCTTGATAGGCTTCTTGTCGAAACTGCTCAGCACGCAAGCGCTTAGCTTTAGCTGAATAATCTTGTCCTTCTTGGATTTGACCTAACCTCAACATAGCTTGCCCCATCGCTCGATAGTACTGTGGTATAGTAGGCTCTAGTTTGATAGCTTGACGATAAAAGCCAACTGCCTGTTTATAATTGGCCCGTTTGAATGCTACTTCACCTCGCCCAAATAGTGCGGATCCAATATCTTTTCGTACTGTCAAAGCAGTATAAAAGCAAGCATCTGCCTCATCCAATCGATTTTGGTTTAGCAACAATAGGCCAAGATTTCGATAAGCGGCTATTGACTGCGGATATAGCTGAATGGCAACGATATAATATCGACGAGCCTGCTCTAAGTTGCCATATTGCGTCTCGATGAAACCAAGGTCTAAATACCATTTCACCGGTGCAGTCTCTGGATGTAACTTGATAGCTTTCTGATACCATTTATCCGCTTTAGCGTATTGTCTATTTTTAAGATAAGTCCGAGCCAAGATGGCTTGGATACTTGCGTCGCTTGGCGATAATCGACTAGCTACTTGAATAGCTTCAACAGCCTCCCCATGAAGTTTCAAGTGATTCAGTGAAATACCAACTCCAATCCAAGCGGAAACTGATTCCGCATTAATCTCTGTTATTTGACGAAACAGAGACAATGATCGTTCCCATTGATCCAAATTCAGAGCTATTTCTGCCTGCAATAGTAACTGAGATATGCTAACCTGACGATCTTGTTCCAAATCACCAGCTAAAACTAAAGATAAACAAAAATGTAAGCTAAAAACGGAAACAAAAATTAACTGCTTCATACTATTTAGGCTAGCGAAGTAGAGAAACTCAAAAGGTGGCGCGATTTTTTGCCATCAAACGACTTTCATGCATAAACAACCATGGTCAAGTAACAGACGCACGGTACAAAGCATGTCGAAAAACTACCACGGCCTTTCTTACCACATCCAAACGTATTTTTATCTCGTAGTTGCTGAACCAATCAATGTAACCAGTAAAGCTTTCACCCGTGCGAATGACTAAGGTCATCATTCGTTTTTCCTTGAAACAACGGATCAGCATTTCCTCGTCAATTTCGTAGCGTTCTTTCTTTTGCCGAGTTGGCCCTAGAGACAGTTCCTGAATTGATTCATCGCAACAAATATTGGGTACGATCTCAATTTGATCATCAACTTTGTAAATGTACATCAAGTTAATTTTCTCGACTCGCAACCGCTCCTCAGCAACTAGAAGGTCCAAAATATAAGTGTAACCGCGAAGAATACGACCTTCCGCTACCCGCAAGGATGGATGACTCTCCAAGCCGTAGAACCCGAACACCATTGGGGTTTTATGCTGAATCTGTTTTTTGATATAAGCAGGACCAAATCCTTCAGCCTGCATCTGCTTGAGTTGACCTGTCGTACGGTGCTGAATAGCAGAGCGCTTCCTTCTAAAAGATGGTTCGGTAGATGTTGGTACTTCAATTAAGTCAGCACCTTGGTCGCTACGCCAAGTAAGAAGTTGTCCTTTTTGCTTTTTGTTCCTCCTTTTTTATTGTTTTTTATATGTTATTTCAGTATGATCATCTTCTTGGTTTGCATAATATCTGTGGTATCTAAACGATAGAAATAAATTCCACTCGCAACCTTTTCGCCATGCTGATTACGCCCATCCCAATAGATCGATTTCTCTTTGCTTATGTAATTACCTTGACTGACTAGACCTAAGTTTATTTCTTGTATTTCCAAACCACTATGATCATAAATAATCAACCGAACAACAGTATCAGAGGCAAGAGTAAAGGGAATCCAAGTTTCAGGATTAAATGGATTGGGATAATTCTGTTTTATTTCCGTTTTGATTGACACATTTTCAATAATTGTTGAATCAATTTCTGGATTAATAACCAGTGGAATAGAATGACCATTTGTATTGGAAAGGAGAACATTATTTAATTCAATATTATTTTGTGTGTCATTCAATTGAATTTCCAGCAAAATAACGTGTCCTTTTTGGTTAACCGAGGGTTTTGCGGTCTCTGTATTATAAGCAACTGCGCTGACTATCAGTTGATCTTGATTGCGTTGGGTAGGAGCTAGATAAGTTGATCTAGGCAAAAACGCCAAACCTGCATCAACCACAGTCAAATCACTTTTCAAACCACAAAAAGTAATTTGATACCCAGCTAATTCGTTTAAAGAATCTAGACTGTCTACCACTACTTGGAAATTCGTTGTTTCATGATTGTCAGTTGCGATGGCTCTCAAACTGATTTCCCTAACTATTGAATTGGAAATGATAGTTGGAGAAGCCTCAATACCATAGGTTTCTCCGAAGTGTCTAGCCACTAGTACTAAGTCAAATATATTGACATCATTGTCTTTGTTAACGTCACCTTTCAGATTTTCACCACTTTCACCAAACTGACTTGCAACAAGTACTAGATCGAATATATTGACATTATTGTCTTTGTTGATATCCCAGATTCGTTCCACAGTTCCGATTGGCTCAAATAGGGCTAAACAATATATACCAGCCGATTCAATTTCAGCCGTTACGTTTTTCATATCTAGATTAATGTTTTGATTTATCAATCGTATCCACCGATTGCCTTGCAAAACAAAAATTTGAGGTCTAGCGAATTTATCATCTATGTCATCGGTATAACTTAGCGTCAAACTAGCTAGTGAATCAAAGCCGCTGATTGGTTCTTGACCCAAAACTGAGACTATATAAGCTTCTTTTCCTATAGCGGATTCCATAGTTGTGACCAAATTATTAGGTACTGTGTCTATATAAGTCAAATAAATACTTTCCGGTTGGCCTCGCAAGTTCTCTGGAAATACGATTTTTGTACCATTAGCGTATTCACATGTCGCCCCATCCTTATTGATCCATAAAATACCGTTAGGTACATCAGTTGCCATCTGATTTATGTTTCCATCAATGTTAATCGCAGCAATTCCGTAATAGTAAACTGTGTTTAAATCAGCAGTCAGATCCGTAAAGTTAGTTTCTTTGACAACCTCTGCTATTGGTTGCATATCATCGAAATTAGTAATCGGTTCAAGTGAACGATAGACTTGGTAACTTTCCGCCACTGCTATTTGATACCAATTGACTTTTATTTGATTGTTG
>CAYVHK010000204.1:0-7096 GCA_964451145.1 uncultured bacterium | reverse complement strand
GTATGTCGGCTCTGTGGCTCGAAGTGGTTCTTTAATTGGTTCTTTGATAGCCCAGCATAAGCGGGCTGAAGTTTCTTTTGAACGCATGGTTAATACAACTGATGAACTCACTCCAACCAAATTGGTTGAACACGGACCAATTTATCTGACGGGTGATTTGCCACCAATTCCCATTCCCAAACGTGAGTCCTCAGATTGTTTAGAGTCGTTGAAAATTCAAGATTTAACCTGCCAATACCCAAATTCATCTAATGGTATTACAAATGTCAATTTAGAATTGACAGCTGGATCCTTCACTGTAATTACGGGGAAGGTTGGTTCAGGCAAAACTACATTACTCAAAACTCTATTAGGAATGTTGCCAGCTCAAGCTGGACAAATCAGTTGGAACGACCAAATAATTACTCAGCCTAAAGATTTTTTTATACCACCCCGATGTGCCTATACTCCTCAAAATCCACGCCTTTTTAGTGAATCGTTAAAAGACAATATATTGATGGGTATACCCGAGTCTATCCCAGATATAGAGAGAGCTATTCAACTTGGTGTGATGGAAGAAGACTTACCTACATTGCATAAAGGTTTGGAGACAATCGTTGGCCCTAGAGGAGTGATCTTGTCTGGTGGGCAAATGCAACGTAGTGCAGCAGCTCGTATGTTCATGCGCCAAACGGAACTCTACATATTTGACGATTTATCCTCGGCTCTAGACGTCGAAACAGAGCAAAAACTCTGGGAGCGACTTTTTGCCACTACAGAAAATAAAAGACAACGGTTAGCTACTTGCTTGGTCGTTTCTCATCGACGACCAGCTTTACGGAGAGCCGATCAAATTCTTGTGTTGAAAGATGGTAGAGTCGAAGCTGGGGGGAATTTAGAGCATCTGTTACAGTCGAGTTCTGAGATGCAGAAATTGTGGGCTGGTGACCTCAGTTACAAAATAGAATAAAATCATATTTTTCATTGTCGATCTGAGTTGCGTTACAGCCAATATTAGATTCAGCTTTCGACCACATGCCAGATAATTTGCCTCAACACTCTAAAGAATCTTCAGATACATTGTTATTGGTATCAGTCTGCATGATTGCCATTTGTGCGATCATTTATGAACTAGTCATTGCCACTTTGTCATCCTATTTGCTCGGCAATAGCATCTACCAATTTTCGATTACCATTGGTCTATTTATGAGTTCTATGGGCTTTGGTTCTTTCCTGTCCAAGTACTTTAGCCGTTCGTTAATTACCCGGTTTATTCAAATTGAAATTTTGATCGGTTTAATAGGCGGCATCTCGACTGTATCTCTTTTCAGTACTTATCTTTTCTTCGAGTCAATGGAAGTCTATTTGACAGTGATGATCTTTATTAGTATTGCGATTGGTGGAATGGTGGGGCTCGAAATTCCCATTCTTATAAGAATTATTGAACAAAAAGACAGCTTGAAGGTGTCTGTGGCGAATGTCTTAGCTTTTGATTACGGAGGTTCTCTAATTGGATCAATTGTTTTTCCACTTCTTCTTCTAAAGTATACGGGTATTATTCAAACTAATTTTATTGTGGCTTTACTCAATATCTTAGTTGCAATAGCAACACTGATAAACTACCGGTCAGAGATTAAGCGATTGTTTTTGTGGGGAGTGATTTTGGTCTTAATTAGCATTGGTTTATCAATCTCTGCTTACTTTTCACTTGACATTGAAAACTGGCTGGAAGCCAGATTATACCGGCATGCCATCATTCTGTCCAAACAAACTCCTTACCAGAAAATCGTTGTTACAAAAGCAACTACTAATCCATCAGAAAATAGACAAATTAAAACGAACAAACCTCCGTTATTTGAGATAAGTCCACCTAAAATTACTGTAGAAAAACGACGAAATGATGTAAGGTTATTTATCGATGGAAATTTGCAGTTTAGTTCAGTAGACGAATATCGATATCATGAGGCACTGGTTCATCCTGCTATGGGCTTAACAAAAAATCGGAAACGAATTTTAGTCTTAGGAGGTGGCGACGGATTAGCTCTTCGAGAAATATTGAAGTATCCATCAGTTGAAGCCGTAGTGCTAATCGACATTGATCCTGAAATCACTAAATTATGTGCCACGAACTTAGACATCATCAATCTCAATCAGGGTTCGTTGTCGGATAGTCGGGTAAAAATTCTGAATCAAGACGCCTATCAGTATGTTGAAAAGTTAGCACCCGATCAATCATATGACGTGGTAATTATTGATCTGCCTGATCCGAATTATGCCTCATTGTCAAAACTATACAGCGTGACTTTTTATGCTTTGTTGAAGAAGAAATTGACCGACGGTGGGGTTATGGTCAGTCAAAGCTCCTCGCCTTTTTTCTCTCGGCATGCTTTTTGGTGCATCAACCACTCGATGGAGAAGGCAAATTTGCACACCTACGCCTATCACTTAGATGTTCCATCGATGGGAGATTGGGGATTTAACTTATCAGCCAAAGAATCTTTGGCTATCGAACAAGTTCACATAGCTGTATCAACTGAATTCCTAACCCCTGCTGTTGCGATATCTATGTTCCAATTTGGTAAGGATATCAGCCGAATTAACACAAAACCTAACACGTTGACTCGACCAATTTTGCAGTATTATTACCACGATCAAAAGTGGCGTCACTATTAAGGTACATTAATATATCTTCAGACGTGATTATAAATACATACCTCTAAAACATTAGCAAAAAGGGATAATACTTGGTCTTACAATACAATAAATAAGATGACCCAATTTGTCAGAATAATCATTTTTGTGATAAATGAAAAAAGACCAAGGATATCAAAAATCTGACAATTTGATTAGTTCCTTTATTTCCGCTAAAATATCAGACCATGCCGCTTCCAATTCTAGTAATTTGGTTTCTACCAAATTCCATTTTTTTCTCTGATGATTTGTTCCAGTTGATGGGCCAACTGAGACAAGATAATCGCCCCCATCATGGTAGAAGAACCGCCGATAGCGTGGGCATAAACGCTAGCCAGTTCTTCATCTCTTTGAGATAATGCCGTTCGTAATTTTTGGATTTCCTGAGGAATATGGCTACGTAGGTTTCTAGTATATCAAGTATGAAAGTTGGGTTTTCAATACTGTAACCTTTAATTAGATTGAGGTCGATTAAACTAGCCGTATCAGTTGGTGAATTGCTCGATGAAGTTCCACTTTTGTGTACGAATACTAGTTGTTCATCCTTAGCATTATTCAACCATCGGTTGAGGATTGAAATTAATTCTTCTTCTTGAAAAGGTTTAGGCAAATAATCGTTCATACCGGCAAACAGACATTTCTGACGAGCATCATCCAAAATACTGGCGGTCATAGCAATAATTGGTATGTTCTCTTTCTGATTCAGTTGCCGGATTTTCTGGGTAGCTTCTAATCCATTCATAACTGGCATGCGACAATCCATTAAAATTAAGTCATAATCGCATTGCTTTACCATGTGAACTGCTATCTGCCCATTTGGAGCGATATCAACTTTAATCTGCATCAATGCTAAATACTCTAGTACGACTTTCTGATTGGTAGGATTGTCCTCCACCAAAAGTACAATTTCCCCTTCAAATTTTGGTAATTGTGATAGTGGTCTCTGGTGAGTTGTACCAACTTGGTTAGATTCACCAACGGAAAGGGGAATCGCAAACCAAAAAATTGAGCCTTCTTTTTGGATGCTTTCCAATCCGATTTGCCCCTTCATTTTTTCGACTAACTGTTTACAAATTGCCAATCCTAAACCGGTACCACTATGTTGACGCGTCAATCTAGTATCGACCTGAAAAAAACTTTCGAATATTTTTTTTGCTTGATTTTAGGAATACCGATACCAGTATCATGCACCTCAAACCTAATGAGAGAAACGGTCTTTGATTCATCATCTTCACTCAGAGAATCTAGTGTAATAAGCAGTATTACGCTCCCTTCTGAGGTGAACTTAACTGCGTTGTCAACTAAATTCAACAAAATTTGTCGAATACGCGTGGGGTCCCCCTTTAAGTACTGCGGCACATTTTTTTATATCTAAGGTCAATCGAACCAGCTTTTCCTCAGCTGGTGGTTGAAGCAACTGAATAACCTCCTCAGTTAGTTGATAAAGATCAAAATCGACAATCGCCAGATTTAATTTTCCGACTTCAATTTTAGAAAAATCAAGAACATCATTAATAATGGTTAGTAAACCATTGGCAACCCCTTGAATAGTGTCAACATAATCTCGTTGTCGAGGCGATAAGTCTTGTCTTCTCAGCAGGCGAGCCATACCAGTAATTGCGTTTATTGGAGTTCGAATTTCGTGACTCATATTGGCCAAAAAATGGCTTTTCGCTCGTGTTGCGACTTCAGCTGTCTCTTTGGCTAGCTCAAGTTCCTTGGTTCGTTGCCGAACACGTTCTTCCAACTGATCTCAGTAGGCTGATAATCTCTCGTTTTGTTGATCTCGTTCAGCCAATAAAGCCCGAATGTCATGGTGCATAAGTTGTAATGCATTGAAGAGATCTTTAAATGGACTATTACTTGGCAGATTAGGTTGTTCAAAGACATAATCTTCGTCCCAAGAAATTTGCCCCATAGCTAAAAAAGGTGTGCTAAATGATGTCGATTAAGTTCGAGCTCGCGTGCTAAACTTCGCACTTGAGACGCAAGGATTTCCTTCTTGTTTGACTGAAAATCTATTGTTTTTTTACCCGAGGATATTTGGTCGCTTAGGCTAAGGTTTAGTGCTAAGTGGCGACTTCCTTCTGCTTTTAACTCATGTTGCCAGTTTGGACGATAAGTGATATTAACTTTTGAACAAATGCCTAAACCTCGCATTTGTTTGGTATGTTCGCGCAGATGTGCAAGGGCTGAAGTTTGGGAGGTATGAAAACTGACTTGTAAATTTGGTTGAAAAGAGGTTGCCAGTTTAGCAAAAACACGTGCCATGAAAGGGGCATTGACCAGAGCCACAGAACCGTAATTTCGGTTAAGCCATTTACCATGTTTCTTCATTCCGACCTTACGCGATTTGGAGCCAACGCCTTTCCAGTTTGACATGTCATAGATAAAGTGACAGTCTTGGCCCGGATAGTGCAAATCCATCATATCTAATAGTCGTTCAAACTGATCTACATAGGGATCATCAGCATCCTGATTTTGAGAAAATCCTGAAGAATAGTGGCGAAAAATAAAACCTTCAAGGTGTTCAATACCGAAACAATGACTACCGTCAGGCATTTCGAAGTGTAATTCCTTATTGGTTAAGCCGATGCTTTCTAAAAAAAACGCCGTTGAGTTTCTGCTCCTGTCTTGATTCGTTGTTTGTTTGAGTTAGACTAGGAGGGATTGCCCTTGGCAAAGTGACAGATTCAAATGGCAACGTCGTGGCTTTTAAATATCCAAGGGCTTCTTGTTCGCTTTTGTGGAAGCTTAATTTTAGTTTTGGATAAGCTATTGTTACAATCTTGGCTATTAATTTTGTTAAAAATGGTGCGTTAATAATTGCCACAGAACCATAATTACGATCTAGCCATTGGCGGTGCTTTTTGAGACCAAATTTGTGTGAGCCAGAGAGACTTCCGTTCCAATCGTTCATATCCAAAATAAAGTGGCACTTTTGTCCGGGATATTGCCGTTCAAGCGTTGATAGCAAATTTTCGATAATGAAAAAATGAGGTTGATGATCAACAATGTTAGAAAAACCTTGGCAACAATGCTTGAAAATTAGATTGTCAATATGCTCAATCCAATAAGCAAACTTACCATCATTGCTTTCAAAAAAGACGTCTGTTTGCTGTAGGCCGAGACGATCCAAAAATAGACTTAGTTGCGGTAAATTACTCAATTTGCGTAAAAGTGGTTAGTTATGGTCTGCGAACTTGTCAATTTCGGATAATTTGAACCGAATACTAACAATGAAAGGGGATTCGTTTAGCACCCAATTGCCATAAGTCATGGAAACCACGGTGTCGTCCGCCAGTACTTCAACGTCAGAATAGCAACAGTCAAATCCGTTGGTATTATTCATCAGACGTACCCGCTACTGGCCCTGATTACCATCTGTAATATCTTGGTACTGACCGATCCACGCGACCCAATCGCCATTTGTTGGACTTTAGCGAATCGTATCCCGAAAGACAAATACCAAGCGACCATCTGACGTGTACCGGCAAGTCAAGTATGTCGATCGCCAGTCAGAGCGGCTGGCAGTTCAACTGGTAGTAGACCAGATCTGACCTTCATCATTGGAAAACGTAAAAAACGAATTGGACCGACGACTATTTTCTCTTAATAACATCGCCAGTTGGTTACCATCCGGAGATCGAAGCAGGCTTGGTTCACAAAGATCCGTGGATGGATGGTGCGCATCTATCACCGGTTGAGACCAGGTTAATCCACCATCTAATGAGATCGTTTGAAAAACCTCAAAGAAAAGATGAGACTTTTGATTTTTTGGATTAAAAATTCGGTCATTATCATGAAAAAAGGCCAGATAGTTCCTATTTTCAAGACGGATGATATCACCCATTGCCATAATTATCAATTGGTTCCAATTGACTCCAACTTAAGCCATTATCTTCTGATATCGCCATTCGAATTGGATAAATCCCAGAACACATAATAATTCTTTCGAAACCTTGTTGGTTCGTCACACGATGTGTGTTGGTACTTCCTTCGAAGAACTCCAGTTTTCCGAGACGTTCAGCCTCTCCGTCCATGTTAACCCTCCGTCAAAATTCTTTTTCATAACAATAGACCTGCCACCATGACCTTTGGGGTAAACTGCGATGATAGTCTATTTGTCTTTTAGAAGAATAGTAGAAACATGACCTAAGTATTGCCCATCTTCTCGATCCAAAATGGTTTGGCGATCAGTGTGATTTGCCAAATCTATTGTAGGGATCGTATAATTGGCGGATACTGGTGGGCGATTGTTAGTTTGTGAAGACATTTCTTGAAACATGGTGTAAGTGTCCTTTTTGTTCTGTAGGAAAAAGACCCATGGGCTAACTTCCCATCATATCATGGTCAAATGGCCTTCCAAGAGATTAATTTTCTAAACATTTCGGTTACGAGAATATGAATATACTAATAAAAGCGC
>CAYVHK010000203.1:0-7151 GCA_964451145.1 uncultured bacterium | reverse complement strand
TATAAGCGGTAACACTTGTTTGAGTAGTTACTTCATTAATGGCTGAAATAACATCATCAACATCGATGCCTGTTGTGTTCAAATCTAAAATTGTAACTTTTTGGTTGTTTAAATAGAATGTATCTCCGTTCTGAATGGAGGTAAGCAGAGGTTCAGTAAAACTAACCAGCTTAGCTTGAGTTCCAGCAATTTCACTTCTCTGCGTCGTTTCTGACAATTTTAGAGCCATTAGGATATTGCTACTATCCCCTGTTGCACCAAGTGAAATTCGGCTAGCAGTTGACATCTCGCTCTGCAAACGAAACTTATCCTGAGTAGCATCATATTCAGCTTTCATATTAGAAAACTCAGTCGAATTAATCTTGGCTATTAAATCATTGACTGTTGTACTGAGGCTAACATCTAAAGCAGTACCGTTGATCGAAGCGCGACCTAGAGTAGGGTTGGTGGTCAATCCGGCGAAATTACCTTTCGTGTAAGTACCAGTCGGAATGCCCAGTAGTTTTAACAATTTAGTACTTATGTCTGGATCGTCACCGGGTGAGGTGGCAAGGTCATCGCTAATTATCATTGTATTAGCAGTCGTGGCGATTTGAAGTTGACCATCAACCAAAGAAGCTGTAACATTACTAACAGCTGAAATATTGCTAATTAGAGTACTCAATTGAGTAGTACTAGGCGTGCCAATAGCAACCGAATTTCCGTCTATATTAAATGTTCCCGCTTCAACCTCCGAAGATATTTCGCTCAAATACATTGAAGTGCTAAGATTGTCGATCGAGCTACGTACTTGCGCGGTGGGATTATACAGACTACTATCACTGCCACTAAAACCAAGCTTATGACTTTCAGCTATAACAAGCAAATCGTTGAGTCCAACGACATTAAAAAAGTCGCTAGTATCAGAATCACCACCGAGCGTCAAGCTTGTTTCCTCTTGCTCGACAAAAACCTGTTTTTTGCTTTTCTTTTTATCTATTGTGCCAAGTGTTGCGTCGATTCGATCATAACCAAAAGCTAAACCGATCGAAGCATTATTAGAATGAGTAGCTGCAGTTGAATTATTGTAACCTCTGGTAACAGTAACTGAGCTGCCAGAAATAGCCGTAACCAAC
Source organism: uncultured bacterium (assembly GCA_964451145.1). Taxonomy (GTDB): domain Bacteria; phylum Poribacteria; class WGA-4E; order WGA-4E; family UBA9662; genus TMED15. The sequence continues at coordinate 6,036 of CAYVHK010000203.1, read as the reverse complement.
ATCTGCTCCGTACCGATAGAAATGACATCGTGGACTTTGACATAGCTAGACGCACTATTGATGGTGATCGAGGTCGCAGTTGTCGAGCTAATAGCCGCCCCTAAGGCAGTTAAATCTATGCTAGTATTTTCAGTTGGCGGAAATAAGTCGATACCATCGGCATCTGTCACTCTAACCAAGACAGCATTGGTTAAATCTTTATCTGTTTTAACTTTGAAATTAGTACTGCTGGTAAAACTCTGAACTTCTAATTCGATCTGTTCAGCACCTAAAGCCCCACCGGTAAAAGTAACTTTTTGGCCCGTACCTGTGACCGAGGTAGAACTACCAAAAGTTACAGTGTCATTACTACTTGTAGTTTGCGTGAAACCGCTAACATCGACCGTATCAGCTAAGAAAATATCTATTGAATTACCGCCTTGGGCGGTTAATTGAAAATAACCTCTTGCACTTGTGTTGGTCGAACTGTTTAAACCACTACCAGAACTTTTAAGTCGTGTTAGAGAAGCTTTTACACCAGTTGAGTTTGAATATTGATTAATGACATCAATCAAACTTCCCACTGTGGTGTAGCCGTTATTGGCACTAGTCGACATAACAAAAGCTCGGCCATTAACCCACAAAGCGTGGTCATCTGCAAGTGATTGACTTAGGTATACTTCACTACTTCCTTTAACCACATCCTGAGCACCAATATTAGCAGATGATGTAGCATTGATATTATCAAAGATCTCTTGCAAAGTAACACCAGATTCCACGAACCCAAACACTGAGGCAAAATTACTGGTGCCATCAGAAACTGATAAACCGGTCCGACTGCCATTAGAGTTAATGAGACGTATATCTCCACTAGGTTGTAAGGAAGCTATAACACCGAGATTAGATTGATTAATTTTTTTGAGTGCATCTAAAACAGTTTCAGTAGTATCAATATTGCTGACTGTTGATCCAGCAGAATGTGTAGCTGCAGTAGTGGAGTTAGCGCCACGACTAACTGTTAACGTTGTACCACTGATAGCCGAAACAGTCATTTGTTCACTACGGATAACAATCGTATCTCCAACCGACAACCCTGAAGCGTTCGCAACAGAAATGGAAGTAGCTGCAGTATCGTTAATGGCACTTGACAAAGTAGTTACGACAGCCACGGACGAGGTGATTTCAAAAGTCTGAGAAGCACTGGTAGTAGTATCACTAATGGAAAAAGTGCCCGCATTTATACCAAATTCAGCTAAAGATTTATCACTGGTTATGCCTTGGCTAAAATTAAGCTGACTAGCAAAATTGCTGGTACCATCTTGAATAGAAATAGGAACACCCGAATCAGCTTTAATTTGCAATCTGCCACTATCTGTTAAAGAGCCAGTGATGCCTGAAATAGCATTAATATTACCCAAAATACTACTGATGGTATTATTTGTACCCGATATTGTGACTGCTGTTCCATTAATAGTAAAGGTTCCTGCTGTAATAGACGAACCGACTTGAGCTACCGTTTGCGTCGAGGCGATACTGGCAGTATTTGATTGTTTTACGGCTAGGCTACTATCTAATACTTTCGGTACATAGTAAGTACTATTGTTTACAGTGAATGCTCCAGGTGTCATGGCTTTGGCCGTAAACTGATTGGCAGAACTACCGGCACCCGAATTAGCGGTAATGGTAGATTCTTCCAAGTTATAACTAGCAACATCACCAGAAACCGCAAAGGTACCCGTTTCAATGTTAATAATCCCTTGTACAGTACCAGTTTTGGTTGAAGTACCTAGTCCACCACCAGAAAAAGTTAGAACGTCACCAACTGTGATATTTCCAACATCGTGGGTCGAAACCCGGACGATATCACCATAAACATTGGTACCATTACTATGTGTAACTGCAGTTGTACCATTGACACCACGAGTAACCGTTAACGTGTTGCTACTGATGGCTGTTATCTTCATTTGTTCATTGTCAATAACAATAGTATTTCCAACTGCAAACAGACTCCCGCTCGCCACGTCAAATGAAGTTGAACTTGCACTGTTAAGGCCAGACCCACTGACAGTACTAGTGCCAGAATTCTGGGATTCAACTACTCCTATTTCCCCTAGCAGATGGGTACGGTTACTCGGATCCAAGTTAAGCTGTTTGGAGTTAGCATCATAAGCATCTCCAGTTCCAAATATACTTTGTGAGGCAGTCGATAGACCGAGAGTAGAAGCGGTATTAGTATCCGTGTCGACGAACCCAATTGTTTTGGCTACCAAAGACTTTGTTTTATCAGATAAAACAGCAGTTCCACTAGCATCGCTGTCACGCTTACTAACCCTTTTAGTCACCGACATACGCGCATCTTCACCAGCCCCTCGATAAGTCGATTTATAGCTGAGATTTTGATAGGTATCTTGCGCTGGCGTAAAGGTTAAACCAGAAACAATACTGTCTAGTGTTGTCGACGTAGATAGACTAACAGTATTAGTACTAGAATAATTATCTAAGTAAACGGTGCCGGTTGTGGTTGAACTCTCTAAAGTCAACTTCGCTAAGCGATTCAGCTCTATTGGTTTACTAATATTAACGGTACTAGCGTTACGAGAAGCCGTGGCTAACTGAGAAACTTCGATTTGATGCGTCTGGCGGGGAGCTGAAGTTGATGCGGTCGCGTCTAAGACTGAAACGTCAGATGAGGTAGCAATTTTCTGAAGTGTTGAGGTGCGATCGGCAAGACTGGCCGCACGACTCTGAAGAATAAGTAAATTGGAGTTGATTGTTTTAAGCTGTTGTTGCTGAGCCGCAAGAATCTTCTCTCGGTCTTCCAACCGGCGGCGAGGTTTACTCTCAGCCTTGATCAAATCGTCGATAATGCTATTAACATCAAACCCTGAAATTAGGCCTGTTGCTTGGAGGGACATTTACAATCTCCTTCTACTATTAATCAACCTTGCTTGCCAAACACTATTATCGACGAAGTAAGCAATACCTTGACCTCCGATTTTAACTATCGCCGTCTTGATCCCAGATTTTCCACCAATTTCTGCGGTTAATGATCGTTCCCTGCTCATTCAGTTTTCGGGTTAACTGAACGATAATAGTTTCTGAGCGGATACGGGATTCTTCGGCTTCTTTAATCTGCATATGAGCAGTTCGGAGTTGCTCCTGCAAACGATATATTTCAGATTTGAGGGCGGGAATCTGACTGGATTCATCATTACCCATTTCAGTATCATTCAAACCAACTTGATGGCTAAAAACATAGTGGCTGATTTGACTTTCACTTTCGGAAGAAATGTCGATAAAATTGAAAGCCACCATGTACTTGTTGGAAGCACCACCAAAGTCAAGTGGCCGTTTTCGAACTACTTGGGCATTAAGCGTAAAAAATAGGGGTTCTTCAAATTGGAGATCAAATTTAATACTTACAATCTGAACTCGATTTAGTTCTTTTTCATTTGGAAAACAGAGAATAACTAATAATCAATAGACACACAAATTAATGACCAAGGCTTCATAAGTTGACGCCTGCGAATCAGATTGATCCGACTCTAACTTCACTGTAGCAGGGAAACTAACTTCCACTCGTGGGAACCGTCGTTCCTGAAGCTGAACAGGTCGACGTAGAACCAATAAACAAAGAGTAGTTTCGTCAACTTCAACCTCTTCAAAACCAATTACAGTGGACTCGTATCTTTTAGCCGATTCTTGGACAGATTCTTCTTCCACAATCACAATTTGATCGACCAAACTTGCTGGGTCTGAAACGACACTCGTTAACGTAACCTTAACATATTCCAAGGTAACAGCATTCAACTCACCAGAATAGACTTCTACTTCGTCTCGATCTGATGAAAATCTAAGATGAACCTTTCGATTGATCTGATGTATCATTGGTCAAATTTAAAATTCCTCATTCGTAGAAGTAGCTCTGCTTCACCTTGTGTGATATTAACAAGGTGAGAAATTTCAACAACGTTTTTTCCTTGGTCCGCTAACTGGTAAATTTTCTCTCTGGTATTTGCCAAACTGCCTGTATTTAGTGCCATTCCTGTGTGTACATGTTCTACCGAGGAATCCTTTTCCTGATCAATTGATTTATCAGCCAGACTTATTTTTTTTTCCCCTTCTTCAGATGATTGTTCCCTCTTGATATGCTGGGTCTTTTGTTCAATAACCTTCAATTTAGGCTGCTTAAACAAACGAGATGGAAGTTCTGGTTGATTTGAACTGTGACTCATTTCATTTGGCAAAAACTGCTTCAACATAGCAAGACGAGATGCAGAACTACTAAGCGAAGTAGATGGTTCTGATTCACTAGCCTGAGAATCGTCTACGCTACCAGTTAAGACTTCACTTTCAGAAAACTCTCCAGACAACGGTACCTCTGGCAAATGTTCGTCTGAAACCTGCACTTTGGATTCAGTAACACGCAGACTTTTCAGATCTGCTTGGGCCTGACTTGCCGAGGATTGCAACCTTTCAGACTCTTCCCGGAGTTTTTGCAATCGACCTTGGATTTCTTCAGTTTGTCGACGATCACGTTGTGCACTTGATCGAGCATCTTCGATTTCAGCCTGAATCTGGGCTTCTAGTGCCACCCCTGCATAGAGGGCTTGCTTAACTTTATCGATTTCAGCCTTCTCTGCATCACGTAACGCTTTAGCGGTACTTAACTTATGTCTAGCATCTTGGAGCAGAAGCTTCGTTTGTTCAACTTCTTTACGTAATTCATCAATTATTGGCCGCAAGGACTCCGCTTCTTGTTCCGATTTTTGTTGCTGTGTCTTTGTAACTTCAAGTTCAGCTTGGACACGGGCTTCTTCTACTCGCAGGATATCAATCGCATTCCGAGCCTCTTCAGTCTCTCGCCTAGCTTGCTGCAACTGCAAATTCAATTGCTCAATTCGAGAACGGGTTTCATCCAAATCTCTCTGCCGTTCTCTAGCAACATCCAACTCTGCTTCTAATTCAGAGATAATATTCTGTAAGTGTGCGTCAGACAAAGGAACTGTTTTTTTCTCTAAAGAAGTTTCTAACATGATCTAGTTTGGCTAAAGGCGCACATTGATAATGTGGTTCGCCTCTAAATCAACGACCTGTCGATGTTTAATCGATCTTTTTCGCTTACCCTGCTTGGCTTCGTAGTACCGAGGGTTACGTTGCTGTTTATCTTGTTCTTGCAACTCATCGTTTTCTGTACGAGGGGCATCTTGTACTTCTGCATCCCGATAGTCAGCCAAGCGAAGCATATTCTGCTCTAAACCAGTCTGTGGAACAGTCATTGGCTGAGATTGGGGCGTTTGATGCTGGATTTGATTATGTTGAGGATTTTGTGTCTGCGTAATCGATGCATGAACAGGCGGAATATTCAACGGCATTTTAATGCTCCTAGTGTGTGCAGATTAGGGCGGTACAAGCGAAATAAACCAGAAACCTTATTCAAGCAAAAGTTTCAAGCGTCCACGAATACGAGACATGGCTTGGCTATGTATTTGAGAGACTCGGGATTCAGAAACTTCCATTACTTTGCCAATCTCTTTCAAGGTCAACTCTTTTTGATAGTAAAGCTCAACAACAAGTTTTTCTTTATCCGGTAATTCGTTAATCAATTCAGCGACCAACTGATCTACTTCCTCAGCTTCCACTGAAGAAGTCGCATCTGAGTTTGGGTCTGATACAACATCGGCTAAGTAAACATTGTTATCTTGACCGTCCTCTTTGATAATTTCATAGAGTGATGTAATTGTTGATTGCCTATGGTCAACCAAAATCGAGTGCAATTCATTTATATCAATATCTAAAGCCGTTGCAACGTCGTCTGTAGTAGGTTGTCTACCGAGTTCTGATTCCAGTTTAGTCTTAACTCGTTCGATCTCACCAAACTTTTTATACAACGGTCGAGGCACCCAGCCAACACGCTTAGACTCATCCAGAATCTCACCTCGTATTCGACAAATCCCATAGGTCTGAAACTTATTACCCAAATCATGGTTGAATCGATCAACGGCACTGATACGACCAGTCACACCACTATTAAAAAGCTCACCATAATCCACAGTT
>CAYVHK010000202.1:1538-7216 GCA_964451145.1 uncultured bacterium | reverse complement strand
AGGATACTTTTATTGGCGCTCCCCCCAATCCAACCAATTATTTTCAGGGCATTATTGACGATGTAGCAGTTTTCGACGATGCGCTTACCCTTGCGGAAATTCAGAAAATTGTAGACAGAGGACTTGAAAATTGGTTATATATCGAAGTTGCTGATAAGAAGGCCATTCGTTGAGCCAAAATTAAGACATCCGGTTCAGTGAATTTGAAATAGTCATAATATTTCCCATAGCTTCTTTCTTCCGTTATTAGTAGTCTTACAAACATCGAGCGAATTTACCTTTTCATTTTCCTTTAAGTAGAATATCATGCTCGATTATTAGTAATTATAATTTTTCTAATCCAATTAGAAAAATCCAGTTGATTAAGCCATTATTTTGGGATTCAATGACTCGTATCATGATTGTTTGCTAGTTTATTCTTGGATCCAGCTACTAAATTCATAACTCCTCCCTAGATACTGTCAGTGTTAAAAAAATTGACATATGAGAATATCGGTGGCAAAAAGCTAATTGGTTCACTTAAGCCAGTATGACTTCTCAGTAAGATAAGGATTGGTAAATGCTAAAAAAAGCAATCTCTTGGGTTAGATCAACAGTGCCAATACTCCGATATCTTGGCTAACAGATCTTTCCCTCAAAAAACGACTCGCGTTCTTCCTATTCTGATCGGTATTTTTTTAATTCCGATCAATAATCTTTGGTTGATGCGTGCAGCAACTTGGGGTGCTGGTTATCCAACTACCTTCTCCCTCTTTTTCAATGTCATTTTCTTCCTTTTCTTAATTACCGTTCTGAACGTTTCTATCCAGCATATCTTTTCCACTTCAGGTCTTAATCCTTCGGAACTACTAGTGATCTACACCATGTTATCGGTAGCTTCGGGCATTTGTGGGCTGGATATGATGCAGATACTAATTACATTTGTGGGTGGAGTTAAATGGATGGCAACCCCAGAGAACGAGTGGCAAGACTTGTTCTTTCACCATATTCCTCAATGGTTGGTTGTAAGTAAATTGGAAGTTTTAACTGGATTTCACGAAGGTGATTCTAGCATATATCTAAAATCCAATATTCTGGCTTGGTTAACTCCCGTAATATTTTGGTCAGGTTTTATTATCGTTTTATCCTTCGTGATGTTATGCCTGACAGTGGTTGTCCGAAAACAATGGATTGAAAAAGAAAAATTAAGCTACCCAATTATTCAATTACCGTTATACCTAAGTCTCAAACCAAGTACTTTTTTAACAGATAAGGTTATGTGGACTGGTTTTATCTTGGCTGGTGGAATCGATTTAGTTAACGGCCTCCATTTCCTTTACCCTTCGGTTCCAAGTTTTGGAGGTCAGCTTTACGACTTACATCCATTTTTCACCACTTCACCTTGGAATGCTATTGGTTGGACCCCAGTCCCAGTCTTTCCTTATGCGGTCGGTTTGGCCTTTTTTATGCCACTAGAGCTGTCTTTTTCTTGTTGGTTTTTTTATTTGTTTTGGAAAGCACAACTTATCCTCGGTAGCGTCTTAGGATTGCGCAATTTACCCAACTTCCCTTACATCGAAGCCCAAACTTCTGGTGCTTACATTGGTTTATGCATGCTGGCATTTTGGTCTACACGGCAACATTTGAAACAAATTCTTTTACCAATAGCAGTCAAAGGAAAAAATAATACCAACTCCAGTTTAGAAAACAATAAAGACAGATGGGCACTAATCGGAGCCTTTGCTGGTTATATTTTGTTGATTGGTTTTTCTGTTATTTCAGGAATGTCGTTGTGGACTGCGGTGTTTTTTTTCACCATCTATTTTACTCTATCAATTGGTATTACTCGGATGAGAGCTGAACTTGGTTCACCTGTCCATGATCTTCATCGGGCGGGAACACATTACATGATGGTTAACACTCTTGGTTCCCGTACATTCTCATCAGGTGATTTGACTCTGTTTTCATTTTATCAATTTTTCAATCGTGCTTATCGAGGACATATAATGCCACACCAACTTGAAGGATTTAAGTTGGCAGAGCGCAGCCAGATGCAATTAACGAGACTGTTCTTAGCAGTTTTAATTGCTATTATTATCGGAAGTGTAACCGCTTTTTGGGCAGCTCTAGATGCTTCTTACCAGTTCGGAGTTTTCAACATTGGAAAAGTTCCAGAATCCTTTGGACAACTCCAAAGATGGCTTACTTTACCCTCTCCTGTCGACTATGGCGCAAGCATAGGAATAATATTTGGACTCTCCTTTACATTTTTGCTAGCTATCTTGCGGATGAACTTGTTTTGGTGGCCTCTTCATCCGGCAGGTTATGCTGTTTCAAGTAGTTGGTCTATCAATTTATTTTGGTTTTCAATCTTCATCAGTTGGTTTATCAAATACGTCACCTTGAAGTTCGGTGGCATGAAATTTCATCGCCGGGCAATTTTATTCTTCATCGGTGTTATTTTAGGCGAGTTTATCATCGGTAGTTTTTGGATGATGCGTGGCGCTTTCTTAGGAATTCCAACCTACAAATTCCTGTTTTAATTGCTAACAAAGTCTGAAGCCAATAACAAATAGATTCTGGAAATATCCAAAAACTGTAATAGTAATAATCAGACTGGATAAACCGAAAATCATACTGACTTTTACTCTAGATGGGTGCGTCGGCTATCATTTCACTCGGGTGTATAACTGATATAACAACTGAAGATAGCATGCCACAAAAATATCATGAGCGACAAAAGAAAATAGGCTAAATAAACGATATAGCTTTCGTACTACTATTTAATCAACTTGCATCACTAGCCTGTTTTTCAACTACGTAATATAAAACTGGTAAAATAAATATCGATCTGAGATCATAACAGTATGAGTTCCGATGGTCAATTATCTTTTTCTACGCATCATTAATTCGCGACCCAATGGAAGTAGCAACACCAAAAAGGTGAAGATTAAAATTGTTATTGTAATTGGCCGTTGCCATAAAAAAGATAGTTGACCATCGTTAATTAACAGAGCTCGACGCAAGTTATCTTCCAATAAATCGCCCAAGACAAAACCCAAAAGGATCGGAGCTAGCGGGAAATTGAGAAAACGAAAAAAAATAGCTAGCATAGAAAATCCGACCATCAAGTAGAGATCGAAGGTATTAAAAGAGACTAAATAAACACCAATCAATGAAAAAAACAGAATAAGGGGTATTAAAAATCGTTTAGGGAGAGAGATTAGGCGAGCAATATAAGGGATCAAGGGTAAATTGAGAATTAGCAACACTACATTGCCTAAATACATAGAAATAATGACTGACCAAAAAACCTCTGGACTATCAGCATATAGTTGTGGACCTGGTTGTATTCCATAAGATATCAAAGCACCAAGCATTATTGCTGTTGTCCCAGAGCCGGGAATACCGAGAGTCAGTAATGGAACGAAGGATCCAGTAGAGGCTGCATTATTGGCAGTCGCAGGAGCAGCTAGGCCTTTCAGATTACCTTGTCCAAATTTGATTGATGAGTTTTTGCCTGAGTCTATAGCTTGTTCCATACCATAAGCTAAAAAAGAGGCGATGGTTGCACCAGCACCAGGAAGTACACCAACCAAAAAACCCAGTACTGATGATCTACCAATAGTTGGAATAATCGCCTTGAACTCCGCTGGAGATACTTTCAATTGGTAGTATTTAAGTGGTGTATCGGTCGAAGCCGATGTAACCTTATTGTAGTCCAAGACCATCATCAGTGCTTCTGATAAAGCAAAAGTTGCCATAGCTAATAGTAAAAAACTAATTCCATCAACTAAATTGAGCTGCCCAAAAGTAAAACGTTGGATACCAGTTACATTATCAGTACCAACAGTTGAAAGCATTAGGCCGAAGATCGTCATAGCGATAGATTTTAGGAATTGACCCTTTGGTGTGAAAGCTGAAACGGCCAATAATCCCATTAGCATCAAGGCAAAATAATCAGCTGATTGGAAACTAACTGATACTTTGGCAAGTATAGGTGCACCTAACAACAAAAAAACAGCACCGATTGTACCACCTGAAAATGACGCGTAGGCAGCTACTGCTAAAGCTTTTCCAGCTTGTCCCTTTTTGGCCAGTGGGTAACCGTCGAAGGCTGTAGCTACGGTACCAGCTACACCGGGAGCATTGATTAAAATCGAGGAGGTGGAACCACCAAATACAGCTCCGTAGTAAACGCCAGCCATCAGAATTAGGCCAGAGGCTGAATCAAAATTGTAAGTGATCGGAATCATCAAGGCGATTGCCGATATTGGGCCTAGGCCAGGTAACATACCTATGAGCGTGCCCGCCAAAACACCGGCGCAAACCATGCAAATGTTAGTTATAGAGAAAGCTGTCGAAAATCCAGTTAAAATACCTTCCAACATTGGCTTAATTAATAAATCTGCTCAGTAATCGACTGATCCAATCATCATCAAGATGTATGCCGAGTACTTGTGTCAAAATTAACCAAAAAAAGACTGAGACTGTACCAGCAATAGAAAAAATAGCTTTCGGTCGACGCTCACCCATTATCCAAAAACCAGTCGCTAGAAATAGCACCGTGGCTACAGCAAAACCTAAACTGGTCATGGTTAGACCATAAATGATCATCAATACCGATAACCCAGCAGCGCGAAACAGATTAGGTACTGTTGGTGTTAAGTCAAGGCTAACTGATTGCGATGGGAGTATATAAAGGAGAACACTAACCACTATACCAGCAATGCTGAGAATAAGCGGTAGGGTCGCTGATTTTACCGGACCGTCTAATCCACCAACAATTGGTAGTTGTAAGGCCAGACGGCCGTAGAAGACTGAAAAAGCTAGAATGATAAACGCGCCGATTCTGTTTTGTGACATCCAACCAATAGGATGATTCAACTCATTTTAGAAAGTCGAGGACCCTCATTAATTGAGCAAGCTCTTTTTCTTGCTGTTTTAGAAACTCTTCGAACTTCTGGCCAGGAATATACTGATTTTCCCAGCCGTTCCGATTTCTGACGGATTCCCATTCAGCTGTTTTGAACATTTTTTTCAAAACCTGATTATAGGTGTTAACCTTGTTTATGGATAAATTTGGTGGGCCGAAAAAACCACGCCAATTGAGGAAAATAGTGGGATATCCTAATTCCTTAAAAGTTGGTACATCAGGAATGGCTGGCGATCGACTTTCGGAAGTAATCGCTAAAATACGGATTTGGCTAGCTCGTTGTTGTTCCAACGCTTCGCCTAAACCAGTAGACAAAATTTGCGTTTCACCCGAAAGGAGTCCGGCCATAGCTTTTCCTCCAGCGTCGTAAGGAATGTAACGAATTTGTTTAGGATCAGCACCTGCCATTTGAAAGATTTGTGCCACCACTAAATGATCTAAACTTCCTCGACCAGAACCTCCACCGATGGTCAACTGAGTGGGATCCTTTTGAAACTGAGCCAAAGCATCTGGCCAGCTTGTCAAATCTGAGTTTTTACTAACGGCTAGCACTCCGTAGTCAGCTACCACTGCAGCGATTGGTGTGAGGTCTTGAAAAGTATGAGTGAAGATTTTTTGTAACGAACGAATGATAATTGGCGTGGAATTAATCATTAACGTATCTTGGTGACGTTTGGCTGTGTTTATCAAATGAGCAATTGCTCGCCCTCCCCCCCCGCCCGACATGTTTTGGTAAGATACTCGCTTAACTAATTCGGAATCA
>CAYVHK010000202.1:0-1528 GCA_964451145.1 uncultured bacterium | reverse complement strand
ACCTACACCACGAGCTGTACTATCCCAACCTCCTCCAGCTCCACCAGGAATCAGAAAGTGAACTTTTTTAAGTTCTGCATAGGTTGTTTGGACACAAAAGCCTCCCAGTAAAACTAGACAAACAAAAACAGAGATAAACTGTAATACATGATTAATTAGATGTCTCATCTGGGTTAACTAACCCCGATCTCTTTTTGATGGTTACAAGTTTGGCAGAACGGAAGTAAAGTGTGTCGCATTTGATGACATCCCGTACAAGTTTCATATAGACACTGTCCACAAGATGGACAGGCATACGGTTGCTCGTCTTTCTCAATTGATTGTGGCTGAATTAGGATTGCACCTTTGAGGTGAGACAATCCCCAATCAATTTCTTTTCTTATACCTCGACGGATAGGGAAATCACAGGTTGGACAGCGCCACTTTTTATAGGCTTCTCGATACTGTTTCAACAACCAGTCTACTTTGGGCGAAATAGCCAATCGAATCAGGTGTCTGAGGATTAACAAAGTTGTCACAATTGAAACCCCGATGACAATATAACGAAAAAATTTAGCCGGGAAATACTGATGCATGACCGTTCCTGTTTCAAAGCAAATAGCAATGAAAACTGAAAAAATAAGCGAAGAAAAATTGCTTTTTCTTCGCTTAATTAGTAACCAAGTTGAGCTTATCAGAAGTGGTAAAACAACCAAAAGCTTTAAGCTGGCCATTTTCCATCGATGATTCTGTAGTAAGCCGTCGAATTTAGCTTGGGATTGTGTCAGACGTTCGGCAATCTGTTGATTGACAACGTTAATTTCTTGCTCTAAATTTTGTTGTTTCTTGGTTAAGTCCGTGATCTGATCATTCGTGATTTGAAACCGCTTTTGGTTAGATAAGTAAAGTGTTTGGCTTTCGGCTAGTGCATTTTGCTGATCGAGAGTCGGTCTGATATTTTTTTCCAAAGCGAGACGGTGAAGGTCCAGCAGTTGGTTCATTGTTTCTTTTGAACCGTTCATGCTAATTCTCAATAGCTGTTGATTATCTCTTTCGTTTTTGATTTGAGTAACAATTTTTTTCTTTTCATCCTTTAAATTCCGCTGCTGTTCTAGTAAATCATTGCCTACAAAATCTGTCTCAATTGCCTTCTTATTAGGTCCGGGGATATTTCCGAGATCTGATAATACATAGTCGATGGCCCAAATCAACAATAACGTTAGAATAGCAGAAAAGAAAAAAATCATGATTCGGTGAGAAATTGGTCCATTTCTTTTATTCATCTATCATTTTTCCATTGAGTCTTTATTAATACCTAATTTAGTTTTTGAGGCGTAATCAACTCGACTTTTGAGATACAGACTAAATTAATTGATCTGCATGCAGTTGAGCCAGATTCTGAGTCAAAAACTAACTTAATTGATTAACTCAGAGTGATTACATCGAACGAACTATGATTCTCTTTCCATGAGTTGAATCAAAAAAATTGGGGGTTAGCATCATTCCTATGTTAGGAGTATTCCACACTCAATCAGCGAGGTGAATTACC
>CAYVHK010000201.1:0-7247 GCA_964451145.1 uncultured bacterium | reverse complement strand
TTCTATGGATAGAACTCTGTTATCCGGCAATCCATCAACAGTCGTCAAGGTCCGTATTACGCGATTATCTTTAATCTGTGCCGCACCTCCGAGTGTACCGACCCAAATTGATCCGTCATTATCTTGCGAAATAGCATTAATATAATCATCAGGTATCGCGCCCACACCAGCTTGGCGATCTGCAGCCCGGTAGGGTTGAAATTTATTTCGTATTGGATCCATCCGTGTTAACCCTTGATTCGTGCCAACCCAGAGCATGCCGTCCTTCGAGCGAAATACAACACGAACGCTATTACCAGTAATACCCGTCTGTTGGTCCTTTGAAAACCGGTAAACTTTAAAAGCTTTTCCATCGTAGCGTGTAAGACCATCATCAGTACCAAACCAAATATCACCTCCTGTGGCATCTGGTTGTAATCCCTTACTTTTTTCGTTACTACAAATTGACCAAACCTTATTATGGCTCAAGCCGTCTGTTTGGGTGAAATTTTGAAATCGATTTCCATCATAGTGACTAACACCATTGTTTGTAGCTATCCAGAGCGACCCATCACGGCCAAGCAATATTGAATTGATATTATGGCTAGGTAATCCCTCCAAATAGGTATATTGTTGCCAATTACCTTTCTTAAGTGGCGCAAACTCAAGGTCAACATTATTGATTGTTCGTCCTGGTTTCACATTGAGTTTCTCACCGGATTCATAGAAGATAATACCATTAGGCGTTTGTACTCTTACTTGGTAATCGCCAGATTTAAGATTGACAAACTCATAACGTCCCTTATCATCACTTAACGTTCGAAAAATTTCAGATTGGTCGTTAACTGCTTCCACTACAACAGAATCATGAGGAGTTGAGTCATCAAGTGTCATTAACTGTCCCTGGATACTGATAGCAGGAGATACCTTGACTTGGATTTTCCTATCTGGATTAAAACCGAGTAACAAAGCTCCATTTTTACCTGACGTGACACTGAGGTTGTAATTTCTTAGGGCAGGGTAAACAATAAATTGAAAATTACCAGAATTATTCGTTAAAGATTTGCTAATTATTTTTCCTTCTTTACCTTCTAGTTTTACAACCGCACCCGTTACTCTTGCCTCAGATGAATCAATAACTGTACCTGAGATTTTTTGTGCTGTTCCTTTGGGCAATATCCTTAAAGTAAATGACCATGGCTTCTCTCCGAGATTTGCTACTGACTCACTAGCATCTCCAACAACAGTAGAACTCTCCCTTAAAATTTTAGCCACTATAAAATTTTGGCCTTTCTTAAGAGGAAAGTTCTCCACTAAATTGGAGTCAAAAGTCAACTTTTGTGGAATACGTTTTTTTAAAATCTCGATCCCATTTACCCATAGGACAAATGAGCCATCTATTCCGATTCCAAGATCAACAAATTTTTCCTCCTCAGATACCAAAACACAATAAGCATAGGCAAATGCACCGGGTGAATTACCAACTGAATTTATCAGATCTAACACATTTCCAGAGCTGTTCTGATCGCGAAAATACAAATCATTTCCTTGGAAGGTTACGTGGCTTTCTGGAGCAATATATTTTTCAGACAACGTCTTTTCTCCCTTTTCCATTTCCGCAGCAAAATAATCTATGTCTAAGTTACCTGAAGGAAATGGACCAATCACAAACCAGCTCGGAATATAATCATCTTTAATTTTAGATAAGTCATGAATATAACTAGAAAATACATATGTTGGAAAGGAAATTAACAAAATTAAATACCCAAAAAATAACTTGTAGAAGTACATGGATTATTCTCCTTGAGGGACTTGAGATTAAGAATGTTTTTGTAATGTTCACCATGCGATAGCACTCGAACAACAGCCAATGCAATAATCAATGGTTAGTACACGGTGTTCGGTACTAGAATGCTATCAAAGACTAATTAATCTGTTAATTTACTACAGGAAGTATTAATTCCATTTGGCAACACCTAACCTAAATTATCATTTTTTTGTGCAGAATCACGTGATTAAACACTTATACAAAATTACCATCAGCGAATTTTTGAGTATCAAAAAAATGATAATAACAACCCAACTATAAAGCCCTTGCAGAAGAATCCGATTCAGAATACAAAGTTAACTCACGCAACAGCTTGTTCTCCACTGCAACCGAAATAATAAAATGTTTATATCAAGACTTGAAAATAAAAACAGCCTGTAATAAACCAAATATCTACATATCAACTTACACATCACCACCATTAAATATTTAGGTTTGTCCTAACGAAGTAAAGCACTAATCAAACACAAATACCACTATCGGTCAAATTTGTTCATTCAACCACTTAATTGCATCTTCAGCTGTATCTAGAATTTCTACACCTTCAATGTACTCCATAATATTCATAGTATTAAGGATAATCATACAAGGCTCCGAGACTTCGCAAAGAGCAAATATCAATCCTTCTTCCTCACCTTCTAGCATAAGACTCAACAACGTAGCTAGTCCTCGGCTACTAGTTAATCGGACTTGCCCGAGGTTAATAAGTACTTTTTCGGTCTTTATTTCGCCAAAAGCTAATCGAACATCTTCCGAAGTTTTTCCATCAAGATTATTACTAATATATAAGCTATCAATCTCACCATTACTTTCAATAGCAACATTTGCACCAAATGATTTTTTGTCTGACATTTGTTTCAACCTCAGTCTTTATACTTTAACAATTTTCTAAATTTATTCCTGACTGCTAATTTTCAAAATTGCTGTGGTGCCCTTACCTTCCGAACCAGAAATATCAACTTCATCCACAAGTGATTTCATTAGAAACAATCCCCAACCACCTATACGTTCCGTCTTAAATTTCTTTACTTGTTCTTCTACGTCAGGGCGCTGAAAATCAGGATGAACACTTCCTGATCCTGAATCTTTGACTGTAACAATCATGTTGTTATCTTTGCAGCCATATGTAACAACAATAGATTTGTCTGGGTCATAATTATTGCCATGTTCCATAGCGTTGATACAAGCCTCATTGACCGCAACTCGAAGATTATTTATTTTTTTCGCTGAGATTCCGAAGAGCCTAGCGGTTGTTGCAATTGATTCCACGACGATCTCTTCATAACCTTCAATACTTGGTATGGAGGTCGTCACTATTCCTGCTTCCATTTTACAGTTTCCCCTACATACTTAAAAAACACTAATTTTTAGTGCCAAAATCATAATACTAAACAATAAAATTCCAGATTAATGAATTCGAGATAATAAAAGAATACAATTATCTTTATAAATTCTTATTGTAAAATAAATATTAATATCATTATATGAAAAATATAATTTATTGTAAAATAAAAAATTCGCTTTGGTGGCTAGCTAGAAAATATTTTTAGTTTTAACGATTTGACTCTAGGGTAGAGTTGTGTAAGTATGGTAGGTATCAAACCAGAATATCCATCATAAAAATGAAGAGGAATTATGCCTACCAAACAAAAAGCTATCATTACATGTGCCATTACTGGCGCTATTCATACGCCAACTATGTCGCCTTATCTGCCTATTACGCCTGACCAGATTGCTGAGCAGGCCATCGGAGCGTCAGAAGCAGGGGCATCCATTTTACATCTACATGCCAGAAATCCAATAGATGGTCGTCCGACACCTGATCCCGATGTTTTTTTACAATTTCTTCCTACAATTAAGGACGGTTGTAAATCTATTATCAATATTACTACTGGGGGAGGGCCAGGCATGACGATTCAGGAGCGTTTACGTGGTCCTCTGCATTTAAAACCAGAGATGACTTCGCTCAATATGGGATCAATGAATTTTGCTTTATATCCGATGCTCAATCGTTATGATAGCTTTCAACACAACTGGGAAAGTGAACATCTAGAAAATAGTCGAGACCACATTTTTCGCAATACTTTTCAAGATATAGAATACATATTGGAACATTTAGGAGTCGGTTGCAATACACGATTCGAGTTCGAGTGCTACGATGTTGGTCATTTGTACAATTTAGCTCATTTTCTGGATCGTGGCTTAGTCAAACCGCCTCTGTTTGTTCAATTTATTTTTGGTATCTTGGGTGGTATCGGTGCTGATCCCGATAATCTAAGTCACATGCACCAAATTGCAGATAAATTGTTTGGCGAAGACTACTTGTGGAGTGTCTTAGCTGGTGGTCGCCATCAACTGTCATTAGTAACAATGGGAGCAATAAAGGGTGGGAGCGTCCGGGTCGGATTGGAAGATAGTTTGTATGCCGGTAAAGGCCGATTAGCAGAATCAAACGCAGAGCAAGTCAAAATTATTCGACAAATTTTATAACCAATCTCTATCGACATTGCCACGCCACAAGAAGCCCGCCAATTACTGGCATTGAAAGGGGTTGATCAAGTTGCATTTTAAAAATGGATTGCCAAATTACCAACAAGCACTCCTAGGATGATTTGGTGTTGTCTCTCTTATTTGAATGACGAAATCACCGCAACCTGCAGAATACAAATTCCGTGTATCTGAAAATATCATTTCAGACACACGGAATTTTTAGTTAATTGTCGTGAAGAAAGTCATTTAAAGCAATAACTTTGGTATTGGGCCGACAAATAATTTGTCCGGTGCGTGAATCTCGTATAAACAAACAATTATCTCGACCGGATAAATCTAAAGCTTTGAAAATATTCTGTCCTTCGGGCACAAGGTTATCATCCAAATCAACAGGTTGGCCAGCTTTGTTACATAAGGCTATTTTCATACCGGCAGTGATATATAAGCCCGCTTCAACAGTACACCCTATACCCAGAGAAATGCCGACGCCGGCATTTGCACCTAATAGGCAATTTTCTTTGACCTCTATGACATGCTGATTACCACCAGACAATGTTCCCATGATTGAAGCCCCACCGCCAATATCAGTATCATTGCCAATAAAAACGCCGGCTGACACTCGCCCTTCAATCATAGCTGTACCGCTAGAACCTGCATTGAAATTGACATAGCCGGCAGGCATAACAGTCGTTCCTTCCCCCAAATAAGCACCTAAACGGACTCGGTTACCAGACGCAATACGTACTCCACTCGGCAGATGATAATTGACCAAATAAGGAAACTTATCCAGATGAGATATTTGGAGATGCTCGCCTTTAGCCAGAGCTGAAAACCTAATTTCAGGTACATCTTCTGGCAAAAGAGGACCGAGATTAGACCAAGCCACGTTAGTTAATTGACCAAAGGCGCCTTCCATTGAAACCTGGTGTGGTTCAACAATTCGAAAAGAAAGGCAGTGGAGTTTAAAATAAGCCTCCTCAGCTGAGGTTACATCCAAACTAGGATTATAGAGATGCATAAAAATATTATCCATATCATGATAATCGTTTTTCCTAGTTGTATCGGATTGTGAAGCTAGCTGAGTCAAACCTGTTTTAAAATCTTTCGTCGTGTTAGTCAATTTTGCAAAGTGCTCATTCAAATCGATTAGTTGTTGTTCTGTCAATGATATGAAACCATTATCAGTCGATAAATCGAGGCCAAATTGGTTCAAATCATCAGCCGATATTTTTTGCGGCCTTAGGAAAGTAACATCAAGTGTTTGTTGATTTCGACTACGGCGTATACCAACGCCTACCATAATATGTTGATTGCTCAATTTACTTCTCCTGCTAATGTTGTTAATTGATTGATGGTCGTAGGTTAGCCAACCTTCGTAATAATTGGTAGTAGGCCAACACGTCTTCAACTAAAATATATTCGTCTGGTTTATGGGCTTGAGCTGTCAATCCAGGACCAAAATTAAAAGCTGGGATACCAATACCGTTTAACTGAGCAACATCAGTCCAAGCTTGTTTGGCTGTTATATTGGCTCCAGACCAAGTGACAATTTGGTTAAATAAGTCATTCTCAATGATCTGAGCCGCTGGCACATGATCGACGATTTGGTAATCGATGACTGTTGTAACCAAAGACTTTGCCTGATGAAATAAGCGGTCAAATTCGGTTTCGGCCTCTGGCATGTCAACGCCGGGAGCGTAACGGTAATTGATATTACATGTCCACTCACCAGGGATGGTTGTGCGACCGGTTTGACTTTGGCTTTCAGTAATGTTAATTACATCAAAAAAATCGACACCACCAACAGACTTTTTAATTGGTGTAATTTTTGATATTCTCTCGATAAAAGACAGGGCATTATACAAAGCATTTTGACCATCCCAAGGACGAGCCGAATGACAGGCTTCACCTCCAACAATTACTTGGGCATGCAAACTCCCCACACAACCAATTTGAACCTCCCCATTGGTCGGTTCACCAACGATGGATAAATTAATACTCTGCATGAACTCATACTCAGTTTCAATTAGGAGATGGAGTCCATTTTGCTCTATCGGTGTCCCTTCTTCAGCATCATAAAGAACAAAAGAGAAATTGAAATGACGATCCGTAAACCGAGAAAAATCACGCATTAACAAAGCAAAAACAGCCAAACTCCCTTTCATATCCGAAGCGCCAGCCCCATGTAAGCGTTGCGATTCCTGGTAAGGGGAAAAGTAAGACGGTACAACGTCAGAATGACCAACTAAAGCTATATGTGGCAATCCTTCAATCAGTGGCAATGAAAAGATGCGGTTATTACCTTGTCGCCGCACCGTCAAATTGGCAATATGACGGTGAAGCCAATTGTCGATAAATTGGGTCACTGCCTGTTCTTGAAAAGTCGGGGACGGAATGTTGAGTATCTCTGATAGTAAGGGGATCAGAGTCATGGGAAAATCTGTTTTAATCGGTCAATCAATTTACGACACAAATCCATAGAAATACAATAAACAAGACGGACATAACTTTCACCATCGGTACCAAAAGCTGTACCCGGCGTAACACAAACAGCTTGTTCCAAGAATAGGTTACAGAGTTGACTTGCAGTCGGGTACTTCGGATGAGATAACCAAAAGTAAAATCCACTTTCGCCACCGTGAATCTCAAATCCTTTTTCAGCTAACACAGAGCTAATCAATTGTCGTTTTTTTTGATATTCTAACCGATTGTGTTCAACGTGAACTTCGTCATTCCAAGCTGCAATGCCAGCCAATTGGTTATAATTCGGCATTCCAACGCCGATAGGTGAGCGGCAAAGACGAAAGTATTTCATAATTTCTTCATTTTTGGATAAAACGGCACCTACTCGAAAACCGGTCATGTGGCTTCGTTTAGACAAGGAACGGAAAGCTACCCAACGATCAGACATCTCAAAATCGAGACTACAAACAGGTCTACGATCCTGATA
>CAYVHK010000200.1:0-7295 GCA_964451145.1 uncultured bacterium | reverse complement strand
TAGGACTTTGCATCAAAACTTCGGTGGCGTTTTCGATTCACTGATCTAGCTCCTGAAGTAGCTGGCCTATTAGAAACGGCCCGACTTTTACAACCTTACTCGGACCAACTCAGTAATCTGGAGTTTGTTTTCTACAGCTGCGAAGAACCACCTTTTTTGGTGACGACGAAATGGGTAGTTATGCTCATGCCCAATCACTGAAACAGCAGCAGATTGAAGCCGAAGCCATTATTCTGGAGATGATCGGTTATTTTTCTGAAGAACCTAATTCGCAACACTATCCGATACCAGCCATGAACCTTTTATATCCGTCAGTAGGTATTTTTATTGCCTTAGTATCTAACCAAGCTAGTAAAGGACTGTTAAAACAGGCTAAGAAATCTTTTACCAGTGCTCAATTGGAGATTGGCGTTGAATCATTGGCTGCCCCGTTCCATATTTCTGGCTTAGATTTTTCCGATCACCGCAGTTACTGGGAGTTTGGTTTTCCTACTTTGATGGTGACTGATACCGCCTTTATGCGTAATCCTCACTATCATCAGCCCAGCGATACCATTGATACCTTAGACTTCAACAAAATGGCCGAAGTCGTCAAGGGCATATGTCAATCAGTTCTAGATCGATCCAGTAATGGCCAATAGTGTCTTTTGAAATGGGGTTAGCAGATCGACAATATACAGGGAGAAAAATATGAAAAAGGGAAAATGAGTACCTAATGGACTGGCTGAAAATCAACCAGTCCATATCTTTACAGATAATGTGACTAAGTTTGCCGTCTATGAACCCAGGGGATTGAGTAGAGCAAGAAAGTTGGCTCTGGCCCATAGGCGACTTGAACCTTATCGAAGCGCCAAGCCGTTTGGCGGGATTATCGGCAGGTCATGCAGTCTAACCGAAGCCAAAGCCATTGAAGTAGGCGTACCACCGGACTGGATTGAAAGATGCAAAGAAATAGCAATCGAAGGTAAAGGGCCTTTAGATCGAGGAGAATACAATCATTTTCCTACAATAACTTTGGTCGTTTATGTTTAATCAGATTGTCTAGCTGTTAATCGGACCACCTAGATTTAACCCAATCACATATATTGGTTAGGAGAAAAGATGGAAAATTACCCTCTCAGGAGAACGTTTTACGCTAAACGATTAAATCGACACTTGGAGTCAACCCTAACTCCTTCGCAGTTACAAGGAACTAGAGTTTCGAAAGCTAAAGTCGAATGCAGTATTATAGATGCCGAAGATTGTTTAGCCTTCGATAGTAAATATACTTTTGAGGTTACGATCTTGAATGAGTACGATGAAGATGGAAACTGTACTCATTATAAAGATCACATCGTAATTCCAGAACGGAACGGAGAGTGTAATACTTACATCGGATTAGATGGGAAGTATATTTATTTAATGAAAGTACCAATAGCCGAAATGGACGACCTGAGGCAGCTTGGCTTAGTTCTGTCAGTACGATTAAAAAATTATTAATCATCTTGTCGGAATCTTCTCCAATAACTTTGGACAAATTATTGGAGGTTTATGCTAGACTCCAGCTCGAAGATGACATTTGGTAACGAAGCTCATTCTAATTTTCTTGGCTGTCCGAATGATTTACCCTTTGAATCACTTCCCAATTATCATATTCTAGTACGTATTGGATTTCTCCAACTTAAGAAGTTTAACCAAAAATGTTTTTTATATCGTAACTGAAATCCTAAAACAATTAGCTAAATATAAATGGATAGATTAAATTAAATTATTACTATGAAATCAACAATTTCCGTTATTAATTTTCAAGTATCTGT
Organism: uncultured bacterium; assembly: GCA_964451145.1. GTDB lineage: Bacteria > Poribacteria > WGA-4E > WGA-4E > UBA9662 > TMED15. The sequence continues at coordinate 5,499 of CAYVHK010000200.1, read as the reverse complement.
TCATGATGATCAGCTGATGTTTGGAGATACACTGGCTATCTCCTTCCAAAAAACTCTCAGAATACCAGATGATGGAAACGTTTATCCATTGCCTCCAAGTTTAGGAGGTTTTCCTATTTGTAAAATTGAAGACTATTCTAATAAAGTTCCGAAGAAGTGGTTAAATAAGGGAGGCTTCTTTATTCCGATGTATCAGAGAGAAGCTCTTTGGTTAAGCTTTAACGTACAAACTGACGTCCCTTTCGCTTTGAAAATTGGTGCTGGAAAGATCAACGCCATTTCGGGTCAAAGTTGGAGAGTCAAACTAGATCCAGAAAATCTTATTCCATACGAAAAATCAACTTCTATTGAAGAAAGTGATGAGGATGATTATGAATGTGATTATCTGGTTGTTCCTGAACAACTTTGGTTGGATGGGTTCAATATTGGTAGTGGAGTAATCCGTCAATTTGTAGCTATGCCTTTGGGCATGGGTTATACAGTAGAAGGGCAACTAACTGGCGAAGAGCACTTTGGTGGAATGTAGATAGTCGCTTATCCACCCAAATCATTAGAACAAATAGCGGATTTTCACGAAAAGTATGGGCTACCAGGGTTAGTTCTGTCATCTCCAGAAATGGGATTAGCTGCTGGGGGCAAAATGGAGCAAAAAATTTATCCTGATCCCTATGGATTAGATTGTTGGGACCAAGATAATAAGGTTAGTACTTGGGTTCATATAGTTGATAGTATGTCTTATAAAGAGATAACTGGTAGTGATCCACCTTTTTCTCCTATCAGCGCTCAGACTTATACTGAATACGGATTACCATGGTTTGAGTTGTACGATGAAGATAAGCAAACCTTAGAAGCCACTGAAAAATTGAAAAGAATTAAGAGTGTGAAAGAAAAGGATCAAGAAGAATTCGGCCAAACTCTTCAAGACGATAGTACAATCGAGGTGAAGTCAACAGTCGTTATTGGCCTGATAACACTCTTTATTCTGTTGATCATTAACTCCAGTTGGGGCAAACTGGTCGATATTACTGATGAGTCAGGACTTAATTTCTTTCATGTTGATGGACGAAGCGGGAAGAAATATTTATTAGAGACACTAGGTGCAGGTGCAGCCTTCTTTGACTACAACCAAGACGGCCAAATTGATCTGTATTTAGTTAATGGAGCGAATCTACCCGGAAGCCATGTCGATCCACTTCCTGTGAATTCCCTGTACCATAATAACGGAGATGGTACCTTTACTTTAGTGCCTTCTACATTAAACGATGCTAACTATGGTTTTGGTGTTGCCGTTGGAGATTACGATAATGATGGTGATTCGGACCTTTATGTTACGAACTTTGGCCCCAACAAACTCTACTGTAACAATGGTGATGGCACCTTTTCCGATGTGACTCAAACGGCGGGCGTTGTTGAATCGCGCTGGAGTACTAGTTGCGCCTTTCTGGATGCTGATAATGACGGTTATTTAGATTTGTTCGTGGTTAACTATATGCAGTTTACCTTCGAAGATCACAGTTGGTGGGAAACTGATGGGTTGCGAACTTATCGTAGCCCAGCTGACCAGATTGCCGGAACCGTTTATGTCAGTCAAAGGGATACTCTTTACCATAATAACGGTAATGGCACCTTTACGGATGTTAGTCTACAATCAGGTATTGTTAACAGAGGGCTGGGTTTATCGCTAGCCGTCGGGGATTTCGACAACGACGGTGATCATGATATTCAAGTGGCCAATGACATGGAACGTGATTTTCTCTACCAAAACAATGGAAACGGCACTTTCGTTGAGCTGGCCAGCTTGCTGGGTGTGGGTTATGACGCAAATGGCATGCCTGGGAGCGGTATGGGATCAAGCTTCGGTGATTATGATAACGATGGAGATCTAGACCTCGTCGTTAGCAATGCCTCTGATTTTCCGGTTTTGTTGTATCGCAACGATTCCGGCTTGTTCACTGATGTCTCTTTTTCTTGCGGTATCGGGGCACCGACCCTCACCCGATTTACTTGGGGGGTCGATTTTTTGGATGCCAACAATGACGGACTGTTGGATATTTATGCTGCCAATGGCCATTTGCAGGAAAATATCGCACTAATTTCGGATCAAGTTTACGCTCAATCAGATCAACTGTTTTTGAATCAGGACAATCATCGTTTTAGCTTGATTGAAATTGATTCAGCGATTAAAATCCAGCCACAAGTGAGTCGCGGTGTAGCCTTGGGAGATTACGATAATGACGGAGATCTAGATTTCTTGTTCAATAACTCTAATCAACCTGTTAGACTACTTAGAAATGATTATGGGCAGATTAACCGCTGGATCGCTTTTCAATTGATAGGTACCGACAGTAACAGGAGTGCAATCGGTGCTACCATCACATTGTCCTCAGAGGGACAACGCGTGCGACGAACCGTAACCAGCGGATCGGGTTACTTGTCTCAGAACGATCAACGTCTCTTCTTTGGGTTAGGTCAAAAAAAGATGGTACAAAAAATTGATGTCCATTGGCCTAGTGGTACCAGACAAACTTTTACCCAACTACAGCCTAACCAATTTTACCGTTTGGTTGAAGGCAAATCTCTATCCCCAATAAAACTGTAAATATTAGTCTAAGACGCTCTTGATCTATTTTCATTCAGCATACAAACACAACTACTTTATCTTTGGACTTACTACGGCGAATACCCACCGGCTTGTTTAATTTTGTTTTCCCTTCTCTGATAAATTTCGTTCTTTGGAGCTAACTGTCTAGCTTGATTGATCATGTGTATGGCTTTTCCGTATTGTTCCAATTGGTAGTAAACTTCGGCTAAAGTATCCAAATAGTTAGCATTCTCAGGTTGAAGATGAACAGCCTTGTTAGCGTGAGTTAAGGCCTGATCTAAGTTTTGCGTCACTAAAAGCAAAGCTAAGTTATTGTGTGCGATCGCTAGTTGACTATCTAGTTGGATAGCTCTTCGGTAAGCCTCAACCGCTTCCTGTGTCTGATTGAGTCGACTGTAAACTAGTCCCATATTATAGAAGGTGGGTGCCAAGTCAGGCGAGTATGCTACAGCTTTTTGGTAGTAGACCATAGCCTTATCATATCGACGTCGAGATTCATAAACCAAAGCTAAATTATGGTAACCTCTGGCATCGGTTGGGTGTTGTTTGACCCACAATTTAGCTTGTCGCAATAATGGGTCCGTGCGCCGTAGGTCTTCGAAGTAAGCCATGCTATTGGATGCTTTTTCTTTAAGACCCAATTTCAGGTAAGTACGTGCCAAGTTGTAGTGTGCATCCGGGTAGTCGGCTTGATATTGTATTGCCTGTCTGAGGGCTTCCACTGCCTGATCATATTTACTTTGTTGAATATAGATTTGCCCTAATCCATAGTGAGGTGACAGCTGTTGAAAATCAATATCCACTGACTGTTGAAAGGCCTGAGTGGCAAGTTCCAATTTATCTTGTTTTAAATAGGTCTCACCTAATCCATTATATGCGTCCGTATAGGCGGAATCTAGATTAATTGCCTTTCGGAAATGTTTAGCAGCAGTTGCAAGTAATCCTTGTTTTAGATATAACAGCCCAAGGTTATAGTAAGGTGTTGGATGAACCAAATCGAGCTCGGTGGCCCGTTGAAAGGATTGAATTGCTGACTGATACTGATTCAGTTCGGAAAAAACAACCCCCAAATCCTGAAAAATATCGGCCGTGTTAGGTTCAACACTATGCGTCGTGAAATCGATTGTGGATGGCGAATTGAGAGATAGATCAATTGCTATCTTATAGGCATCGACGGCTTGCGTATACTCTTCCAATTCCCGATGTGCTGATGCCAATCCATAATGTGCAGGGATAGATGTTGGCCTGAGTTGAATCAGTCGTTGGTAATGGAGAATAGCATGCTGAGGCTGATCTAGGTGCATATACGCCTCTGCCAGATGAAAAGTTGCAATCGGTGACATCGAAGGGTCTTCAACAACACGGTTGAAGAGTTGAACCGCATCTTGATAGGCACCTTTTTTCATAGCACGGATGCCTTGTTCCACCAGCTGATCCGTCGATTGAGTGATACCATCATTACTCCACAACGACACCACCAACCCGAAAAGTATAACGAAGCATCTTATTAGTTTATGATGAATGACCACCGATCACAACCAATCTGTCATTAAACTGGGTTTGATATGATAAATGAATTGTCATTCTTGCTGATGCCGGATATCTGCCCAGGTAGTTGCCAATTTCGCCCCCGGCTGAACTGGTAGTAACGTATCTTCCATAGTTTTCTTGATCTCGTCTGGTTTTATTACACTGTTGAAGAGGTAAACCTCGTCGATGACACCGGTGAAGAATTCTTTACCCGGATGCCTGGCTCCGATCATGAAAGAACCGTCGATTTCATCGATCACGGGTGGTTTGGGTCCGCCTCCCGCCTTTTTTCCGTCATAATAGATAGAGACGTTAGCTTTTGTATCGTGAGTCACTACAATATGCACCCAATCTTCAGGCTGAACTTCGTCTGAAACACCCTTTTGAGCCCATGTCCCACCTGACTTAGTCCAGACGAATGTTTTTGCAGAGAGTTTCTCAAAAATGACGTGCCACTTAAGGCTACCTCCACCGATCATATAGTTCCAATCCCGAATTTGGTCTTTCGTTGGGCCACGTTTAACCCAAAAAGCAACGGATAGAGTTTTTGTCGTTTGCAGGGCATCGGTAATCGGAACCATGGCGTATTGATTTTTATCTCCTTTAAACTCTAAAGCTTTCCCAACTTTGCCATCAACCCACTTTGGGCTGTTAACAAGTTCGGCGTTATGCCCATACTCTGTACCATCCTTAGCAACTTTCCCCTTACCTTCGTCAAAGGAAAGATAAAGCACCAGTGATTTGTCTTCAATCGCAGCTTGAGTGAGCGGGCTTGAAAGGTAGCCAATGACTAAAACAGGTAATAAAAATCGAAAACGCATGTCTCTATTTTCTCCCATCAAATTGTAGCCAGTTCATTATAGTGGCTGAAAGTAATCTACAAAATTTTATCTCTTTGTCCACCGAATTTCGTTACAGATACCTCTCAAATTAGCACGAAATTTCACGGATAAGCATAGGGAAATCAATTAGTCAGAGTCAGTATTCTTAAATTCGTACGAAGATTATGGCATGTTACATATAGGATGGCAATTGGTATTTTCATTAATTAATTTCAATATCTTACAGGATCAATCTATCTTAGTGATCCATTGAGATTTTTATTTGCTCTATGATTGATTTGAGTAAAAAGTTGCGTGTCCGAAGAAGGGATACGTTCCAATGAGTGTTGCTGATATTGGCAATCGTGGCAAAGATTATCGAAATTGGTTAGTTCGTGGCCTGATGGACTTACTTCTGTAAGGTGGGTCAACTCCTCTGGCTCACCTTCTTTTTTTGCCTATCAGTTTTTTACTTCGATACCTTAATAGACGATAGCTATGAGCAGGCATAAAAAAACCACATCTTCTGTCAGGTCATATACCCTC
>CAYVHK010000199.1:318-7348 GCA_964451145.1 uncultured bacterium | reverse complement strand
AGATAGAAAAACCAGACGGAGAAGGTTAGGTCCAAAGGTATGAAAAAGCAAAGGCCAATAGCAAATGGATAAAAGGAGATCGGTAGCCAACCAATGGAATTGAAAGGTTTTTCTGTAAAAAGATAGCTAATATCCCGCTGCCGAACTGAAAGTTCGGGAATAGTGGGATAGAGAAAATGTGCTCCGTTGATTAGGTCGATGAAACTCGCAATTGAAAATCCGATCCACAGCAGGCGATTTCTCCAAAAATTACCGCCCGTTGTCATTGCCAGAGGTAGCTGGATAACTGGATAACTCAGCTTTTCATTTTCAATCCACTGTTTTCTTAAAATTGAATTGATACATAAAATAATAAGCAGAACGGCCAGATAAAACATCGACCACCAAACCAAGGGTCCGAACCAGGCTCGCAGATGGGGGAAAAAATAAAAACTGGATTCTCCTTGATGGTAGTCTCTTAAGACGTTTTTATCGGAAACAACTAACCATGACGGGATATAGCTGAAAAATAGCACATTCCATTCATTTTCTGGGGTGGCAAACCAGAAAGGGTGTCCTATCGTCGGTGGCAGACCGACCAGTTGATCGTGCCCTGAAATGGCCGAAGCAATTGACAACATGACGTACAGCGTAAGAAGTTCTGATTGGGAGAGAGCAAATTTCGGAATGAATCGCGTGGCAGCCAAATTGAAAAGAGTTAACAGCAATAAGAAAAAAATGACATTAAAAAAAAGAGAGGCCGTGGTCGGATGTCCTGAATATCGAAACTCTTCCATCTGAATAAGCCACCAGCTGTTAATCAAAATCAGAACTAAACCCAAGCATATTACTCTTTTGCGCAGGCTCTGATTTTTCACCAACTTAGTGACATTTAATTCCAAGATGACTTACTCATTTAGAAAGCTGTAGCGATGAAGACTCAACTCATCGATAGACAAGCCTAATCCGATTCTTATGACTATAGGCTACACCATAATCATGAGAATTTCGATGCCGATTGGCGTCGTAATGCCTGGATACATCATCAACACGTTTGGTCTGAAATATCTATAACCCATCCGAAATCATTAACAATAGTAGCAGAGATCTGCTATAACCATGTATCAGAAATGTGCAATGGAACCGATGACCTTATCGGTTTTATACAATATTCAATTAGACTTCACTATAAGACAATCTCATCATCCTAAGCCCATGTCATGAAGATGATCTTCACAGGAGGTCTTTGGCATCCAATAAGAGATCATTTCAAATAAACAGAACCAAAGAGACTTGAATCTCCGCTTGCCAGTAGTGGATCTGAACCGAGCATGTAGCCGGTAGTCGAGTAATGCCAATACTGAGCTTTGAAGTCGACGCGGTTCGTGCCTAATTCTCCTGCGGGGTTTAGGCTAGGCCTATTTGGCAGAACTTTTTTGTGCCTGAAATTTGTTCAACGATGGGGAACATAAGCAAAATGGCAACAGGGTGTCCAAGCTCAAGTAGCCACCTATTAAAAAGTGAGGTAAGTTATGAATCAAACTGGACTGTATGGAGGAAGTATACCGGAACATTACATTAACCAGTATCGGCAGCAAGGATTTTGCTTGTTGAAGGGGTTGATCCCCCCAGCATTGATAGATGCGGCTTGGCAACGAGTCCAGAAAATCATTGATCAACCGCCGGATTGGCCCAGTGGACGTTTTCAGGTTTTTGACCCGGCAGAACATTGTTCGGTTTCAGGCAATCCATTAGCCACAGGTATTCAACGACCTAGCCTAGAAGAACCCGTGTTTGCCACAGTAGCGGAACACCCCAATCTTAGCCAAGCCACGGCTGTTCTACTAGATGGTGAAGTAGATCTTTTTACAGATCAGATTGGTATCAAACATGGATGGGTCCAGACTGAGCAGAGAGAACGAATCTTTTTTCATCAAGATTCTTGGTATTGGAAAATCGAGCCAGAATTGGGGTGTAATTGCTGGATACCTATGCATAAGGTAGGGGCAGATGCTATCGCTTTGTCGGTGATGCCGGTTAGCCATTCTAATTGGATCCTAATGACACATGAATCCTATTATGATGATCCACCGATGTTTAATGATTCTCCACAGGGTGGGTATGCGTCCTTCAAGCGTCACCGCATCCCGCTGGACCAAATCGATTCCACTAAGGAAGTGTTGGTGGAAATGTCGGCTGGTGATGGGCTTCTTTTTCAACTATACTTGGCATCGAAGCGAACCCAATCGTACCAGTGAGACAATGGCTTTCTACGCCATCGCCTATCAGCGGCGGAAGAGTAGATAATAATGGAGCTATCGATTATACAGAAATACGAAAAATGGTGATTCTGAAGTAGTTGACTAATCAAGGTTCCTACCCCAAATAAAGGTCTGAAACTCACATCTGAAACAGAGCGAGTACTGGGTAATCAAGCGTATATTAACACCAGTTGGTACCCTTTTATCTGCATTTTTAGAAAATGACATAATTTCTTCATTTCTAATTATGATAGTTAAATTTGGGCCGGGTGTCTGTATCGTTAAGTACGATTAAGCTATACAATTAAAATTATAAAGTTGTCATAATATTGGCGAAAACGTTTTTAAATCACTGGCACAGGAGATACTTTCACTTGCTAAAATAGAATCAAATAACAACAAAAGAGAAAATAGCTTATAAGCACACTAGTTTATTCGTCAGGTAAATTGTGGTGATTGATAAGATTACTAATTATAGAATCGAGTATTTGAAAGGTGTTTTTTGAAGCAGAATTAGCACCAGCAATGAATGCGTGCCCCCGCTCTGTATCAACCCAAAGGTTGACAAAATTGGTTGTGTTACTACCACTGTGATTTAATACTTTTCCTTCAGCCCAATTTCTATTAAGTACATACCAGCCAGCAGCGTAATTACCCACCTTAGGCGTAATTAAATCATTGAGTTTTTCACGATCAAGTATAGCAGGTGTTTTATTGAGAAATTGAAGTTGGATAAATTTGGCCCAATCCGGAATTGAGCAATGAATAGTTCCCGCTGGCCCTAGTGCCGCAGCATTATCAGATTGAACTGGAATCCATTCTGCAGATTCGTCGGATAGGTAATGCCCCCAAGGCTGATCAACTTCATTAATCGTGCCGGGAATACCAAAACCAGCAGTAGACATTTCCAGTGGAATAAAGAGTTGCTCCTGCATAAGGGTTTCCCAGCTTTTAGAAGTAATTTTTTCTGCCATGGCAGCTGCAACTACAAATCCAAGATTGGAATAAACGTATTTTCCAACAGGACCCACTGGCGCATTATTGAGATTTTCGATAATAATTTGGTAGCGTCTATTAATTATTTCAAGATTTTGATGAATCCACCAATCTTTTGCATTCTCGGCTATTCCACCTAAATGACTTACTAATTGCCATAAAGTAACGGATTGATAATCATGATGGATTCTCGCATTAAGCTCTGGGAAAACATCGATAATAGTTGTATCCCAACCATTTGTAAAAGTTCCGTTGGCAACCAACGTCGCTAACATTGTTGATGTCATAGATTTGGTGCAAGATCCCAAGTGAACTAAGTCGTTAATCGTTAATAATTCAGATGAATTTTGCTTTCGTACTCCTGCGGATGCTATGGCACTGACACCATTTTTGTCAATGATAGCGGCAAATAGACCGGGAGATTCATGATTTACTATTGGTGTTGACAAGTAAGAATTAATTGATAGGTGTGTAATAGTGATTGATCCTTGGTCTCCCATATCTGGATGATTCTGACAATAATAGTAAAGTTTACGCGGCACTTGACTAGATGGATTAAATGTAGCTATTCCATCAATACCAGCTGTTCCTAAATAGGAGTAACCGTCTAGGTATAGGCTATCCTGAGCAGCCGCTAGCTCAAGTGGATGCATTGAATTGCTCTTGTCGGATTGTACGAATTCATAGGTAGTACCTGAGTCGAGAACTATATCGGGAGTAAGAAATCCATTAATATAGTATTTGCCACTATTAACGGTAATGAAGAATTTTGTAGGTTCGGATACTGGTAGTGTGTGTATAAGTGCTAAGAATAATAAACCCAATATAGTATTTTCGTTCATCTATCCTTTCTTGTTAAGAAGAAAAAACGTGCCAACTGGTGCTAATAACCGCCTGATTAACCCACGGGAGATACAAATATATACATACCTAGCAGTACATTCCGTCTTAACAACAGGGGACAATCGATGATAGGCAATTCGAAACATATCTTATTTAGGAATTTCCAATTTTTTGTTTCTGTATAATCCTCCAGCTTTAATTTGATAGAATTTAAGTACTTATGAAAGCCTAATTAGCCAAATCATTATTTATAATGTTCCTTTACCTGCCTCCAAATTGTCGATACTTTACCTATTGGTTTAATAGACAAATTTACCTCTTTAGGGTTATCAAAAAGTCGTAAATTATCAACATAGTAATGTCGTGAATTATCTGCAATAAAGCCAATTGTTCCTTTTGGGTGTAATCCTTCCGTATTAGTCCAGTCCATTACCTTTTGAGAAATGGCTTCTTCTCTTTTTTTCAGGTACAACTGAAAATTAAAGCTTTTTTCTGTTAAAGTCAGGGTGTACCAGCGGGCATAATTCTTAGTACCTATTCCATCTGCTGGTGTTATATAGAGCTGGTAAAAATTAAAATCTTGGCTAACTCTGAAAAGAATACCTGTCCAACTTCCATTGTCAAAATCATCATGCAAAGGCTGAAAATCAAATTGAAGGCCAAAGTTTTCAGATTCAACTAATCCATAACCAAAAGCTGCAGCCCCACCAGCCCCACCGCCAATAGGTAGAACTTCTAAATGACCGTTTTTGATCTTCCATGAAATTTTGTTAGCCTGAACGCCATGTGCCCATTTCTTTTTGTTAAGCTTTGCTTCTTCAAAATCATCAAACATCAGTAACTTAGATTCACCTACAGTAGCTAACAGCGTCAAGAAAGCACAAAAGATAATACAAAATCTACCTAACATATTCCACTCCAGAGTCTAACTTAAATGTGTCTATTGAGATACATAAGTCATAACCAGGAAAAACAATATACAATGGAAATATTTTGTCGTAAGTCGGAATGCTGCTAACAATCAAGCTATTTCGATTTAGAACACTTCAGATGTTGGTGAAAAAAACTGAAATAGAAAAATCTAATCAAGTAGAAATCAGATTAATACGATAAGAAATTAATGTGGAAAATAGAAAGGTGGTTAACTGATATTGATATCTGACTTAAATCCTATTCAACTTTTATTGGCTAGTAATTTAATACGTGTGTCCAAAAGAGATCAGTTTTATTCGTAAAAACTCTTCTGGTGTTTTTCTGCAAACGATTGCAATTTTGCGGCTATTTTTGGGTATTTATCTATGACATTAAGCGTTTCATATGGGTCATTTATTAGATCAAATAAAGAGAGTTCGATTTTTTCTTGCTTATACTTTCCAGCTTGTCCATCATTACCAGCCAGAGCCAGTGTTCTGTAGTTATGAGGCAAATGTAACTTCCAATGACCATCACCACTAATCACACCTTCAAAACGAGAACCAGTTGAAAATGGATAATAGTCATGGGGATTTTTCGTGCCAGATTTTCCTGCCATTATATCCCAAACGTTTTTTCCATCTATTCGGTTATCGGGTAATGGGGTATTAGTCAAGTGACAGATAGTTGGGAGTAAATCAATAGAACAAAAGGCTTGGTCTGAGATACTACCGGCCTCAATTACATTTGGTAATTTCGCAATACATCCACTACGGATTCCACCCTCAAAGCTAGTTCCTTTCGCTTCTCGAAACGGAGTTTTCCCTGAATGATTCCCGTAGGAAACCCAAGGTCCGTTATCAGAAGTTAAAATAACCAGAGTATTTTCTGATTGACCTGTTTCTTCTAATGCATTCAGTACTTGGCCAACTGACCAGTCTATTTCCATCATCACATCACCATATAAGCCGATTGATGATTTTTTGTCAAATTTACGGCTGGAAAATAGTGGCACATGAGGCATTGAGTGCGACAAATAAAGAAAAAATGGATTTTCTTGTTTGCGAATAAAAGAAACTGCATGTTCAGTATACCAAGTTGTCAATTTCTTTTGATCGTTTTTTGAAACTTCTTCGATTGTTACTTTGTTATTTTCCCAAAACTGGAGAGGATAACGCCCCCAATAGTCAGGTTTTTCTGGATGGTATTTCCACATATCGTTGGAATACATAAGCCCACATGAGTAGTCAAATCCTCTAGCCCCAGGACGTGTCTCCGGTTGATCTCCCAAGTGCCACTTGCCAAAAACGGCCGTGGAGTATCCATTATCTTTTAGAACCTCACCCATAGTAGCGAATTTTGGATCAAGACCTTTTTCGTTTGGCCCATGAGCACCAAAGACCTTACTTCGACCTGGGTAGCAGCCAGTTATCATCGCGGCTCTAGAAGCTGAACAAATCGCTTGAGGTACATAAAAATTTCGATAGGCACATCCTGCTCGAGCCAACCGATCCACACTGGGAGTGGGATATGCTGGAGAACCAAAGGGCCTAAAATCTCCCCAGCCAGAATCATCTAAAAGAATAATAATGACATTTGTGTGCTTAATGTTGCTTTGGCTATGACTTATCGATGAAAGGCCAACTGATGATAGGGCCATTGTACTATTTTGAATAAAGCTTCGACGTGTTAATTTCATGTTGATTTTCGTTTATTCGTTTTGGTTAAAGGATATAAGTTTCTTGGACATGAGATTTTAATTGATCAAGCAGGGTATCAAAAAATTTAAGAACGAACAGAAAATATACGATAAAGGCATCCGGCACAATCGGGTAAGATTAAACTCAGATTCGATTATATGTCGATGTCAGTTATACGTCAATAGAGTCTTTGATGAACAAGATAGTAGAACGAAAGTAATAAAAAGAAGGAAAAAGGGACTCAACTTGTTGCTGATTCTCTCTTTGTAGCTGACATACATCGAGATCCGCTACTTTGGTTACTCTATTGGAGGATGCATGTTAATCCTTAGTCTGAAT
>CAYVHK010000199.1:0-254 GCA_964451145.1 uncultured bacterium | reverse complement strand
AGGTGGATTGGGGAATGAAAATACATCGTGCCAAGCCAGCAACAAAGATCGTCGTAGGCTGGTTAGATTGGGCCAAGCCGCATGCATCAGGCGGGCATCTGCTATCAGCAGATCTCCGGCTTTCATTGGTACATCTACTGCATCTGGATATTCGGCGAAAGCTGGATGAGAAAGATCATCAATCGCCTGAATTTCTGTACTATGTGCATCTGGAAGAATGTCATGTAATAGGTGGCGTTTTCGGTGTGTGCCTG
>CAYVHK010000198.1:0-7401 GCA_964451145.1 uncultured bacterium | reverse complement strand
GTAGAAAATAAATTGGTGTCCAACCGATAGCGTTCCACGGTTTTTGTGTAAATAGCACCACCTAACCACAATAATTTAGAGTAAAAGAGAGTTCCGCCGGAGATTGTCATCTCAGCAGGAAGATGAATCACTGGGTAGGATAAACGCTCCTGGTAGATCCACTGCCTGCGTACCCACAAACTCAGGCAGATCATTACCCAAACCAAAACGGTAAAGAATAGAATTCACCAAGTGGTTGGTATCATCCACTTGCTTATCGGATGACGGGTATAAAGAGTCGAGTCCCCCTAATAGTAAACTTGTAGTTCCTGAGTGTTTGATACCACCAACCAAGGTGGTAAATGTCTCCAAAAGAGTTGTTGCCACTGATTTTCCAGTGTCGCATACCAGAATCCATGCGTTAAGACAGGAACGACTGTCTGTAACATATTGTGTCCGGCCATTGCGGAAGCAATGGATAGCATGACATAGACTGTTAACAACTCACCGCGTTTGAGTTGATGACCCGGCAATACGTATTTAAATCCACGATTCAGGATCGTAATCATAACCAAGACTATAATCACATTGTAGAAGAGTGAAATCGTGGCAGGAAGCCCACTCAAGTAGACATGATTGTTCATCAAAAATAAGCGTTGAAGGGAATAATCAGGAGGGACAAAGTAATCGAGCGTAGAGTTATGTTCTTCTGAGGATGAGTACGGTTCAATCTTCTTGCTCACCTACTAGGAAGAAAATGGGATAAGCCTAGTTCATCATCTGATCTGATCCATCTCCCGTACTCTAAATTAAATTGTAAAGTATTAAGAATACCGGTCGTTGGACAAAGATACCGTCAAAGGAGTAAAGTTAAAGGTGATTTTGAAGCAAACCTATTAGCCAGTCGCAAGCAAATTGATAGAAGACATATTATTTGCTCATACTGATTGTTTAAAGTCTTATTGAATTTTTGATTGGTCGGCTTCGTAGCGTTTATGTACTTTGGAGCTAGTTTTAGTTTATTTCAAAAATACTGATTTAAGTTAAATTGTTGCAGAAATAACAAGACAGTTACTAACTGGGAATTCGATTAGCTTGATATTTTAGAATTTCTTTTTGCAAGCCGGCTCTGTATCGTAAACCTACACTCGGGGATTTTTGTAAGGATTTCAAAAGATTAGTTCCCAATTCACCCCAGCTTACCCATCTAGCACTAGCAATTTCATTGGTATCGGTCGGGCACAGTTTTTTATCAGAAGTTGAGGCAGTAAAGACATGTGTTTGCCATTCTATTTGCTGATGACGATAGGTAAATCCTACTCTTGCCTTCAACAAATAGAAATGAAGTTTTATAAATAAACCAGTTTCTTCTTGAGCCTCTCGTTTAACACCAAACTCAAAAATCTCGCCAGGGATAATACCACCGCTTGGCAACCGATAGATATTAGGTTGATAGTAAGGCTTGCGGATTACTACAAGTTGACTATCAGAAGTAATTTGTGTCATATTGTCCAGTGGATGTTGAAAGATAAGTAATGTGATATCGTGTTGGCGGCCAGACAACATACTCGCTTTGACGAGATTAAATTCACTTTCTGTCATTTCCCACTCAGACCGATAGTTAATAGGTCTACCATATCGAAATTCTAGGCGAGAAGTTTGCTGATTAACAAACATCTTGTTTAAGAAATTTAGCCTTAAATTGAAAAGGATTTCGTCTATTTATTCGATGATTAATTCGTCATTCGGATCTAATTGATCGATTTGATGAATGAGACCATTTGCAATTTGTTGAAAGACCAAAGACTGTGGTGAATCAGGATACCCGATGATAATAGGAGTTCCCAAATCACCACACTGGCAAATCTGAGGGTCAATCGGGATTTGTCCTAAAAGGCTTGTACCCAGTTGGTGACTGATCTTTTTACCACCTCCTTTACCGAATATATCTATCTTTTCACCACTATCGTTAACATAATAACTCATGTTCTCCACGATTCCCAATAATGGTGTTTCCATCCGATTACACATGGCAATTGAACGTCTAACATCGGCCAGAGCTACATCTTGTGGAGTTGTTACGACAATAGCTCCTCTGAGACTAGCAATTTGAGATAGAGACAATTGAACGTCGCCAGTACCTGGTGGCATATCAATAAACAGGTAGTCGAGTTGGCCCCAGATTACATCACCTAAAAATTGTCGCATTGCACTATGTAGCATTGGCCCTCGCCAAATCATTGCTTGCTCATCCTCTACCATGAAACCTATTGACATTAATGAGATGTCGTGCTGATTAATGGGTATTAGTTTTTTCTTTTCTGTTATGCGAGGTTGTTGTTTTACTCCCATCATAGTTGGAATACTAGGACCGTAAACATCTGCGTCCATTAAGCCAACTTTAAATCCTTTTTCGGCTAAAGCTAAAGCCAGATTAACAGCTACAGTTGACTTGCCAACCCCACCTTTTCCACTTAATATAGCAACTACATGACTTACTCCTGGTAGCAGTGGTTTTCGTGGTTCGGGGGGAACGTCTTTTTGTGGGGATGAGGAGGGCTGAGAAATCTGCTTTCCACTAATTATTTTTAGCTCAGGATGCTGTTTCCCAGATTTTTTTCCCTCTGGATTTTTAGACTGACTACTTGTTCCTTGATTATCTTTTTCATTACTAAATAACTTCATTTCACCTCTACCCTATTTTTATTTACTAGGCAATTAAATTTCTCTTGGACTCAATTAGTTTTGGGCATCAGTCGTTATAATATAGACCAAACAGAATCATCATTTCATCTGTGCTCAAAAAACCAAAATTAACTTCTCGATTGCGGATATTGTTATAAGTTGCCATTAAGCGAACACCTTCGCCTGATTCAAATTTCATTGGTGGGTTATAAGACATGATAGGAGGATGTTCCCAATCATCGGCAAAGTAAATTTCTTGCCCTCCTTTTTGCTTTCCAATTGCTTGTACTCGGAATTCAGTCATTAATTCATGTGCATGTGAAAATAACTGGAAAACTTGCGCAGGCTCTCGAAAATAGAAATCTTTAGTTAGTGTCGTGACTTGACCCGGCGGCAGTTCAATGTCCGTATGATTAAAGCTGATAATTTTAGCAATATGTTTTACTGCTTTTTTGTTCTGATAATGTAAATTAACAAAAGCCTCGCCTTGTAGAGAATGTTCTGTTCGGTTGACATAATGACTGTTTAAATCCAATCCTGTGTTAGCTGGCAATTCCAAAGCAACACCTTCTGGCAACTGATAGTCCATCTGAGGCCATTGTGTTCCAGTAAAAAATTGATGGTAACGCATCGGAAGCAAATTTTGTAGAATATAATTTCCTTCCTTATCCCTTAAATCTCTGTCTAAGTTTGGTATTGGTTTAAATGGTTGAGGAGTGCGTGGATCAAAAGAGTAGAGAATAAAATGATGACTACCAGGCCTCATAACGACCTCAATTTTATTGATGTAAACTGGCTCTGGATTCTTTAGTTCATAAAACTGAAAAAATTCACGTTCATAGTTAGGTAAAACTTCGAATGGTGCTAAATGTAGCTGAATTCCATTCACTGGTTTAGGAAGTGATGTGAAAATTTTTGAAGCATAACGATCCGTCTTATCCAGTAGTTTTTCGTCGGCGACTATCCCCATTTCTGGAGCACCTTGAATAATCCACTGGCGAACAAATTCCAACTGACCATAAGTTATGGATTTGGCTTGTCGTGTTTGCATTATCCCCCCATAACTATGATGATCACTATAGAAGTGATCTTCATTGGGGGCGTTAATTTTCTCCCAAAAGAAGCTTTTAGCTAAGCTCTCATATCCACTGTTACCAATTCTCATTAATCCGTCGGCCAATGCAGCCGAGTTTTTAGGCTGTTGGTTAATCAACTGCCTATAAGCCTCGTTTGCCGTTAAAACCAATCCACTTTGTTCAGCAACTGAATTGCCCGCTACATGGCAATTGACACAGTTCGGCTGTAAAATATTCTTTTGAATAAGAACCCATGTTGATTGTGATTTATCAATGTCATGGTCGGTAAGACTACTATCATCATCTGTATCTCTTTCGGTACAGCTGATGATAGCCAAAATCACAAATAAGAATGAAGTAAATCGTAATCGTTCCGACACTATTCTACCCCGTCTTTTCCAAGTTTGCCGAAAAGTAACAACGTATCATGGCCGATTTTGATTACTATGAATTGTTATCCAATTTGGGTCCTCATTTGGTAAAGTGGCGCAGATTCTCGTAATTTGGCAACTTCCGCTACTACCCGCGAAACAACAAAATCGATTTCATCTATGGTATTGCCTCGGCCCAAACCAAATCGGATGGGTGTACGAGCCAAGCTATCATCAATCCCCATAGCTGTTAAAACTCTGGAAGGTGTTAACGAGCTAGAAGAACATGCTGACCCTGTTGAGAGTGCAATACCTTCCAGTTTTTCTAGGAGTGTTATACTTTCTACAAATTCAATACTGACATTAAGGTTGCCAGGAAGTCTTTTTTGAGGATGACCGTTTAAATGCAGAAAATCAATCTGTTCTTTCAATCCTTCATACAAACGAGAGCGTAAGATAGTTAGCCGTTCGAATTCTGCTTTCATTTCGGTTTGTGCTAATTGACAAGCGTGTCCAAAACCAACAATTCCCGGTACATTCAGTGTGCCAGAACGAATTTTACCTTCTTGTCCACCACCATAATTTTGAGGCTTGAGACGGATTTTGGGCTTTGTTTGCCGAATATAGAGAGCACCGATTCCTTTGGGTCCATACATTTTATGGGCAGTTAATGACATCAAATCAATTTTTAAACGTTCAACATTGACATCAATTTTTCCGATGGCTTGCACGGCATCAGAATGAAATAAAATACCTTTTTGGCAAGCCATTTGACCAATTTCAGCCACAGGGTTAATCGTTCCAACTTCATTACTAGCATATATTATGCTGATTAGGATTGTGCTTGGTTTGATGGCCGAAGCCACCTGTTCTGGATCAACCATTCCGTATTGATCTACAGGCAGATAAGTTATTTCAAACCCTGATTTTTCCAAAGAATGGCAGGTATCCAAAATCGCACTATGCTCGATTTTAGTTGTGATAATATGGTTTCCCTGACGATGGTACCTTTCCGCAATACCTTTTATAGCCAAATTGTCAGATTCTGTAGCCCCGCTGGTAAAGATAATTTCCCTTGGACTAGCTCCGATCAACTTTGCCACTTGCATTCGAGCTTTTTCGACAGCTCTTCTAGCCTCCTGCCCAAATTTATGTACACTAGATGCATTACCAAAGGAATTGGTCAAGTATGGCATCATAGCTGATAAGACACTTGGTGCAATTGGTGTAGTTGAATGATGATCTAAAAAAATAGCGGATTCCATTAATTTAATTAGCCTAAAATTGAAGAATTATCTAAAAAACCAAAAAAGAACGATTATGACAAAATTGTACCGAAACAAAGAAATAAGAATCAAGATTAAGCTTTTAGAGAGTGTTGATTGGATCGATATCAATGGTCAAATCGACTGTTTTTTGGTTTAGTGAAGTGTAATCCGCCAAAGACTTCTTCAAAAAATCCAATAGACTATAATGGTTAATATGAAGAATTAAAAAGTGCCAGCGATACCGATTTTTAATTTTGGACAGAGGTGCTGGTGCTGGACCACGAATTTCTATATCAGCGAACAATCCAACTTGAAAACGGGTGAATACGTTAAATAATTGGTGCGCATTTTCTATGACTGTTTTCTCTTCTATTCCACGTAATAAAATGGAAGCTGCATAGCCAAAGGGCGGATACTTTAAGTGTCGTCTTTGTTCAATTTCTTGTTGGTAAAATTGAATATAGTCGTGTTGCTGTGCAGCTTTTATGCTTTGATGTTCAGGTAGATAAGTTTGAATAATTACCTCCCCACCAAGTTGACTTCGACCAGAACGACCTGCTACTTGAGTTAACAAATTAAACGTTCGCTCACTAGATCGAAAATCGGGTAAATTAAGAGAAGTATCCGCACTGATAACACCTACTAATGTCACGTTTGGAAAATCCAGACCTTTTGCAATCATTTGTGTACCGATCAAAATATCAATTTTTCGTTCTTGAAAGGTTTGTAAAATTTTCTGATGTCCATCTTTATTTGATGTCGAATCAGCATCCATCCTTTGGACCTGAGCTCGGGGGAAATTCTTTTTGATTTGTTGTTCAACTTTTTCTGTACCTAAGCCAAAATAACGGATATACATGCTTCCACAATCGGGGCAAAGATCAACAGTAGCTCGCTCTTCAGCACAGTGATGGCAAATTAACTGTTGCCGATTAAGATGAAAGGTTAACGAAATATCACAATTATGACAACGTTCAATATAGCCACATTCTCTACAGAATACGTAACTGGAGTGTCCCCGCCGATTTAAAAAAAGTATGACTTGCTGTTGTTTTGTTAAACAATCTGTGATGCCAGTTTGCAAAGGCCGCGAAAATATAGTTCGGTTGCCACTTTTCAGCTCTTCCCTCATGTCAACAATTGTAACATTGGGCAAGCTAATTTCCCTAACTCGATTTGGCATAGTTAGTAGTTGATAGGTCTGATTCTCGGTGCGTTGATAACTTTCCAATGCAGGAGTGGCACTGCCTAGTACCACAACACAGTGCTCAATTTCTGCTCTTTTGACAGCTACTGTTCTAGCATGGTAACGAGGTGAGGTATCTTGCTTATAAGAATTTTCGTGTTCTTCATCGATAACAATCAAACCTAGATTTTCCAATGGAGCAAAAATAGCTGATCTCGCTCCAATGACAATTGTTGTCTCTCCATTTCGAATCCGCTGCCACTGATCGTAGCGCTCACCGTCTGATAAACGACTATGCAGAACGGCTACTAAATCACCAAAACGACTGACAAAACGCGAAACTGTTTGTGGCGTTAATGAAATTTCTGGTACTAGCAAAATAGCTGACTGGCCCTTTGCCAAAACCTTAGCGATCGCCTGTAAATAGACCTCTGTCTTACCACTACCAGTCACTCCATGAAGCAAGAATTTGGTATTCTTCCCACTCTCAACTGACTGAATGATAGCAGACAAAGCTTTATTCTGTTCTGGATTTAGTCGAAGTGGTTGGGTTTTAGCAATTGGTTCCAAACTCAATGGATTTCGGACAATCTTTTTCCGCTTGAATGAAATTAACCCTTTTTTTTCTAATGATCTAAGTGTTGAGAGACTGCAACTGGTTTGAGCGACTAAGGTTGATCTAAGTAGGGCCTGATTTGATTTGAGTAGTTGATTAAGTACATCTATCTGTTTTGGGGCATTCTTTAACAGCTGAAGCGAAACTTGCGTATCAGTTTGATTATGAACCAAGCTGATCAAACTTTCGTACTGACTTTGACTCTTAGGTCGAACTTTAG
>CAYVHK010000197.1:0-7449 GCA_964451145.1 uncultured bacterium | reverse complement strand
AATAAAATTCTATTCCTAAAAGACGTAAATGAACTCTTTCAAGTTAAAAATAGTGTGTGTTAGATCAGTCCAAGATCGAAGGTAAATATATTCCGTTGAGGGTAAATTTTCCGAAGAATGTAAAGAAACCTGCCGTTCGAATACTTCTGAAATTTCCTCTATTTCTTCAGGAGAAGGTGGGCGTGCCAAAGCTTTTATAAACATTTTTTGGATGCGTTCTTCTTGCGTTATTTGTTGATTAATCAAAATTTTCTTAGCCCAGAATTCGGCCTGATCCATTATAAAGGGATCGTTCATCAAAGTTAACGCTTGAGAGGGAACATTGCTCGTATTCCTACTACCAATAGTAGCAAAAGGTGTAGGCATATCGAAAGTCAACATCATTGCTGGTAAAAAGTTGCGTCGTATCTCGATATAGACACTTCTTCTACCATTCCCATCTAATGGACCATTCTGACTGGGTTTGCCACGACCAATCATAAAGGGGGTTAGATGTACCTTAACACTAGGACCGTACATCTCAAAGTTTAAGCGACCTGAAACAGCCAACATTCCATCTCTAATCGATTCAGATTCTAATCGACGAATATTCATACACTGTAACAACTTGTTGGTTGGATCGATTAATTTTGCCTCTGCTGATTGTCGACTTGACATTTGAAAAACCCGGGATAAAACAATCTCACGAATAATACTTTTGTTCGACCAATCATTTTTTACAAATTGACTACTTAAATAGTCTAACAACTGTGGATGACTAGGCGGCTGTCCCATGTGGCCAAAATTATCCACCGTTGACACGATACCACGTCCAAACAGATGGTGCCAGATTCGGTTTACCATCACTCGAGCAGTCAAGGGATTTTCTGCAGAAGTAATAGCCTTAGCTAATTCTAATCTACCACTTCCGTTAGAATTAAATGGTAGCTTGGACTGACTTAAAACCTCTAAAAACCGAGATGAAACTGGATCACCCAATTTTCGATAATCACCAGCAATATAAACCACTCCTGGCCGATCGGGGCCGTCTGTCATAGCAATCACCCTTTGATCTTTCGGTATCAACTGCTCCAATTTTTCATGATTGGACAAAGAAACTTGTAACTTAGCCACAGGTTTTAGCAATTGATTAGAAAGAAGAAAGTTTAACAAACCAAAATCCGTTGCATTTGCTGTCCCATTGTACCAACGGCGAAAAATCTGGTTTAATGAATGCTCAAACTGTTCTGCCAGATCAGTTAAGGTAGAAGTCAATTCTGAGAAGGATGGGTGGATCTCGTTTGACCAATAGCGAAATTTTTCGGGAAGTTGACCATTATGTAAAACCACAAAGTCTGTTGCTATAAAATTATCGTTACCACCACGTTGTAGTAGTTCCACATAAGCCCGATGGCCCTTCCAACGACTAAGATCAAACTTATGCCACGTTGGTTTATTAGTACTGATAGTACGAACCAGACCACCGTGTAAAGGACCTCGAATGATCTGTAGATTATTTAATACAATACGAATTTGACCATTATGCCCCATAGCTCGAATATTAACAAAATCGTGTTCAACATCAAAAGTTGGTGAACGCAAAGCACCAGGGAAGCGAGTAGAAGATTCAGCACTGTGCCAACTAGAAGGAACCAGATAAGAAACATGGCGATCGTCTACACCACCAATTATTATATCCTTTTGTTTGTTCGGTTGATTTGAAAATGCCACATCTTCAATCCGCCAATCTTTAAAGTTATTCCCAGACAAACCACCCAAGATGTGATATTCACTGGTTATACTGTTAGTTGTCGATGACGGCTGAAATTGTTTTTTTTCTGTGCTTATCGGATCATTTGCTAATCGGCGTGTAGCTTTCCACCAGTAGAACAATGGATGACTAGTTTTTTCGAAATTGGTTTCTTTCTGGGTATTGTGCCATCGTTCTAATAAATCGACTGGCAATCTTTCGTTTTCATTGGCCAGTTGTACTATCATTTGAGAATAGTAGTGATTTATATTTGTGGAAAGGTCACTCTGCAAAATATGATCAACGCTGACATGTCCCCAACCACCACTATGATGGTCAACAATTTCCAATTGAGCCATTTGACCAATAAAAGTTGCTACGGACCAACTGACAGGTTCTAATTTATCATCGTTCTTACCAGTTTGGGTCCGAACTAACTGGTCACCGATCTTTAAATTAACACAAGTTTTGTGTTGATGATTGCCACCACTAATTAAAAAATTAATATAGGGCTTTCTGATTTGGAAAGGCAAAGAGACTAACTTACCTTGTGGCTTATCACTGCCTAGGTACGAATTTGCTAATTGTTGAACTTGAAAATCAGCGAGGCCTACTTGTCCATTACTGTTACCATTAGCTGGTGTTGTACCGAAAGCCGTGCCCGATACTGTCCAGCCTTCATAATTACCAGACTCAAAATCGTCAATCGGCAAATCTTTTTCAGCATTATGCAGCCTTCTTTGTTGCTGATAATGGACAAAGGTTCGTTTTTTAAGTTTAGGTAAAGCAGTCAAAAAATATCCAATCTGATCGGTTTGTTGCGACCAAGTTTCGATAAAATCATGTTTCAATTTCCGTTTAGAAAGTTTTAACTGATCTGCTAGCACTTGTAATTTTTCTGACTGGTGAACAGAAGTAAACGTCATCCGAGAATTAGCTAAGATGTTAAAAAGAGCATAATAATCTTTAGTTGAAATTGGGTCAAATTTGTGATCGTGGCACTGAGCACAACCAACGGTCAATCCAAGAAAAGTTTTGCTCAAAACATCAATCTGGTTAGACAACCTTACGGACTCATCCTGTCTAACATCTACTGGACTATGGGTAGCTTCTCCCAAATGATAGAATGCTGTTCCTATCACTGATTCATTGTAACCAAGCTGAGGGTCAATTCTTGGAGATGGTAACAGGCCACCTGCGATGTGCTCGCGAACAAATTGATCGTAAGGAATATCTCGATTGAAAGCACGAATCAGATAATCCCGATACGGCCAAACATTCTCAATTGAAAAATCACCTTCGTGCCCGTAAGATTCTGCGTACCGTACTAAATCCATCCAGTGTCGAGCCCACTTCTCTCCAAATCGTGGCGATGCCAACAACCGGTCAACTAGATTCTCGTAATCATTTGTTGAATGATCGCAAACAAAAGATTCGATTTCTAATGGTGTAGGGGGTAAACCAATCAATGCGTAAGTCAAACGACGAATTAGCGTTCGTTTTTCTGCCTGAAAGGCTGGAGTGAGCCCTTTCGACTTCAGTCTTGCAAAAATAAAGTCATCTATTGGTGTGATTGACCAATCAACACTATTATTCGGGGATAATTGATTAACCTTTATCGGTTGAAAACACCAGTGATTTGATCGATTATGAACATCATTTTTTTTAACTGACTCAAGATGAGCGTCTCTAGGATCAACAGCTCCCGCCATAATCCAAGCCTCAAAATCGTCAATCGTCTTTTGAGGAATTTTTCCTTGTGGTGGCATAGATAACTTGGGATTATGATAACTAATCGCTGACATCAAAAGACTGGTATTTGGCTGATAAGGAACAATAGCAGCACCCCTGTTTCCACCAACCATCCAACCTGATTTGCTATCCAATTTCAACCCACCTTTCGCTTCGTCTCCACTGTGACACGCATAACAGTGGTTGATCAAAGCAGGACGAATACGATTCTCAAAAAAATCAAACGATTCCGCTTCTCCAAAAGCCGAAAAGGAAAAAGTGAAACATAAAATAGAAATAACGACTGCTAAAATTGATGTGTGTGTTGCTTGCATCTTTCAGCTACCTTACGATTTGATATTAGATTAATAATTCATTACTGACTGGATAAAATTTATCAACTTTCCTTTGCAAGTCCATTGCCGTATTATGTTCAAAAGCAATTACCTCAATTTGTTTGTTCCTTTTCTGAATTAGATCTGCTAAGGGGCAGAAGTCTCCGTCTCCACTAGCCAAAATGACCACATCCAATACATCCAGCATTGAAACGACATCGATAGCAATACCAACATCCCAATCACCCTTTGCCGAACCATCTCCTCGTAGACGTAGATCCTTGCTTTTAATACGATACCCATTATGTTCCAATAACGATAAAAATCCTGATTGATCAATTTCTGGAATTTGGACAATATAGGCGTAAGCTGCTACCAGATAACGAGGTCCAACCGTTAAATCTAATAACTTGATGTAATCTAGCCGGGAGGCATACCGATCCTTAGCTGCGTAAAACATATTCTGCACATCGACAAAAACCGCAACCCTAGGCTGTTCTGAACTCAGATAGTCAGAGTTTATTTTTCTGGAAACATTTGTGTGTCTTTTGACGGGGTCAATATCTTGTGTCAAATTGAACAATCGCCGCCTCGTACTTTCTAATGTTTTTTTTGAGCTGTCGTGTAACCATTCCAATTTATCAATACTAGATTGAAATTCAGACATCATTTGATGAAAAGTGTCGTCAGTTCGAGATTGCAAGTCCTCCAAAGCTGATAATTCCAAATCAAATTCGGTTCTTTTATTTTGGAACTGCTGTATTGCTCCTAACCGTAAGGACTGTCGTGCAAGATCTTGTCTGAGTTGTTCTTTTTCAAATTCAATAGAGCTAACATGTGCTTCGTAGTCTTCCAATGCTACCAAATCTTTTTTTTTGTTATCGTTGCTTTTTTCCAGTCTAGTATATTCTTGAGTCGAAATTTCGAGTTGGCCCTTTAATTCCCGATTTTCTTGCTTGAGCATATCGTTTTTGATTTCTAGTTCACTTAGTTGACTTTTTAATTCCTCGATTACCAAATCAATTTTGTTCCGTTCATGATAGGGCGATTTTTTGATCAATGAATATCGGTCAACTTCCTTAAATCGATCAAGTATAATATCTGAATAATTACAAGTTTGAAGCAAGCTAATTCCCTGTTTCTGAACAGACTTTCTTTGGTCTCTTAGTAACGCCCAAACCACCCTTCCACAAAGTCCCTGAGCGTTTAATTCACTAGAACATGAAAAAAAATAAGATATTTCCTGTAGATTCATATATCCCACTCGGCCTATTGATAGCTCACTTTGCTGGTTCAATTGTCCAGTAATTAATTGAAAACTGGATGAGGAATTGAAAAAATCTTCTGTTAGCCAATGAATAAACCACTCCTGTTGGTATCTTTGAGCCCAATTTAATTTTGATAAATCAGGACAACAGGCCTCCACTAATTCAATTAATTCCTGAATATTAAAACAATCGTCGAGAATATAAGCCAACTGAGTTTTTTTAATCTCTTCTTTAATGCAGATTAAATTTTGGGTGTTGTTTTCTGGCATGATTTATATCTCCTTGAGTTTTATTACTGTGTATTATCAATAATCCAAGAAGTCGCAGCCATTAAGTCAAGAGCAATTCGGTGTGTTTTTGTAGTTTCAGTAAACTCATTATTAAGTAGGAAATTTTGGCCGATGAGGAAGGTCTTACATCCAATCTCTTGACCAGCCAATATGTCTCTCAAAGAATCTCCTACCAAAAAACGGTTATCCGAATCAACACAATAATTGACCAATGCTTCTTCTAACAAACCAGGTTTAGGTTTTCGGCAGTTGCAATTATCTTTATCTGCATGAGGACAATAATAAATGGCATCAATTTGCCCTCCACCAGCTTGTATTTCGGCTGACATTTTCTGGTGAATTTGGTTGAGTTCATGAGGTTGAATAATTCCCTTGCTAATGCAAGCTTGATTAGTAACAATAATCAACTGATATCCTGCCTGTTTTAATCGGCGAATCGCAGCGATCGCGTTAGGTAAAAACTCAAACTCACTCCAACACTTAACATAATCGTTCTTGCGTAGACGGTTAATCACACCGTCACGATCCAAAAAAACCGTTTTCATCTTTTCCAGAAACGGCTCAAATGTTCTCTCCCAACTGCCACACAGCCGACTTCAGCTACAACAATTCCTCCAGCTATATTAGCCATCTGTGCTGCCTGAAAGGGGGTTAGGCCTGCCGCTAAAGCCAAAGTAAATACAGCAACTACAGTATCACCCGCTCCAGTTACATCAAAAACGTTTTGAGCTTCGGTTTCAATATGGTTAACTTCCAATTGACCACTTGAAGTCAGCTGGAATAAAGCCATTCCATGTTCACCTCGGGTAATAAGTAGATGTTCCAAACCCAATTTCTCTAGGATTATTTCGCCTGTTTTCAGTAAAGTTTTTTGATCAGAAATGGGAATATCAACAGCGGTACCAGCCTCTTTTTGGTTAGGAGTAATGGAAGTTACTCCTTTGTATTTCCAAAAGTTATCAACTTTTGGATCCACAACCACTGGAACTTGATTAATCCTCGTTGCAGAAATGACAGCTTGAATTAATTCATCGGTAACCACACCTTTGTCATAATCAGCGAAAATTACAGCATCAACTGTCGGTAATTTTTCCAAGACAACTTTTAAAAGACAATTACGAATTGCCTGAGAAGACAGTTGCTTTGATTCTTTATCAATGCGCACAACTTGCTGATTACCTGCCATAATCCTGGTTTTGGTACTAGTCGGTCGATTTATATCGACAAAGACAGCACTAGCCTCAATAGTATATTCTTTCAAAAGACTTAGTAATTTTTCACCACTTCCATCAGCACCAACTAAGCCAGCAACCTCTACCTGAGCCGATAAGCTAGAAATATTGTAGGCTACATTTGCAGCGGCTCCTAATCGCAAAGTTTCTTCTTTCACTTCCACCACCGGTACTGGTGCCTCAGGGGAAATACGGTAGGCATTCCCCCAAGTGTATTGATCAAGCACCAAATCTCCAATAACCAATAGACGCTTCTCTGCCATCATCTCCAAAGCAGAATTACCTAGCGTTTCTTCAAGTTGGATTTTCGTCATTTTCTTGTGTAATTTTCTGGCAACCCGATTTTAAACGAAAAGGTGAAACAGATGGAACGATTCTAGCATAGTAAAATAAGTCTTTCAAAGGTCGACTACAAGTTCCCTTTCAGAATCCTGATCTTGGAGCCAAGGGCGAAAGAGATTGCGTTGTTCAGGATCGTATCGTTCCCAAGTTTCCCTCTTTAGGTAAGGGGTTCATCCATTGTAGAGACATTTTGCGACATCATCTCAAATGGGCCGTAACCGACGTGTAAGGTCTTTCGGTTATTTTGGCTGAGAGCAGTGAATCCGCCGTGTCGCAGATTCTCAGTAAACAAAATAGCATCGTCAGCCTCTGCTTCAATACCAATCATGCCTGGTTCATCATCTACATGACACAGATAGAATGAACTGAAATTTGATTCGTGTGTGCCTGGAACAACACAAAAAACACCTTCTTGTGCTTTGACTGAGTGAACAAAAATATGATTCACACCATCATACAATCGATTCCTCTCGAAATAAAAGTATATCTGTATTTGCAAATCAGAGGTCCACTCATATGAGT
>CAYVHK010000196.1:0-7463 GCA_964451145.1 uncultured bacterium | reverse complement strand
ATTTTCGAAGCCACAGTAGAATTTCATCACCAATGATGATAGAAATGTTTTTCGCTTAGTATGAAATTGATTAGATACAAAACTAGTTTTTTAGCAGAAGACCAAAGTTCAAGGATAATTATTAAAAATAGTAAGGAGAGGTTACTAGTATCAACTATCCCTGAACCTTGGACATTACTCAAGGAGTAATCTAAGCAGACATAAGTGAGCAATAGACATGCCATCACTAAAATTCACCTATAGCGCATCAAATGATATGTGTCCAATTTTAACTGACTAAATTTCTATCTTTGCACTGCTTAAGAATTAAACATAGTACTGAATATAAACCATAGGCAAGAACTTGCGGTCGAACTGTTTTTAAAATTCAGATATACTTGGGCAAGTAAAGATAGTATTAATCACCTAAAAATATTTTGTGAAGAGGACTAGGAAAATGTTTACAAAGATTAAAGAACGGGCTTTTTTAGTTAAGGTCTGGTTACTTGTGTTGGCAATTAGCATCTTTTTTTGTGGTCATTTGGCTGCTTACGATTGGTCGGCACATATTGAAGCCTACAAACCTATGGTGGTCAATATCGAAACAGCATCAGAAATCGTATTCGGTATTGAATCTAAGGGTATTAGTTTTGCGACAGGGTTCATTATCGAGGCAGAAAGAGGTATTATTGCTACTAACCAACATGTAACTGGTAGTAGTCCTTCTTACGTAAAAATCAATTTTCACGATGGGAGTTTCACTCAAGCCCGTTTGCTCTATTATGATCCTACACATGATTTTGGTTTTTACCAAATTGATCCACAAACAGTTCTTTTCGATATAAAAGCTGTTTCACTGGGGTCTTGGCGAAACTTATCAATTGGCGAAGATTTATTGTTAATCGGCAATAATGAAAAGGAGGAGTATTCCATTAAATACGGGACAGTCGCTAACTTGAATGTCGATAAAGGAGACCGACATTCAAGCTATTTGCATACCACCTTCGACCGTACTGGTGGTTCTAGTGGTAGTCCGGTGTGGAACACAAAAGGTGAAGTAGTGGCTATTCACGCTAGAGGTACTGATACTTCTAGTTTTGAGTTGCCAATTGACTATCTTAAATCGGCATTATTGAAAATTCAACAAATTCAACCCATTCAACGGGGCGAAATCGGGGTAGATTTAGAGTTAATTTCGATTGGTGAGGCGATTCGACACTTTCGTCTACCGGAATCGTGCCGGGAGGAAATTGGCCAACCGACAACTGGCACTCCACGTGTCATTCAAATCGAGTCAATTGTACCATTATCGCCTGGTGTTAAGTATCTGCGGGCTTCTGATGTAATTTATAGAATCAATGACAGACTGATTCGGGACGATCTCTACACATTTGATGCTATACTAGACCAACATGTTGGCCAAACAGTTAAATTGGACATTTACCGAAACGGAGAAATAGTGGAAATTAAGGTGCCAGTTGATGATTTGGAAAAACAAAAAATTCTTAGATTTGCTCGGTTTGGTGGAGCCATTTTTCACGAGATCACGCCTCAACTGCGACACTTACTCTATTTCGATATTGACGGAGTTTATATGTCTTTTTCAGAAGCAGGAAGCAGTTTTTCACAAGTTGGTCGACGAGATCGAAACGGAAATTCCAAAATCGTAATATTGGAAATCAACGGACAACGAACTCAAAGTTTGGCTGATTTTATTATTGCTTGTCAAGATATCGAAGATGGTGAACATACCTATGTAGTTGTGAGGGATTTCAACCAGTTTGACGCCTCACCGACTCCAAAGAGTTTAACCATCAATCTGAAATTCGGACCACTAGAAACGTTTGAGTGGAATACTCAGCAATTAGATTGGGTTGTTGCTAATTAATTCTGAGCTAAACACTACCGTCTATTTGGGATTAGATTGTTGGGTGAAAATGTCAAAAGGTGGGAATTAACTAAAATAATATTAACTTGGGCGCATTGTACTTAGTTTCGGTCTTCTCCAAGTAACCTTTTAACGGCTACTCCTATATTATTACTAATCATTAGTGATTCACCAACCAAAATCGCATCAACTTCAGCCGACTGTAGATTCAGAACATCATTTCGATTGCGAATGCCGCTTTCGCTGACGATAATTTTCCCTTCTGGACATTTTTTTTTCAAACGAAACGTAGTGTTTAAATCGGTTTTGAAGACGGTCAAATCACGATTGTTGATGCCAATAATTTCGGCCTGAGTTTGGAGTGCAATTTCCATCTCAGGTTCAGTGTGCACCTCAACCAGAGCAGCCAAGCCCAGTTGATGAGCTAAATCCAAGTACTCTCTAATTTGAGCCGGAGCTAAAATGGCGACAATCAGTAGAATAGCATCAGCCCCAGCCAACCGAGCTTGATATAGGTGATAGGCATCAATAGTAAAATCTTTCCGCAAAAGCGGCAGATGAGTAACAATTCTTGCCTTTTCTAAATTGGTTAGGTGCCCACCGAAAAAGTGTTTGTCCGTTAGAATTGAGATCGCTGATGCACCATTATCCGTGTATATCTGGGCAATTTTAACTGGGTCAAAGTTATCTCGAATAATACCTTTGCTGGGTGATTTCTTTTTAATTTCAGCAATCAAAGCAATTGAACTTTTCCCTTTGCCATTTTTCCTGATCAAGGCCTCCGTAAAATTGCGTGTAGGTGGTAGATCAGAAACTTTAGACTTTAGCTCGACTAATGGTTCTTGGCTCTGGTCAGCCGCCAGTTCCTCTTTCTTCCTATCAATAATTTGGTCTAAAATCATTTCTGGTTAGTAAACGTGATTAGCATTTCTAATTTTTCTTTAGCTTGTCCGCTATCAATTGTATCGGTAGCAATTGCGCAGCCATCCCTTAAGTCTGTTGCTTTACCACCGGCTACAATCGCGGCAGCTGCATTCAATATCACAATATCTCTCTTGGGACCTGTTTGTCCATCCAAGATTTGACGAGTAATTTTGGCATTAGTGGTAGGTTCGCCACCTACTAAGTCGGCTGGTTCGGCCACTGTAAAGTTGAAATCTTCCGGTGAAATGGTATAGGTAGTTACTTTACCATCAATCAAGGCTGAAATTTGGGTATCTGTTGTTGTAGTAATCTCGTCCAAGCCGTCATCTCCATGTACTACAAAGGCCGTTTGGGTTCCAAGTTTCTTCAGTACTTTGGCCAGTGGCTCGGTTAATTCTTGTGCGTAAACCCCAAGCAACTGAGCTTGAGCTTCAGCTGGATTGGTTAGCGGTCCTAGGACGTTAAAGATGGTCCGAATACCGATTTCACGTCTTGGTCCTATGGCGTGCTTCATGGCTGAATGTAGAGCTGGTGCAAATAGAAATCCAATACCAACATGGTCGATACACTGACCGACCTTCTCTGCTGTAATGTCAAGATTTACGCCCAGTTCAGCTAGGACTTCGGCGCTTCCACTTTTACTGGACACAGAACGATTGCCGTGTTTAGCAACTGGTAGCCCAGCACCAGCAGCAACGAAAGCCGCGGTAGTTGATATATTGAAGGTGTGCGATTGATCCCCACCTGTACCGCAAGTATCGATTGTCAATGGGTGTTTAGTTCGAATACGAGTAGCTTTCTCTCTCATGACCTGAGCTGCTCCTGTGATTTCATCAACTGTTTCACCTTTCAACCGCAAAGCGGTAATAAAGCAAGCAATTTGAGATGGTGTGGCAACACCGGTCATAATCTGACTCATGGCTGCAATCATTTCTTCTTGGCCTAAGTCGTTGCCAGCTACCACTTTTTGAATCGCATCTTGGATCATTATTATCCCTCTAAATATAGCTAAGTCCATTATAACGTCGAAATTAGCCAGATTTCAATAGTGCAAATGATCATGGTTCAATAACTTTCATAATTTCTTGTTTTAACCAATGATGGGTCGTGATATAATCACAAACTGCCATGAAAAAGTCCCTAGCTAGTAGTCTCAAAACTCAAACTAACCGGTTAGCCAAAAACAACAACAAAATCTCTTTCCAAAATATACCCACACTGGTTCCTTATCTGAAACCACAATCTTTGTATCAATGTTTATTCTGCAGCAAATCTGTTTGGGAACAATTCCTTCTTGACTATTATCTACTCAAGCCTGAAAAGGGTTTTGCGACAAACTTAATTTTTTCATAAATAAGCAGAAACAATGTCAGTCATAACTTTTTCAAAAACAAAAATGATGGTTATGTTGTTCCGTCAACTATGGCTACAATTAAGAACTCACAAATGCCTACAAAAGGCTTCATCACTGGCTTTTAATACACTAATCACATTGATTCCTTTATCAGCAGTGGGACTACTTTTGCTAAAAGCACTGGGAATTTTCGAGAGTGAAGAATCCAGATTAATGAAGTACATAGGCAACTACTTTTTACCTAATCATCAATCTTTCGATATTGCTGTTAGCTTGTCTGAATTTACCAGCAATAATCAGGAACAATTGACAGTAGGTGGATTTCTATTCTTGTTATTTATTTTAATGTCATTGTTTAATGTAGTGGAGAGTATATTCAACGATATTTGGGAGGCTCAAAGGCGAACCAGCTATTTTCGAAAGTTTTCTGTCTTCTACACGATTTTGACGGTCAGTCCTTTGTTATTGTGGTTATCGATCTCTGCTTCCTCTAACTGGCTGTTCGCTGACTTATTACCTTGGTTAATTGTGTATGGCTTTTTTTTACTTATGTATATTGCTTTGCCCAATACTTACGTGGCTTGGCTACCAGCATCGATTGGTAGCCTGATGGCTGGTACGCTGTTTCAAATTGCACGGTTTATTTTTGGTCATTATCTGAATCTTGGTTTTGCTAACCAACACGCTCAAATTTACGGGGTTCTAGCAGGTATAGCCGTTTTGGCGATTTGGGTCTACTTAGTTTGGCTGATTATAATTTTAGGAGCTGAAATTACTAATATAACTCAAGAAATTTCTATCAATGGTTGGTCCAATTTCGGTCAAATAACTAAAAGCAAAATTGATCAAGAATTACTAATTAATCCAATAAAAGCAGTTCGTCTTTTCCTAGTCATTGCAGAGCGGTTTACAAATGGAAAGTCGGCTTACTCCAAATCTGATTTGCTAAAGTTAGGTTTTTCCAGTTATTTGACTGACCTAGTTGTGGCTCAACTTATATCTTCTGGTTTTGTTTATGAAACAAAATCTGCTCAAATTATTATAGCCAAACCATTAACCGAGATGTCTCTGATGGATGTTTTAATGGCTCTCAAGTGGCCAATCCCACACTTGAATCAAGATCTGTATTGTTCGCCAAATTTAGTTGGGGTTTTAGATCAGTTGCAACGTGCACATGAAGAAATTTTAAATACTGAAAGTATCCAGGAATATTTCTCTCAAGTGAATCAGTCGGATTAGCTAGTCCGGATCTCTCAACTTATACCTGTAAAGTTCCAGAAAGGATTTTTGCTTTTGACAACTTTGTAACAAACAATCTTTATTAATAAAATTTTTCAATATGTTGTTATTTTTTCTTTCAACTGTAAGTCTTTGTTTGATTTACGCATGAAGTATTAGTTATTACTTATCCGACTGTGTAAAGCTTAATCTCCACTACTATGTCCACATGATACTTTTTCAATCTAGTAAGTAAGAGGTTCAGCTAATGAATTCTAATTTTTATATCAATAAAAATGATTGTAATTAGTAAAGGGCTAACTGAAATAAAATGCAAAGACGGAGCTGGATCTCCATTAACGGTAAATGTTCATGGAGATTGGTATTTTCTCTAAAACTGTCGACAAACCCACGTTGAACAAAAAGCTTGATTCAATCTGATCATACGGAATAAAACATATACAGTTTAACCTGAGTTGTGTTGGTTTGCCTCATATGCTTGAGGAAATCTCACCATTGATTTGATTTGCCACCAGATCAGTCAAACACTAGAAAAAAGTATTGTGATGTCGGCAATCTCTGGCACTTATAATATGGCACACCCAGAAGTCCAAGTTCGGCAAGATGGACAACGACGATTACAAAAAATAATTCGAGTTTGCCAAGATTTAGGAACAAACATTATTACACTGTGTACCGGTTCGCGAGATCAAAAAAATATGTGGGAAACAACACCCAGATAACGATAGCCCTGTGGCATAGAGGGATTTATGCCATTCGATCAGTCAAACTTTACCTTTAGCTGAAGAACATAGGATTTTTTTGGCTTTTGAGCCAGAGATATCCAATATTGTTAATTTGGCCCCAAAAAGCCGAAAATTGATCAATGATATGCAGTCCAAGAATCTAAAAGTAGTAATGGATGGGGCCAATATCTTCAATTACGGTAAATTAGCTAAAATGCACAGGATATTGGATCAAGCATTTGATCTTGATCTACTAGGAAGCGACATTGTGTTGGCTCATGCTAAGGATTTAGATCGAGATCGTGGAGCTGGCAATTGTCCTGCAGGTAAAGGGATCCTGGATCATGACTACTACATTAATTGGCTGAGAGAAGTAGAATATAATGGCCCTATATTATTACATAGCTTGAAGGAATCAGAAATTAAGGTAGCTATTAGCTTTTTGCATCAGAAAATAGGTTAATTCTTTCGTTCTAGACACAGAACATGGGTTTTAACTAGTCTTTTATTTAGTTATGCTTATACTATAAAAACTACTGAAAATATCACGAGATATAGGAGGAATATGGACGCTCAAGCTTTGGTTTGCGATAATCAGCAGAATTTTTCACTTGAGGTTGTTGAACTGAAAGATCCAACGGATAAACAGATCAGTATTAGAACACAATACACGGGTGTTAGTATTGGTACTGAATTTGCCTTAATTCGCAATAAAATTTCTTGGGGAACATACCCTTTATGTACTGGCTATATGGGTACTGGTATTGTGGAATCAGTAGGGAAGGAAATTGACGAATTTGTCGTAGGTGATAAAGTTTATTTTCGTGGAAATGATTCGATGAAACTGGTAAACGGTACAGATGTTTGTTGTGTGTCAGGGGCTCACTGCTCTCATATTGTACTTGATCCGAACACCAACCATGGTGCCGCAAAGTTACCTCAAAGAATCTCGATGGAGACAGCATCCATGTTTGTAATGCCTGCTGTTGCACTCTATGGGGTGGACATGTCAAATCCACGGATGGGACAAACTGTAGTGGTACATGGTACTGGATTAATTGGTATGGGAGTTATTGCCGCTTGTGCTCACCGCGGTTGCCGAGTGGTGGCAGTTGATTTGTGTTCTCGTCGTTTAAAAATCGCCCAAGAGATGGGGGCCGATATTTTGATTGATGCCACTAATCAAGATGTTGAGGATGAAGTGAAAAAAGTCACTTCTGACGGCGCTGATTTTGTCTTTGAATGTACTGGCTCACCAGAATGCATTGATTTAGCTATTCGGCTCTGTCGACAATTTGGTAGTTTCATTTGGCAGGGGCATTATGGTAGTGAACCAGTTTCCATGGATTTTTCC
>CAYVHK010000195.1:0-7500 GCA_964451145.1 uncultured bacterium | reverse complement strand
TGTCGCCTCGGTTACCGGTTTTAGCTGTATTTTCAAAGTCAGTAAAAACCCTGTCAACAAATCTCATGTCGGTTCTCAGTCTCAGTTTTTTACTCATCTGTTTGCTAAGTCCAACAGCCACCGTATGCGGTGGTGCGTATGGCAACTGATTGCCAACCAGATTAATTTCCTTGCCAGCTGCAATCGCTGATCGAACTAGACCGCTTTTAATTTCAGTTTGCAGAAAGGTGTAGGACAAATTTAGATCGGGTAGTACGGACAACCAATGGTCAAGTTGTAACACTGCTCCCAGTTCTAAACCATAAGCGTCTATTTGCCCTAGGTTTTTAAAGGCCGTACCTCGACCTGCGGCCACCAAGTCGTTAACTTTAATCCAGAAAGCAGAAGTTTCCAGTGTTAGCCAACGTTGCCAGAATCTGGTCCCAGCCTCCAGATTCCAACTGGTCTCAGCTTTTAAATCGAGCCCACCACTTTCAACATTTTGACCGAAATTAGTAACTTTCAAAGCTCCACTAGAAGGAGGGGTGTAGCCTCGATGCAAACCAAGAAATAAGTTGAAAGGTGATAGTTCGTAGTTGAAACCTATGCCGGGTAACAAAACAACTGAAAGTTTATCAGCGAGGATAGAACCTTGTAATCGATCTACCCGTTCCTGTTCAAAAGCCTCGAAACGAACACCTGGTGTAAGTGTAAGCCGGCCCCATTCTATTTCCTCTTTAGCATAGAGTGATAAAGCCATAGTTTCATAGTGGTGACTCTGACCAACAATCTTGACTGGATTGTTTTTATCACCTGGTATACCTGTATAATAAATACCCTCTCTAGCGGATGGCGAGTTACCTACTTTTTTATCATCGATGAATCGTTCCCAATGAACACGACCTCCTATCTCAGCCGTGGCCTGATATTGGCCAATTTGATGCGAGTAGGTGTA
Organism: uncultured bacterium; assembly: GCA_964451145.1. Lineage (GTDB taxonomy): Bacteria > Poribacteria > WGA-4E > WGA-4E > UBA9662 > TMED15. The sequence continues at coordinate 6,566 of CAYVHK010000195.1, read as the reverse complement.
TGTATGCTCAATCCCACCGGTGTAAAATGTTCTCAAAATTCCAAAGCTACTCTTCCTGCCACCCGTACGTATCAAATTTCCAGACTGAAAATAGGGAATAGGTTTTATTGAGCCGTCTTGCAGATCTGAAGGACGAACAAAAACATCATCCTCTCGCCACCATCGCCGATCAAAAAGATTGGCATAAAGGATTGTATGAGAAACCAAATTATCGCTGAGCTTGTTACTATAAATAATATCTAAGGCCGGGCGAAGAATTTTGAAATTATCGTCTTTCTTAGGATTAAAATCAGGCTCATTATTAAAAGAATACTCGGTTAAGCCAGTGTAAGTGGCATTTGAGTCTTCGTAGTTGGTATTGGCTTTGATGTAAAGTTGCTTAGATTGACCTAAATCCAATTGTGTTTTGAGTGTCGCATTAATCTGGTTGAAATCGTTATGCTGCCGAAAACCGTCGCCACCTTTGTAGAGAAGTTGCAGGTCGGACCGGGCTCGGCCGATTTCAATGCCTCTTAGCTCAGTAAAGAAACTCCGATAGCGATTAGTACCTGTTGTAAGTTTATAACCTAATCCTTTAGTTCCATCTGGCCGACGAGTAATATAGTTGATGACTCCTCCCATCGTCTGTGGACCAAAACGAATAGCTGAACTGCCTTTAATTACTTCTACAGCATTAATTCGGTCAGCTGGTGGATTATAGTACACATTGGGATAGACATAGACGGCCGGCTGAATCGGGACACCATCTTCCAGAATTAAGACACGCGAACTACGACGTGGATTTAGGCCACGAATGCCAATGCTTAAACGCGAATTGCCAAAACCATCATCGGCATAACCGTTTATGCCTGGCACCAACTCCAATAATTCTTGAGTGCCAATTGGCTGGATCAACTCAACTGATTCAGTAGTAATTTTAGTAGCAGTACCGGTCAATTTCTTTCTAACAGTTGGAGACTCACCGATGATTACCACTGGAGAAAGTTGAATCAGGTTTTTATTCAATCCTATCTGCAATGACTGATTAAGATTGGGTTGAATATTAAGTGATTGACGGTAGTCTTCGTATCCAACTGTAGATACCAAAATTTGGTATCTACCTGCTTTAAGTTGAGGGAAGTAAAAACGGCCAATTTCGTCTGTTTCACCAATTGTAAAGATTTCACCATTGGCTAAAATTTTCACTTCGACGCCAGCAATAGGCTGTTGGCTTTTTTCGTCAGTAATTATCCCGTCGAGGGAGGTGAAAGAGATTAAAGAGTCGATTGTTGGTGTTTCTGCCTGTGTTATCAAACTCAACCCAAAAATCAATAGTATCAACAACGCAGTCGGTCTAACATAAGTCATCATATTCAATATTGCCTTGATTCCTATAGTTAATTGAAGGTCAGAATCGTTGGGGGTTATCATCGCCCGAATTAGCTTCAACTGATGAACTCGGTGCACTCAAAACATTCGGACTGATCTCAATAAAATTGCTATTGGCATAGCTCCCTTTGTCTTCACTACTATCTTGTTGCGGCTCAAGAATAGGATCACTCTCGCAACTAGAAAAAATGAGCAAGGAAGAAGATAAAACTAGCATCAATACGACTAAATATGTGTTTTTCATTAATATTTACACCTAAACCAGCAGGGTGATTACTTTAAACGAACCCACCACACCATGAAACTGAGACTCAGTCTCATCATTGATGATAAAACCAAATATTAACTGTTTAAATTTGAATAAGCAAGGCCAATACTGAATTTTTCTTTCATTCGCAGAATTAAGTGTTTACAACCGTTTATAATGAGTTCAAGAATGAAAGCAAGCTGTTTCGATCAGCCTTCGATAAATTGGTGAATTTTTGCCTAGAACGTTCGGCTTCACCTCCATGCCACAAGATTGCTTCTTGTAGGTTTCTAGCCCGACCATCATGTAAAAAAAACGTATGTCCGTTTACTACACAAACTAGGCCAATACCTCAAAGTGGGGACGTTCTCCACTCTCTACCACTGGCTGAAAATTCTGGTCGATTATCAGCTAAACCAGTTCCCATATCATGAAGCAATAAATCAGTGAAAGGGTAAATTTTTTGTTGAGATAAAGCTTCAATTGTAGGGTGAATTCCCGTTTTGAAATTTGGCCGATGGCAACTTACACACCCGATTTTTTCAAATACTAACCGACCCATAATTACTTGCGGATCATCCCAATTTCGTTGTGCTGGCACAGCTAAAGTTTGTAAGTAGAAGGTAATTTTCTGCAAAAAAGAGTCGCTTAATTCTGGTTCACCGCCACTAACTACTTTTTGGGGAGGATTATTTTGGCTAATCCAGTTCTCGGTTGGCAGAATACTACTTGTAATACCAATATCGTTTAAGAAAGCACTTGCGATTTGTTGAACCAAGCTTGGTTGCCCAGCCTTCCAACCGAATCTGCCAATTGTAATTTGGTCTGTTTTTAAGTCTTTGACCCAATTAGCTCGACCAGAAATTCCATCTTTGTCTTCATCATTCTCATCAGCGAACTCTAGGATAAGAGATTCTGGTACTGTTTCTAAGAGACCTAATCCATAAACAGCCTGTGCAACTCGTCCCGAAAACATTACATCATCTCCCAGTTCTCCGTAAGCTAACTGTTCAAACTGATAATGTGGTTGTCGCAGAGTGAAAATTTCGCCATCTGGAAAATGACCAGTTGTCTGTGTGTACTTGATGGTAGTTTGGCATTCTGGCTGAAAACCGATAATAGCCTGCTCATTGAATTGGTTTCCATAAAACGGATGTGGGACTATCTGATTATCTAATCCTTTCGAACTTAACCGAACAAGCATCGACCTTAATCGATCACTTGGTTGACTAGGTGGTTGCCCTCTGCCATCTTTTAAGTGACAACTTGAGCATGAACTCCTATTAAACAACGGGCCTAAACCATCAAAACTGTCTACCGAAGCCGGTGCGTTAATCCATTGGGTATTAAACAATCGATTGCCAAAAGTGAATTGGCGTAGTTGGCGTGTAGATAAGTTTCTGGCTGGCTGACTAAAAGCCCGACTACTATTAGTAAAAACGGTAGTTTCACCGCCGAGCAATGATGAATTAGGCTGGGAATTGGCCTTCATGCAAAAAAACATCGCTAGAACAAAATAGAAGAAAGCCTGAAAAACGAAGTAATTAGCAGTCAAAATCAAGGTTATTCGGATTGTATACTTACCTTTAAATTGAGTGCTTGACCGATCTGTTTTAGCAGCTCAGACTGTCTTTGAAGAGACGAAACCGCAGTTTCCATTTTCTGTCGACCTACACTATTGACTGGTGTTGACAATATCTCTCGATCGATTGGCGATGGGATGTCAGATATTTGTTGCTTGCTATTTTTCAAAATTTGAAGAAATTCACTGTTCAAATCGGGATTGATAATTTCAACCAATTCATTTAAACCTGTACCTTGAAAATCACCATATCTACCAAAATAGACGTTTTCAACACCGGCTATATTGTAGATGAAATCATTATGAGTGTTATCGCTGAAGCAAGAGTGCTCGTCTTCTTGATCTCCACTGTCCAACGGAACTGCCATCCTTTCAGAAGCTAACTCAAACCCACTTAAAGTGGCAATACCAGTCAATATCTTTTCCAAGGCAGAATCTGAACTGAATTGTAGAAATAGATCAGCGTAGTTACCAGATCGATTTGGTTGCCAAGAATCAACTAAAAAACTCAGATCGTTTACCAACTGGTCCGTAATAATTCTCAGGTAGGTTCGTCGACGATCATTAATTTGGTTACCTGATTGATAGTCAGAGGGCGCACGTTTCCCAGCTGAATTCACGCTCAAATCTTGTCCCCATAATAAAAACTCGATGCTATGGTAGCCAGTTGAAACATTGGCTTCGTCACTTTTTTGATTTTTATCGTCTAATGAATCTGCATTTATCTGGAAGGACAGATCATGGATTAATCCACTCTCGGATCGGCCGGCTACATAGTCGATATAAGCCTCATTCAAAGGCCAAGCGTTTAGCCGAGCTTCCGGACCTTCGGTCTGCGTTTTTGTATTATAGTAGTCAATTGGTCCTTCATAAAATCGGAAGGCTTCACTGGCGCCATAAGATTTTCTAGACTTTAACCAAGATTTTTTAGCCTTTTCCAAACTTTCTCCGCTCGGATCAGACAGGAAATCATCAATTGACCATTTCAACTGAATCGCCTGCTGGTAAGCATCAACATAGTTCAGATAAACTAAACGAGCGTAAGTCTCAACTACTGCTGACTTGGTATTTGATTGCACCTGATCTGCAGCTAAATAAAAACAAATCAACAATGAAAATAATAAAGAAGGAATGAGATATTTCTTTTAGCCACAATCCTACTGATTTTGAGTCTCAATATCATGTGATGTCTTCAAGGCGAAATTATAGCCATTCGTCATATGGCTGTCAAGCGTAAATTTAAAAAGATGGAATTTTCGGCTGAGTAATCCAATTTTTTTGCCAAATTCGGCACTAAGTATCTAGGATTTGTTATAATATTCAATTGCAGTCAAGGTGTAAAAAGTAGGGCAAGAAAACATTGATTCAGCCAAAAATATCGTCACCGACCTCTATTCCTTCCCCAACCAAAAATGAGGAAATTGCCAATGTAATTAGCCACGGTTTTGGTTTTTTTGCTAGTCTACTAGCCATACCAATTTTAATTCAGAGTGGAATTCAAAACGGTACGGTCATTTCTATAGTGGGGAATTTTATTTTTGGCTTTACTGCCTGTCTTCTTTATTTGAGTTCGACGCTATACCACGCTTTTCCACCCGGTCCATTAAAACAAACCTTTCGTTTATTTGATCATTGTGCTATTTATCTTTTTATTGCTGGTACCTACACCCCTTTTACGCTTGGTGTACTTAGCGGAATCTGGGGATGGAGTTTAATCGGCTTGGTCTGGAGTTTGGCGTTCTTTGGAATCTGCTTGAAAATTGTTTCTGTCAGTCGCTATGCGAAACTATCCCTCGCCCTCTACATAGGGATGGGTTGGACAGTTCTAGTTGCCATCCGACCTTTATGGATACGAATGCCAAAGGTAGGGTTGTTATGGGTAGTAGTTGGCGGCACAGCCTACACTGGCGGTATTGTTTTTTACAAAGCCAAGCAGTTAGCTTACAACCATTTGATCTGGCACCTATTTGTGTTGGGTGGATCCGCTTGCCACTTGGTTGCTGTTCTTCATTATTCGACCTAATTTTTGACTTCGAGATATCGTTAGAGGTTAGATTATCCTTCATTCGGTTGCTGTTTAACAATCATCTCTACTTACTATCCAAGTTAATATAAATCGACGGCTCGCATACCTTTGTATCAATTGTCTTAGTAATGATTGGGTAAGAAAGGGTTTGATTGATTTGTGAAAGCAAAGTTACTTGCCTAATCTTGACACTATAGCCAAAAACGGAGATGAAAAAAGGCACCACGCTAACCAGCGGATGCCCTTTTTCATCTCTACAGTGAGAATAAAGTAGGCAAATCAGATTTTATTGATCCTACCATTCGCTAGACTTAATGTCTCCCCAAGTGACGGGCAATTTACCTGCGGGCCCAACAGATAAAGCAGCTTGAGCCTCGTTAAAAAAGTCAGCTTGAGTCTTAGCTTTTTTGGTGGGAAAAATTTTAACTTTTTTCATGGTTGCATCATCCATGTGCATGTTGGCATAGTCGTGTCCACCAGATTCTCCGCAGCGGTAGAGTAAAACATTACCGCCAGCAACCAAGTCAACTTGAATATCAAAATCGACTTCAATTGGACTACCGGTCCACTTTGAGTCATTATGCCACTTTTCACAGTTGATCCAGATTTGGACGTGGTCATCCTGAGCCGGTGAAATAATGGCCTTCATATCCGCAGGTGCTTGGATAACGATGATTTGCCAAGTGTCAAAATTGCTGGTATCTGGCAACCCATAACGTGAGGACATGTTTCGCCCACCGGCTTCAGCAGGCTCAAAAGTGGCACATTTCCATCCACCAGTTGCTCCTTTTAATGCATGCTTCTTATCAAACTTCACCTTAATATCTTTGGTGGACAACAAACCCTCGATAGTAGATAGTTTGGGCTGAGTCAGTTTGCCTTTGGTAGCCTCATCGATATGATCAATTGGTGCCGAAGGACCAAACCCACCATTGTTCATATAACCACCGTCTGGAATGTACCAGCTGTGAATCCAAGGCGCTTTTTCTCTTTTAGCATCCAGTCTGCCACCAGCAGCTGCTTCTGCTTCTGCCATCTTTGCCCCTTCCCCTTCTTTTCCTTTTAGCGGCCCATCCTTTATAATCTTACCAGCCAAAGCGGATTGGGAGATGAACGCTATCATGACAATAAGTAACAATGAAAAGACAATTTTAATTTTTTCCATATTTCACACTTCTCCTTGAGCAAATTCATTAATTCGCGATATTCACCTTTTATTTAATCGCCGACGGGGTCCCACAGCTAAAAATCTACAACTCAGATTGACAGGAACCACCTAATCATCGTACCACAACTCGTTGTTTTTGTCAACAATTTATTATTCGGCTTCTGAAACACTTTTG
>CAYVHK010000194.1:0-7531 GCA_964451145.1 uncultured bacterium | reverse complement strand
CAGTGGGATGAATCATCTCAGACCATATCTACTCCCAAACTCTATCTAAATTAGCATAGGAAATAGATATTTGAATATTCGAAAAATTGAAACCTATACTCGCACCAATGTTAGTTTAGTACGTGTAATTACCGACAGTGGAGCCTGTGGTTGGGGGCAGACATCACCCTACAACGCCGATATTAGTGCTACCGTTCTTCATCGGCAAATTGCCCCTCATGCTCTGGGTAAATCAGCCTTCTCAATTTCGCCCTTGGTTAATCACATTATTGAGGCTAACTATAAGTTTCCCGGTAGCTATATTTGCCGAGCCTTAACTGGTTTGGAAACTGCTCTTTGGGATTTGCGAGGCAAACTAGAAGAACGGAGCGTTTGCCAGATACTCGGTGGCAAACCTCGCTGGTTTCCTGTCTATGGTTCGAGTATGCGTCGGGACATTACACCAAATGATGAAGCTGAACGATTAAACCAACTAAAAGATCAATTCGGTTATACGGCTTTCAAAATTCGGATCGGTAGTGTTTGTGGGCACAATCAGGATCAGTGGGAAGGAAGAACTGAAACCTTAGTGCCCACTGTTCGAAAAGCTATTGGGGATCGAGTAGCCTTGCTAGTTGATGGTAACAGTTGCTACACACCATCGAAAGCCATTGAAGTGGGACGGATGCTGGAGTCTAATGGCGTTTGTCATTTTGAAGAACCTTGTCCCTACTGGGAGTTGGAATGGACGGCTGAAGTCACTGCGGCTCTTGACTTGGACGTAACTGGTGGCGAACAAGATTGCTGGATTCCAACTTGGCGACGTATGATTGAAATAGATGCGGTCGATATTGTTCAGCCTGACATCTGTTATATCGGTGGAGTTGAAAGAACATTACAAGTATCCCAAATGGCAGAATCCAAAGGTAAGCTTTGCGTACCACACTCAGCTAACTTGTCTTTGGTAACTGTTTTCTCTTTACATTTAATGGGGGCAATTGAAAATGCTGGTAACTACGTTGAATTTTCTATCGAGCCTACCATTTGGACCCAAAATTTGTTTGAGCCGACTTTAAAAATTGTAGATGGTAAAGTTCAGATACCATCTGCCCCCGGGTGGGGTATAGAAGTTAATCCTAAATGGTTGGAATCGTCTCACTATCAACAGTCCAGCCTTTAGGAAAAAAATCAAAAAAGAGAAAGAAGGTTATGCCATCTCCTTTAAATAACGACCGATCGGCGCCATTGGCTGGCATTCGCATTATCGATTTTGGACATTACATTGCCGGCCCTTTGACTGGGATGTTATTGGCTGATCAAGGGGCTGAGGTTATCAAAATTAATCGACCTGGCAGTATAGAAACTGCTAACCTAACCGAGGCAGTATATAATCGTAATAAAAAACGATTGGAACTTGATTTCAAACAGGCCAACGATTTAGCCACTATACGTCAACTAATCCAATCAGCCGATGTCGTCATAGAAAATTTTCGACCAGGTGTAATGAAGCGATTGGGGTTAGGAGCTGAGAAAATGACCAAACTCAATCCCCAGTTGGTTTATTTGTCTTTGCCCGGTTTTTCAGCTAAAGACAAGCAACGATCAGATATCCGGGCTTTCGAAGGCGTAATTGGAGCGGCCACTGGGCTCTATACGGATTTGCAAATCTTGCCACGCATGGTCAACCATCCCCCGACTTACACCCCAATCCCACTCAGTTCAACCTACGCTGCGATTCACGGAGCAATTGCTATTACATTAGCTCTCTACGCTCGAGAGGCTAGCGGATGCGGTGACATCATCGAAGTCCCACTGGCCGGAGCAGCTATGTCGGCTATGGCCATTATTAACCTACAAGTAAAAAAACAACCCAACAGCTATGGGATACCACCATTAACGGATGCAGAACTAGCCCAACTTCCAAAATGGCGAGAACAGATACAGAAACAAGGCGAATCAGCTCTGAAAAGTATCAATCTCAGTTTACGTGGAATCGGATCACCGGCTAGCGGAACTTATCTTTCTGGAGACGGCAGATGGCTCTATATCCATGCTAGTGGTCATAGTCGAAACACCTGTCAATTGCTAAAAGTTCTGGAACTATACGATGGTTTAATCGCTGATGGAATGGTTGATCTGCCAGTTTATGAAAATGTTGGACTGGATAATAATATTCCCGATTCTGCCTTCTGGTCTCGGGCTTGGAACACAAACGTACAACAGCGTATGGCTAATGCAATTGCGCAAAAACCGGCTCAACACTGGGAGGATTGCCTAACGGCAGTAGGAGTTCCTAGTGCCGTTCATCGTACGGCCAAAGAATGGCTATTGGCAGACCAAACCGATACCGCCGCCTTGACGGTTGAGGTCGAAGACCCTGACTTCGGTTTTGTGCGTCAAGTAGGTGTTCAGGCATGGCTATCTAGCACCGACGATTCATATATGCAACCTAATCCAGTACAGGATGTCACCAATATAAATGAACTGTTGGCCTCAATTCAGAAGAGTCAAAAACCGTTAGCACAGACAAATCAACAAAGAAAACCGATCCTAAAAGGTATTCGAGTTTTGGATTTATCCAATGTATTAGCTGGGCCAGCCAGCGCAAGAACGCTAGCTGAATATGGAGCTGAGGTAATAAAAATTGATCCGCCAGTGCCGAACTTTGGGCCCAAAACGGCCTGTTATTTGCCGATCGAGGTTAGTCCGGGCAAACGCAGTATCATTTTGGACCTCAAAAAGGATGATGGGAAAAAAATTTTCCACCGACTAGTTGAAACTGCAGACGTTGTCGTTCACAATTTTCGACCGGGCGTAGCAGACCGATTAGGCATTGATTACAATAGCTTAAAGGACATTAAACCTGATTTAGTTTATGTTAACTTGACCGCTTTTAATGGGCCAAAACCTGGGCCTTGGATGGAACGGCCTGGATTTGATCCACTCCTTCAAGCAGCCTCTGGTATTCAACTGCGCTACGGTGGTAAGAATCAAACGCCTGTTTTACATGCTTGGGCTTCTTGCATCGACTACATTACTGGCTATTCAGCTACCTTCGGGGCCGCCCTGGCCTTACTTCATCGGCAACGAAATGGAAGGACAGGAGGTGGTAATTTGGTCACAACCTCGCTGGCCCAAGGAGCGCAGTTGGTACAAATTCCGTTACTGGTAGCAACCCGAAAATATCAACCGGGTAAGGAAGTTCATGGCCAGCAAGCAGTAGGCGAACATGCCTTGTATCGAATTTATCAAGCCCAAGATGGTTATCTCTTTTTGGCAGGCCGAACAACTGAGAAAGAACGCCTAAAACAGGTGGCTGGATTATCCAATATAGCAGATGAAGTTTGCAAGGACGACACCCTTTGTAGTCGGTGGCTAGCATCCAAGATTAGCCAACAGCCAGTTGACACTTGGGTTTTTGCTTTCCAAAAAGCTGGACTCGGTATACACCGACTTAACACAATGTTCAATATCGCCGATACATATCTGCATCAAGGAACTTACGAACAGCTAAAAAGTCAATGGGACGATGGTCGCTCAATTTCGTGGCTCAGAATCACTGACCATTCAGTTGGCAGTGCAGTCGAGCTAGCACCACCATCCTATGCCCGCTTCAAATATGCTCCTATCCGGTTGCTACCACCGGCTCCGAAACAAGGAGCACATACCCAAGAAGTTCTGAAAGAGTTGGGGTATAACGATGATCAGATTACAGACTGGTTAACGCAACAAGTTATCAAAAAAGAGTTACACCAAAACTATCTACCGAGTTAGTGACAAAAAATTAATTCATTTTATCCCAAGGAGAAAAAATGGCTGTTTGCTTAGTTGGTACACTCGACACAAAAGGTGCAGAATTTCAGTATGTCAAAAACCAAATCGAATCCAATGGATTAAATACCATCTGTATTAATGCTGGTATAGTCGGAGAACCACTGTTCCAGCCGGATATTCCCGCTACTGATGTAGCTCAAGCTAACGGCACAACCTTATCAGATTTACGTCAGAAAGGTGATCGAGGACATAGCGTCACTGTCATGGCGAAAGGGGCTGCTCTAGTAGTGGCCGATTTATTCCAATCTGGGAAAATTAACGGTATCATTTCACTCGGCGGATCGGCTGGCACAACCATTGGTACTACCGCTATGCAATCCTTACCGATTGGTGTTCCCAAAGTAATGGTTTCTACTCTCGCTTCCGGTGATACCAGTCCCTACGTACAGACCAAAGACATTACCATGCTCTACTCAGTAGTCGATATTGCTGGTATAAATTCTGTTTCCCGTCAAATTTTAACTAATGCTGCTGGGGCTATTTCTGGAATGGTGCAAGCTACTGCGGAAGCCGTAGAGGAAAAACCATTGATCGCCGCAACCATGTTTGGTGTGACCACACCTTGTGTCACCAAAGCCAGAGAGATATTAGAATTGGCTGGATACGAAGTTTTAGTTTTTCATGCCACAGGTTCGGGTGGTCAAGCAATGGAAGACCTGATTCAAGGTGGTTTCATTGCTGGAGTATTAGATGCTACCACTACCGAATTAGCAGATGAACTGGTGGGTGGAGTATTGAGTGCAGGTCCGAATCGGTTGGAAGCAGCAGGAAGTCATTCGGTTCCGCAAGTAGTGGTCCCAGGCGCTTTAGATATGGTTAACTTCGGCCCACCGGATACTGTTCCGGACCGATTTAAAGACCGGAAATTTTATCAACACAACGCTAATGTCACGCTAATGAGAACCACGATTGAGGAAAATGCCCAACTTGGACGAATTATGGCTCAAAAACTACGTTCTGCTAAAGGTCCAACTTGCGTTCTAATTCCAAAACAGGGAGTATCTGCTATCGATAAAACTGACCAACCTTTTTATTCTCCTGAAGCAGTAATTGCCTGGATCGACAACCTAAAATCTGGCCTAGCAGACTCGGATGTTGAAATTACCGAGATGAATAATCACATCAACGATGAGGATTTCGGTAAAAAAATAGCCGAAACTTTATTAGATTTACTAGATTAAGGGTGATGATCGGTGTCGATGGGAGATTCGTCGTTATTCATAAACCGTTCAATGGTGTTATGGGTAGCAGGCTGAGTACGAAAATCGGCAATCCAAGGTTGCCTAAAATAAGCTTGTTTTTGTCGAGGTAACCCAGCCAAAACGGCCGGTGAAATTTTCAACCGATGCCAATGAGTTGCCAGGTGGGAATAAGCATTCAGAATCGATATACGTGGTGTGTCCTTATTCCAAACCGGTCCTGCGTGGCATAAATTCTCTGTGAAAAAAATTGCACTACCTGCCGGACACGTATAGTCGTACAAAAATTCGCTTTTCTTCCCTTCCTCCAAGCTCAGATGATCAGTGTGCACAGGAAAGTTAGCTTTGTGGCTACCCAAAATAAAACAGGTTGCACCATCTCCTTTTGATACATCCGTTAGCTCAAAAATCACCCGTACCATGCCAGCTCGAATTTTACCATTTTGTGATCGATAGCCGAAAATTGGGTCGATCTGATTAGGACCTCCACCATGAAGTCCTCCGTGTTTCTCCCCCTTGGTACGCCACAGAGATGAAGTACTCTCCATTCGAATATCAGCTCCAATAATCTCCTGAAGAACATCGACTACTTGTGGATGATCGATAGTAACACTTGATGGGCCACCTGGTACTTCTCGATGTTCTAGTGGCAATGATTCGGGGTCATGCTTAATTCGATCAATTTGATCAACAATAGCCTTTACCTCATCTGCAGTTAATATCGATGGACGAATCAAAAAACCCGTCAGGTCAAATCGGAAACGTTCTTCATCTGTCATCGCCATTTTTACTTTCCTTGATTAGAAATATTTTCCATCGGACTAGCCATCAATTTTTAACTCTTTGATGAGACGAGAAAGATAGGTTCGTTGAATGTTGAGCACTTTCGCTGCTCTTGAACGGTTACCCTCTGTTTGTTGTAATACATGAGTTACATATTGTCTCTTGAAAGCCCGTTGAGCGGTGTCGAGTGTTGCGGACTGATAGCGAACAACCTCTTCTGAATTTGTGTTACCAAAACGCGCAGGTAGGTCTTCTACTTGTACTTCGACCCCCTTACCTAGAACGACAGCATGTTCGATTGCATTCTGTAATTCTCGAACGTTACCTGGCCATGAAGAAGTTAGCATTGTCTCCAATGCGGACGTGGAAAAGCATTTTTTAGGTATTTTCATCTCTTGAGTAAATTTTTGTAGGAAAAAGTCAGCCAAGTTGGGAATATCCTCAATTCGGTCCCGCAGTGGAGGCAGAAAAACCTCAATTACATTGAGACGATAATACAAATCTTCCCGGAAAGTTCCATCCTGTATTTTGGCTTCTAAATCTTGATTGGTAGCTGCAATCAAACGAACATCACACTGAATAGGCTTAGTCCCACCTACACGGTAAAACTCTTGATCTTGAAGGACTCGCAAGAGCTTGGCTTGAACTTCGTAGTTCATGTCTCCAATCTCATCCAAGAACAGAGTTCCATTATCGGCTAGCTCAAATCTTCCTTCTTTCAATGAGTCTGCACCAGTAAAAGCCCCTTTCTCGTGTCCAAAAAGTTCTGCTTCCAACAGTGTATCCGGTAGAGCTGCACAGTTGACTGGTATAAATCGTTTCCCCTCTCTAGAGCTGGCATTATGAATAGCGTGAGCCACTAACTCCTTCCCGGTACCACTTTCACCTCTCAGCAAGGTTGTGGTTGGTGTGCCAGCTACTCTGGCCGACAGTTCGATGGAATGCTTCATGTTGGGGCTCACAGCAATAATATCTTGAAACTGAATATGCTGCCCACCTAAGCTTCGGCGAAGTTCGCGGTTCTCAACTTGAACCGTTAAGTGAAGGTCAGCATTATAAAGGGCAATACCTGTGGAATCAGCCACCATACGGGTTAAAAATAGGTCTTTCTGCGAAAAACCTCGGTCTTTAGCTTTATTTAGAGCTTGGATAGCACCAATTACTTGATCTCGATATGTAATGGGGACACACATCATTGTCTCTACCTCAAAATTGATACGGTCGGCAATATCCTTTGCGTGTTGACTATCTTGGCTAACATCATCGACAATAGTAGACTGTCCGTTCTTAACTACCCGACCAACAATACCTTGTCCAATTTCTACGTGTATATCTTTTATCTGTTTGCTTTTCTCACCCGTAGCTGCAGCCACGTAGAGGTAAGGGGAATCTGTTTTTGGCCAAGCCAAATGAGATGATAGCCAAATAGTGCTTGCAGAAGCTTCTATAACTGTTGATAGTTGTTGTAGGGTTGAGTCCAGTATTTGCTGGATATCTAGAGTTGAATTGATTGTATGGCTGATTTCGAGCAAGGCCAAACACTCTGTAGAAGAAAGGGCGTCAATAGCGACCTCAGTCATTTTCATCAACTAGCTCCTGTCTATATTTTGTTATTGGTGAAGCAAAATACGATTCAACATGAACAAAAATATGTTGTTAATAGAACGATTGAGACTACCAACCCGTTACAAAATGGAAATGTCCGTTCAGGAACTAAAGTCTTTTGAGTGAAAAAA
>CAYVHK010000193.1:2551-7560 GCA_964451145.1 uncultured bacterium | reverse complement strand
TTTTAGCTTCATCACCTAAAACACATACACGTGCTGACTAATCTAGTCATCCTGACGAATGAAACGCCCAGAACTAATACTTATTTGGAAAACTCGCGACAATTCAGGAGTAACTCCGACAATGGCCATCGACTTGATTCTATCACCATGACCGACGTCCAAACCGCCTCCTGCAATAAAAGATCAACCTGCAACACTTTTGACTGAAGGACATTCGTTTTTGATTGCTTTTACTTCATTAGTCCACAGATTACCTTGAAATGGGTTTGGCCCCCAACGACCTGAGTCCTGCTTAACCCATCTTGGTCGTCCAACACCAAAAATAGTCGCTCCAACAAATCGGTCTAGCTCATTAGATACAAATGTCTTAATACTTCTACCAATAGAAACTGTAAACACTACTGCCCCAATTCCGATTACTACACCAAGCGTAGTTAGAAAAGACCGAAATTTGTTACGGTTAAGAGCTTCTAAGGCCGTGGGGAAATTGACAATTGATTTCATCTTTTCGCCTCAGTTCAACTCGGTTTTTCAGTTCCTTTCGAATGATTTTAATACGCAATAAGTCGAGTATAGCAAATATGTACCATCTACTTACGATTGTTGAGTCTGTAGGTTTACTACTATTGATTAATTTTAAATCTCTAAATTGAGTATGAATTTCCCCCTCAATTCATCACAAGTAGACTATATTTTTGTGGTTATTAACATTAGCTAGTACAAACACTTACTAATCTTCCTCCAATTCAGGACGAAGTCAATAAATATATTGACCTTATTGATCTGAATCAAAAAAGATGAATGTAAACTTTATTGACTGATTTTTGACAAATAAATATTGAAGTAAATAAATATGTTGCAACTGGTTTTTGATTTTCTACTTGGAACTGTTAGCCTTGTTGGTTTTGGCATTTTTCTGATTGGGTTGGCAGTTTTTTTATGTTAAATCAGTTTAAGAAAATTGTCATTGTTGGTCTCTCTAACCAGTGTTATAATTTGTCCGTTGTCGTCATAAGGTTTAACAGGTTGCAGGATTGCAAGAGATTTACCAAAAAATCCCACAATTAATCGCCCAAGGTGAAACTGGTGCCTATTGCACAGTAGTCGATACGAGTGGTTCTACACCTCAAAAACCAGGAGCAAAACTGCTGATTTTACCCGACCTGCAGAATATTGGCACATTGGGTGGTGGGTGTGTAGAAGCCGAAGCAAGACAACAAGCTATTGACTTAATCCGACACAGGTGTTCTCGTCTTCTCGATTTTCAATTGGATAACGACTATGGTTGGGACGATGGCCTAATTTGTGGTGGGCAAATGAAAATTTTCATAGATTTGCCAACGACTCAGCTCGAACATGATTTATTTTCCACTTTACAACAACTTTCAAACCAGAAAATAGCGCTCTTTGTCGCTACTATTATTGAGAGCGACATCGCTTCTTTGGCAGTTGGTCAAAAACGATTGGTTGCCAACAACGGAGAAATAGTTAGTAATTTCGGTTCAGATGATTTCATACAGGAAGTGGATAAAATCGGTGTCAATACGCTCCAAACGAATGAGCCAACGTTATTCTGTTCAAATTTTGACCTAGGCAATATTTCCGTTTTTATCGAACCGATTCAACCACGTCCGACATTACTGATCGCCGGTGCAGGCCATATTGGTCAAGCTTTATGTCATTTGGGAAATTGGGTCGACTTTGATGTAGTAGTTATTGATGATCGCGCTGATCTAGCATCTCAACATTACTTGCCAGATTCTCATAAAATTATTGTTGGCGATATTGCTACTGAACTAAGTCTTTATCCTGTCGACCAGTTAACCTATGTGGTTATAGTTACTAGGGGTCATAATCATGACGAGGAAGCCTTACATGCAGTGATTAATTCTGATGCACGTTATATTGGTTTGATTGGAAGTCGACGAAAAATCAAACTAATATTTGATGATTTGATAGAATTAGGTGTTTCTACTGAGCGGTTGAATCAAGTTTATGCTCCTATTGGTCTTGATATTAGTTCAAAAACGGTACCAGAAATAGCTGTTTCTATCATTAGTCAACTGATTCAAGTCCGTAATAGCCACCAGGCCAAGGGTAATATTGGGCATCAGCCCAAGCCAATGCCTACTATTCAAATTGACAGTTAAATTGTCTATGATTGAAATTGAAGAGAAACTTTATACTACCGCAGAGGTAATACAAATTGTTCATCAGGTGGTTGGTTATGTTGGTCAACAATCTGACCATAATTCCTTAACCTATTCAGCCTCAGACGTTTATTGGGTCATTCGGGACTTACTAAAGTATGCTAATGGACGAATGGAGGGAGAATTTATTCTGATAGCTAAGAAAAAAGGGGAATGGCAAATTCGCTATACTGACCAGAAAAGCGGACAAAACCGAGCCAAGAAACAACGCCAACGTGAGTTAAATCAGACCGATAAATACCTGAATCAACAAAAAAAATTGCGCAAAAGAAGAGCCGCTCAATCTAAGCCTCTTCCCACATTAGATCAGCTATTTTCTCAAAATTCAGAGTGAAATCTTTTAGTTGATCTTTAATTAAAATACTAACGCAGAACAGCTAAGCGTCCGTGAACCTTGTATTTACGCCTTTTTGATGAAGATATTGAATTTTCTTCAGCCGAAATAGTATAAAAATAAACTCCGTTAGGCAGGGCTCGGCCTTCTTGATCTTTACCGTCCCAAACTGTTTCGTTATAACCTCGACGATTAGGTAAGCCATCTAACAATTGTAATAGACGCCCCGACTGGGTATAGATACGTATCTCAACTTCATCAACATAATGGCTCAGTTCATAAACGAAAGTAGTTCTTTGGGTAAAAGGGTTGGGATGATTGTGCGGTTTAGTAATTTCTAAGTCAGAATTTTGTTGCAGTTCTTTTTCTAATTCCCGAATTAACGTTTGTACTGGAATTGTTTTCAGCCAATTAGCTTCTTGGCGTAATTTCTCCATCAAACTTGACACAATAGATGGGCGAGAATAACCAAATACTGGCACATAATTCTGAATTTGAAACACATTGACTTGCATTGCCTCGTTATGCTGAATAGCTTGTTGGATATAGTCCTGAATTTTTTCTGGTTTAACGGCCGGAGTATAACCGATTACCACAGCTTCAGCCAAATTTTGACGACTGGCAAAAAAATGTTCCCACAAGTCAAAAATTTCCATTGTATCTAATAAACTTTGATGCCGTTTCGGATCAGTTGTATTAGACATATCCGAAACCGCTATCTTTATATTCTCATTTGCTTTTTGTTGTTGCCATACTAAGTTTACGAGTCGATCTCTAGCTTGTTTCGCTTGCTCAAAACTGGGAATTGACAGAATATCTTGAATAGCCGAGGTTCCAATAATATCCCAAAAACGGGTCGCGAACATGGCCGATCCTTTGCCGTAATCACCAGTAATTGTAGATGAACCAGCATAATCCGAAAAGTAATTGGACATTACCCAAGTATTAATTCGGAGAGCTGACATAATATAAGGTGAAATTTGGGATCCATATCCGTTGGTCAAGTAGTCTTTGACAAGTTGGAAATGATCGATGGTAGGGTCAAAGTTGATTTTGGCACTCAAAATCTGGTCAATTGGACCTAAACCAACAGATGCTCCTTGAACTGTAAATCCACCTAATCCTTGTCTCGGTTGATCTGTGCCAAACTTTCGAACGCCTTCGACAAATAAATCACCTTCAACCATCCACAGAGGCATAACTTCTTCAACATCGTGAGATAGGACAATCAACCGGTGTCCTGCTTGACCTAATCGTTCAAGCAGTGCTGGTGGAATGTTAGGGTCAGATACAGGTTCGCCGTCGTAGCCCCACTTTTTCGAGAAAATGGTGCCTTGTGGTAACTGACGGGCATAAGTTCCATCTGGATCTCGTAACCATGACTGATCATAACCGGATAGATAGAATTTGAAGTTGGGTCGGATTTTTTGTGCTGCTTGGATAATAGTGAAAAACAACTGCCACAAATTTTGTTGGCCAATGAGAGTTCGATTACCACATGTCGGACAATTGCAAGCTCTTGTTTCGTATCCCCAAGCTCTTAGATGAAAGCCAGTTAATTCAGGGTAAGTCTTGACAATTTCTTGTACAAGCTTGCTCACCAATTGCAGAAATTCAGGATTGGTCCAACAAAATGGTCGATAGCTAATACCATTTCTAGATCCACCATAGAAGACCTCTGGTTCAAATAGATCGGGACGTTGTTTGATTAGGGCTTGGGTTGCTTCTCCTGTTACATACATAAATAGGTAGGGTTCAACCCCGCGAGCTTTCATTAGTTTAAACCGGTTGTTCAAAAATTGAATACGTTTGTTACGCTCAGTTAGCTGTTCGTCTTGATAAGCTTCAAAACCTGCCACATATTTGAAGGCGGTTCCTAAGCCGTCGTCATTTCCAGTACCCGACCAAACCCCTTCACCACCACTCATATTGAGTCGGTGTCGTACTAACCAATCCGGTGCCATTATCTCCAACGTGGCTCGAATTGGGTAAAAGGGAGTTTCTTTTAAATTGATTGGTTGTAGTTCAATTGTCTTAGCTCGTGGCATTAAAAAGTCAAGATCTGCACTGATTAGGCCAGTTAATTGTGTGATTACGGCTTCAATCAAAGCGTAACTACCGTAGATTAATCCAGTGTCATTGGTTGCAATAACTAGAATGTCTTCAGGTTTAGATTGAATAATGTATCCTTCTTGGCTAGTGGTTGGATCAGCAAAAAAGGCCAAATCTTGTTCAGTCAAGTTGGGAACAGATGGTCGAGATAGACTAGGACAAATAGAAATGTATTTTGGCTGATTGTTAGAACGAAAAAATCGTTCTACAGGTAGATGTACACCACTGATACGATAGATATGATCTTGAATTTCTCTGGCAGCCCATTCTTCAGCTGGACTCGCCTTTTGATCAATCCAAACAGTGGCTTTTTCTTTTTCCAATTAGACTAATGTTAGACAGAATACTACTGG
>CAYVHK010000193.1:0-2541 GCA_964451145.1 uncultured bacterium | reverse complement strand
AGATGCGACTTAATCAATAACAGGAATTTGTTCTAGCTAGTTGTTTGCGGAAATTCAATGCAAAGGAAAGAGTATTATAGTTGACGAGGATTAAAAAAAATGGCTGGACACATCTTCTAAAATCGGTGTATCCTTTGATCCATTGTACTTGTTTGGAGTTGTTGATTGAAAGGTATTCGCCGTTCCAATTCTGCTTTTGTCGCATCTGTTTTGTTACACCTCTTGGTCTGTATTTCTGGTTATTACTTTTGGATACCTCCCAATCAGGACAGTCGTATTGACAAAATAGAAGGGGTTATGGTAGAAATTCCCAAACAAAGGATTAAACGGGTTGTTCCGCCTAAACGGGTCCAACTTCAGCGGCGAGAAGTTACAACGCCTACCAATCAAACTAACGTTAAAATATTGACGAGTAACGTACCTTTATCTGATCGAGGTGTAGTAACAGCTTCGAAAGCTACACGTTTCGACATGTCCAAAGCCGCACATTTAGACCAACATATTAGTTTGGATAGTAGTGTTAATATTCCCAATCAACTACCATCGATTAACCAACCAGTCTCTATTAGCACCAAACCCAAAACGATCAAAAAGCGTACAAAAAGCCGGCTGGTCCAGTTTATTGAAAAACAGGCTGGCGCACAACGGATAATTTACATGATCGACTTATCGTCAAGCATGTTGAACCTGAATCCATTACGTCTAAGTAAAATACGCCTGATTTTGGAGGATTCGCTCGATTTCTTGGAAGATCAAGACCAGTTTAATTTACTAACTTTCGGCGAGCATATCGATCTGTGGCGCCCTAACTTTTCATCCATTACCAAAGCTAATATTATTCAGGCAATAGTGGCTTTGAATAACGCTAAACCCAAGCGAACTGCTTTATCCTCCGATCAGGACATGTTAACTGCATTAGCCGAAATTCATCTTGGTCATCCAACAATTGCAGTTCTATTTAGTGATGGTATATTAACTTCCGCTGGCATTCCTGACTTCGCTGAAATTAAAAATCAAGTACCAACCGGCGCAAAAGTTTTTGCTATGGGAACTGATATGTCAGCCGATTTCCCCGGTGCTGTTATTATGCGGACCCTAGCTGAACAAAGTGGCGGGGAGTTTTGGTTGGTCAGAAGCGATTAGGATGATTGTCAGTGAAGGCGGCTTATTACCAGCCCAAAATTAGAGCTGAAATAAGCCGCTTAGGCTTGCTGTTTTTAGGTTAAGGTTATTCTGTTCCATCCAGATCGTTAAGTAGGAAATTTAACTCCCGCTTCACCATTTCGTTCTGCTCTTTCCCTTCCATGTATTCGTAAATCTGGTATTCTAAATTCTCAAACTTGTTAACCTTAATCTGGTTTCGAATACGATCAGTTCGAAGTAGCTTTATCACTCGTAATCGGTCATCTGGATTTTCCAACTTCTTGACAGTATTTACCAATTTCTTAGCTAAGCCTCTTCCGTATCCTTTGCGGATATGTTCGATGGCGGCAGCGGTTGCAGCTTGCTTAACATTTACATCAGAATCAGTAACAACCGCATTCAATACGGGGTCCAACGCCGTCTTTGCAGGATATGCTGTTAAGGCTTTGACTACGTGTAGGCGAACTTCGGCGTCGTCATCTTTCATTGCTTTCAAAATCTGATCTGTAGGTGATTCATCGATTAGAGACATGGCTCGTGCCGCGACACGCCGAGTTTTTACATTATTATGACTTAAACCTGCAATCAGAGCTGAACGGTATTTTTTCCCACCAAGCCGATAAAGTGTGGCATCAACTTCCATTTTTAAGGCACCGCTAGCACTTTCTCGAAAATCAATTAATTTTTGCTTAGCAGACAAATTATTGATCTTACCGATTACTCGAACCAGCTTGATTTTTCGATCTTCGGTTAAAGTTGTATCACCCAATTCGTCGACGATAGGTGTAACATTTTCTTGGCCAAGCCGAATAAGCATGTTTTCAATCTCATCTTGGATCTTGTCATACAGAGAAGTTGCGAAAGCATCTACAAGAACAGGGACCGAATTTTGACCGGCTGCAACGATAGCATCCATTGCTCCTTTGTGGTAACGATAACGTTCAGTTAACAGATCGAGAATGGCCTGCAATTCGGCTTTTCCCAAGCTAGAAGCTAAGGCCTTTCCATCCCTTTTATACTCAGCTGTTTTACCTAAAGCAG
Organism: uncultured bacterium; assembly: GCA_964451145.1. Lineage (GTDB taxonomy): Bacteria > Poribacteria > WGA-4E > WGA-4E > UBA9662 > TMED15. The sequence goes on along the minus strand of CAYVHK010000193.1, from coordinate 357 downwards.
TGGCATCTCCAGTCGAAAGGCCGTAATGATAAGCAACCGCTAATAATACTCGGGCTTCAGTAGGATTCTGTTCGATTTCTTTTGCTTTCTTGAGGTGGCGGACGGCATCATTCAAGCCACCCGAACCATTTAAATAATCTCTTCCGAGTTCCATATCTGTGACAATCTTATTACTTTGGTCACAACCAACTGTCAATATTATCACAATTACTACTACTAAAGTGAAAACCTGTTTCATAACGATGGGTCTTGCATCTCCTTAAATTTTATAGGCCTAAACACTTTTTTGAACTAAACCGTGGCATTATACTTGAGTCAGAGTAACTTGTCAAGTAAAGACCGATGTTTGCAGATCAG
>CAYVHK010000192.1:0-7739 GCA_964451145.1 uncultured bacterium | reverse complement strand
GTAAGTGTCCTTTTTGTTCTGTAGGAAAAAGACCCATGGGCTAACTTCCCATCATTTTTAAGGAAGCGTCGCCCAATTCTCACATGATAGCGCCGTTTGGGTTTAGTTTGACTTATTTGCTGAGTGAAAAAGACAGTGTTGGCTGAAGCTAGAATATCAGGATTTTGAAACACTAATCCGAATCACTATTCGACTAAATTATCATACCATTATTACGATACCAACTGAATCATTCTAATTATTTGGTTGAGAAAAGATTTGTATTTCAGTGTTGTTAACCCTCAAACCAATAAATTGATGTGATTCATAATTACCTACATCAATTTGAAAAGTAGAATAAATCGAGAGTCTTTTGACATGTCAGAAAATAAAAGGAGTTAATCAAAAATATGACGATGGGTTTTGATCAGGTTGTCTTGGGGACGGTAACCAAGAATTTCTACGGCTGGTCGAATATCCATAAATCCAACTTGATAGCCATCGGTATTGCCAGATGTACCGTAGGTAATCAGATATTTTACTGGGCCTTGATAATCGACCGCCAAGCTGAACAACTGAACACAATCACGAGGAGTCAATAAAGTTGAGCAATGCCGAATCCCTTTCGGCTCACTAGTACCGTTAAAACTACCGATCCGAATGCTAGTGAATTGCATTTGGTGCGCATCGACCAGATAACGACCGGCGACCTCGGCCATGCCTTTCATTGTACCGTACCAACCATCAGGTCGAAACTGATCAACAGTAGAAAATATGGGCGGAAGGCCAGACGAATTGTCCTCTGCTGGTTGTGCTAGTTTTTCGTTCCAACCAGTAACGTGATTTGTACTAGCATAGATTATTTTATGGATCCCTGCTTGGCGAGCTGTTTCAAACAACAACATAGAAGCAGTAATGTCTGTCATCTGAGTTGGGTCTTCCAGTATATCTTGGTAACGGACATAAGCCAAGTGTACCAAAACATCTTGTTTTTGGCAGACCATTTTCATTTGGTCAGCTTTGCGAATATCAGCTTGTTGGATTTTTGAGTCAGTAGTGTTTAGATCTACTAAGGTTAAATGATATCGGTTCTCAGTTTCCCAGGCTGAACGGAGGGACGAACCAATTGTGCCAGCTGCGCCTGTTATCAAAACCCGTAATTTGGTAGCTGATCTTGATTTGTCTTGGTTCATTTTTGATTTAGTGGCCGTAGGAAAAGACAGCATCCTCACAAGTAATAAACTCAATCAGAGCTGGCTGTTTTTTTCGCTCCATTATTTCACATGCTTGCTGAATCGAAGAAATAATATCTTTCGGATTTTCTATTCTTTGACTATAAACACCTAAACCTTCGGCGATTTTGGTGTAGTCTCCAGTTAAGAATTTGGTTCCATATCGTTGGGTTGCAATAGGTAGGTGTTTTTCATATCCTCCAAGGGCTGAGTTGTTAAGAACAATAGTCAGAATTGGGATTTTTTCGCGAACTGCAGTTTCCAAGTCTAAGCCAGACATGCCAAAAGCGGCATCACCCATTACGTTAATGGCCAGCCGATCTGGCGCAGCCAATTTGGCTCCCATTGTTAAACCGAGGGAATAACCTAATTGAGTCGATTTGCCCCAACCGATATAACCGTTGGGAATTAACGTTTCGTAAAAGGGAACCATTTGATCACGTGGGTTACCTGAATCATGTGTTACAATTGTATTGGTTCGATCAACGGCTTTCTGCAAATCCCAAATAACTCGATATGGATTTATGGGGATTTCATTCGAAGTTAATCTAGGCATCCATTCTGATAACCAATTGGCTTTGACCTTAGCAATCTCTTTTTGTAGCTCTGTGTTTTTAGGTCGACCGTCAATACCAACTTGAGATGCAATCTCGTCGATTAGTTGTTGAGTCACCAATTGGGCATCGCCAATCAGACCAACTGTCGCCACACAATCCTTATTGATATCGATTTCAGAAACTGTATTGTGAATAATTGGTACACCGGTCGGTATTTGTGGGGCAAAAGTATTTTTGGACATGCTAGAGCCAATACCTAAGATCAAGTCAGCCTTGGACAGAAAGTGTTTGACCACTCCAGAACCAGTTAGGCCACTGGCACCAACTGACAACGGATGATTTTCAGGAAATGTCCCCTTCCCACCCATAGTGGTCATCACTGGAATCTGGAGCATTTCAGCTAACCTAATTAGGGTCGGTGATGCTTCCGCGAATAACGAGCCTTGCCCAATAAATAGAATTGGTTTTTTGGCTGACAGCAGTAAATCTATGGCAGATTTTACATTGACGGGATCTGCCATGGATTTAATTGGTTCAGGTGGAGTATAGACATAATCAGTAATTTCCTCCTCACCAACATCAGTAGGTATTTCGATCATAACTGGACCTGGTTGACCCGACCGCAACAAACTATAAGCCCTTCGTATCATGTTAGGTAGACGGTCAGCAAAGTTAGCTTGAGCCACCCACTTAGTGACGTGAGCGTAGTTTTTAACAGATGAAAAGTGGGTGGGAATGTCACCCGACCTACGATTGCCACCACCTGGCAACATCAAAATTGGAATTGAGTCAGCGAATGCTTGGGCTACGCCAGCAAAAGCATTTTCACTACCAGGGCCGGACTGAACAACCGCTACACCAATCTGATTGCCGTTAGAAATACGACTCAATCCATCAGCCATGTTGACCAGTGTGCGTTCAGTTCGCGTCATAATCGGTCGAATGCCGACACTTGCGGCTGAATCTATGAGTTTATTGGCTGGGAAACAAAAGAGATAATCTACATTTTCCTCTTTGAGAATATGCGCAACAACATCAACACCTTTCATAACTACCCCTGTTTCATCCTAATTCTTTTGAATTGAATGTGTGTCATCAATTTGAGCATTATATCACAATCAGTAAGATTGACAAATGCCTTTTGTGATTTATTGACTAGTGTTGAGGCCTTGACACAACTAGTTGCCGGTGTTATGATCCCCACTTGGGAAATTGGCCAACGAATACGGAGAATCGAGCTATCACTAAACAATCAGAGTTAGCAGAGAAAAAGCCGTTATTAGCACTGGATGTTGGGGATGCTCGTATTGGGGTAGCTGTTAGCCAAAATCAGATTTTGGCTCATCCGTTGTGTACGATTCAACGTCGAGCAATTCCGGCTGATGTGGTAGCTGTTGTTGAACTGATAGACAAATACGAACCAGCCAAGATTGTCGTTGGATTGCCCTTGAAATGGGATGGGCAAATCAGCATTCAGGGCCAGAAAATCAAAGATTTTGTAGATCTATTAGCGTTGGCAATACAAATCGAAATCGTATTTTGGGACGAGAGAGGTACGACTATCCAAGCCAAAAAGATAATGATAACCAATAAAACTCGTCGAAACAGAAAAAAGAAAAAGGTCGATCAAATAGCTGCTGCTCTGATTTTGGAAGACTATCTACAACACTTGCAAGTGGATGGGGGCGATTAAATTTAACCAACTAATTAAAAATTGGCTTGGCTCTGACCGATTGGCTTGGCGAAGACTTGTGAGTCAGAAAAGATGGATAGTCGGTTCCTTTTTTTTCCTGATACTCTTTTGTGTTGTCGCTTGTTTTTTTTACCATATGCTTCCCGTTCAGCAAGTTTATGAACCAGTGATAGTTGACATACCAAGAGGTTCATCATCTCGAGTGATTTGCCAAGAACTTCGGCAATCAGATCTCATTCGTAGTTCGGTTCTGTTTAATTTCTACGTGCAATGGCGAGGCGTTGGTACACAATTAAAAGCTGGTCGCTACCAACTTGATCGATCCATGTCGTTGGGTGAAATTATCGATCAATTGCAAAAAGGGCAGGTTGTCTTACGTCAGTTGGTAATTCCCGAAGGATTGACTATCAAGCAGATAGCCCATTTGTGGGAGACGTCTGGGTTTGGTTCTACGGATGATTTTTTGCAGGAGGCTGGCCGAAAACATTGGCAACAAATCTATGATCTGCCTGGAGATTCATTGGAGGGATATCTGTTTCCCGAAACCTATTGGTTAGCCAATGGTAGTTCGGCTGAGACAGTGATCAAAACCATGTTGGAATATTTTCACCAACAATGGTTGCCAGAAATGACACAAAAATCAAAAAAGTTGGGAATGTCCCTTAAAGAAGTTATAACCTTGGCATCAATCATCGAAAAAGAGGCACAAGTCGATACCGAACGAGAAGTTATTTCCAGCGTATTTCATAACCGGTTACGAAAGGGTTGGAAATTAGATGCTGATCCTACTGTTCTATATGGCTTAGGTAATCCACCTCGCCTTTTAACTCGTGCGGATCTTAGAACAAACACACCTTACAATACGTATCTTCGTAAAGGCTTGCCTTTAGGTCCGATCTGTAATCCTGGCCGTGCCTCTATCATGGCTGCACTCCAACCGGCACAGACCAATTTTTTCTATTTTGTAGTGGCGGGAAATGGTCGTCATAATTTTTCACAAACGTTGGATCAACACCAACAGATGGTCCGTCGTTATCGACGAACCATCCGAAAACCGAAATTGACAACAGGACCGTAATCAAGCATGTCGATGATTAAATAGACCTAATCGAAACGGAGAACAGTTTGCAACAAACACTCAAAGACGAAATTTCCATTAGCGGTAGAGGCCTAATGCGAGGCTTAGCTGTTAACCTCAAGATATGTCCGGCACCAGTTGAACACGGAATAGTTTTTCAAAGACTCGATTTGGACAGACAGCAAGTTTCTGTTTGTGCTGAAAATGTGGTAGAAGATTTACCTCGTTGTACTAGTATCGGTAGTGGATCAGTTATCATCAATAGTGTGGAGCATATCCTGTCCGCTTTAGCTGGTATGCATGTCGACAACGCTCTGATACAACTTGATGCTCCCGAGCCACCAGCGCTTGATGGTAGTACCTTAGCTTATGCCACCGAGATCGCTAAGACTGGAACATTAAAACAAAATATGCCTCGATCGGTCGTTCAAATTCATTCGCCACTTGCTATTGATCAAGCCGACAAACAATTAATGTTAATACCAGCTGATAATTTCCGTGTCACTTTTGTCTATGATCATCCGCAAATTCAGACCCAGGTTGCGACCTTTGATATCACTCCAGAACTGTATTTAGAACAGATTGCACCAGCCAGAAGTTTTTGTTTGTCCAGCGAAATCGAGGTGTTGTTGCAACTTGGGATTGGTCAGGGAGCAAGTGAGGAGAATGTCGTTGTCGTCAAAGAGAACGGCCAACCGAAATGTGATTTACGCTTCCCTGATGAGTTTGCTCGGCACAAAATTTTAGATTTGATTGGAGATCTGTCAGTAATCGGCCAGTCTTTACAAGCTCATGTCATTGCCATTAAATCGGGCCATCGGTTGCACGCCGACCTAGTTAAATTATTAGCTAATCAAGGTTTGCTTAACAAACAAAAACCGGTGGAAGCCAAAGAAATTTATGAACGATTGCCACACCGTTTCCCAATGTGCATGGTGGATCGAGTGCTAACCTATCAGACGGGTAAATCAGCCGTTGGTATCAAGAACTTGTCCTATAATGAACAGTTCTTTCAAGGTCATTTTCCACAAGAACCAGTCATGCCAGGCGTACTGCAGATGGAAGCATTAGCCCAACTTGGTGCTTGGTTGGTTTTACAAGAGACAGAGATCGAGGACCAAATTGGTTTTTTCGCTTCCATTGACGAGGCCAAATTTCGCCGCCCGGTACTACCCGGTGAACAATTAAGACTAGAAGATGAAGTTGTTCGTCAACGTCGCAACTTTGTAAAATTGGCTGGAAAAACCTACGTAGGTAAGTCTGTCGCTAGCGAAGGTAGTTTATCAATTATGCTTGGTTCCGCTTCCAAGTGAAAATTAGGTGAATAGGTCTTGAAGAAAAAAGGGTTAACAAGCGACTAAACTAAGTAATGACAAAAATTCATCCAACGGCCATTATTTCTCCTAAAGCAGAATTAGATAGCACTGTTGAAGTAGGCCCTTTTTCCATTATTGAATCTGATGTCCGGATTGGTCGACAGACTGTTATCGGACCACATGTTCAAATTTGTAAGTACACCCATATCGGTCAAGAATGTCGGGTTTTTTTTGGATGTACACTGGGTAATCCTTCTAAAGACTTGAAATCTCAAAATCTGCGTAGTTACACTTTGATCGGAAATCGCAATACATTACGTGAGTATGTGTCGGTTTCACGAGCTACTGACGAAGACTCAGCTACTATCATTGGAGACGATAATTTGTTGATGAACTGGGTCAATATTGCCCATGACACGTCAGTTGGTAACCGGACTATCATGGCGAATTTTGCCACCTTGGGAGGGCATGTTGTTGTGGAGGATCAGGCTCGATTAGGAGCACATGCGGCTCTGCATCCTTTTGTACGCATTGGAAAATGTGCTATGGCTGGAGCTTGCTCAAAATTCGTTAAAGATATTCCACCCTTTACTGTCGCAGACGGACATCCAGCCCGCGTACGAGGATTAAATTTGATAGGTCGCCAGACGGCTAGTAATCACCCAATGGCAGAAATGTCCCCCGATACTATCAGCTTGCTAAAAAAAGTTTTTCCTCGCTTGTTTCGATCAGAAAAAACACTGGAGCAAGCCATACAAAAAGTACGAGAAGATTTTCCTCCCAATACTGAAATTGATTACCTTTTGAATTTTCTACAGACGTCTGATAGAGGCATTGCTCTTTAATTTTATTTTTTATTCGTTTCTGGTTGTTTTGTTGACATAGTTGAGTTTTTCTGAAAGCAATCGCATTGATTCTGGATAATTGACTGTCATGGCTATTGATAAACATCAATCAACAAATAGTCCTTTGGGTATTGTTGCTGGTGACGGTGAACTTCCTTTTTTGTTGGTCGAAGCTATCCTAAAACAATTTCCACAACGAACCATTGTTTTTATTCCCATTACCAATTTTTCAGTCTATCAGGCTGAACGAAGACTGCCTGCTACAATCTTGGTTTTTCCGTGTGGTATTGGCCAAATTGAGAAGATTACCCAAATTTTTCAAAAGCAGAATGTCGTGGAAATCTCGATCATTGGTAAAGTGAAAAAAAGCAGATTGTTAAAACCTTTACACCTTGATACCACAGCTTTGCAGATTCTTGCTCACTGTCGACATGGCGGTGATCAAGCAATTTTAGCTGGTATCATCAATCATTTTGAAGGGGAAGGCATCCATATTTTACCTCAATCGCAATATTTAGCTGATTTCATGCCAATAGCTGGCGTGTTGACAAAAAAGCAACCGACTCGATCGGAGTGGTTAGATATTGCTTACGGTTTGGCTCTTGCCCGATCCGTCGCTGATTTAGACATTGGTCAAACAGTCGTGGTAAAAAATAAGATGGTATTGGCTGTTGAAGCAATCGAAGGAACAGACCTAGCTATCCAACGGGCTGGTGATTTAGCAGGTAAGGGGTTTACAGTAGTAAAAGCTGCAGCCCAAAATCACGATTTTCGGTTGGATATACCGACCGTCGGTCAGCTCACTTTGGAGACTATGAAAACTTCTGGTGCTAAGGTTTTGGCAGTTGAAGCTAAACGTGTATTGCTAATTCATCCATCAGAGTTGATTCGGTTGGCCAATGAATATCGTATCCGAATTGTTGTTGTTGATCCATTATCTAAAAAAGTCAATGACAAAAAGGCTTAATGATCAGATCGTGCATTTTTTCTGTACGCTGATTTATTTCGGTATAAGTTTTTTGACTTCAATAGTAAGGTC
>CAYVHK010000191.1:0-7815 GCA_964451145.1 uncultured bacterium | reverse complement strand
ATGATCGTTTCTGCAATGGGTAAGCGGGCAATCCAGGATGCCACCAATCGTATTGCCGCCGCCCTACGGCAATACAGCGGCCAACACAGGAACCGTAAATACCACGACGAAGCCTTCAATGCGATCCAGCGATTTTTGCACGACCGCCAGCCGAAAATTGAAAACGGTAGCTGGTTGATCGACGATGCTGCCATCCTCGTCTTCTGGCAGCAGCATAATACGGGCAACTTTCGCACCTACCGTAATGCCTTTGAACACTTCGAAGATTTCTACGATAGTAATAACACGACTGCCAATCAAAGAGCTCTCGCTACCGCTGAAACCCTAGGGCCAGACCAGGAATTTGGCGAGGTTGATCCCGACGACCTATCCAGTACTTCTGCCTATTTTGGAGATGAGGCCGCTTGGCAGGACCCCCTGCCTCTGCTGGACCAGAAACCGGCGTCAGGGATTAAATTTTTGACCAAAACCGGTGAACGGGCATCTCTTGCACCGCTGATGGCTTTTGGGCCATTTGCTGTGAGATTGCCTTTGGCCTTCCTGCGCTATCTCTCGTATGGCGCTGTGCAGTCGGCGATCACCACCGCGATCCAGTTCTATCCGGCGCAGCCACCACCGGAGGTGCATGTCAAATGTGTTCACGCCGAAAACTATTGGGACCGTAAGGAACTTTATCGCCAGTTGCTGGAACACTTGGGCCGCATGCAGCTCGCGACTTACCACGTATTATGCCAGTCGACATCCAGGGGTGTCGGCGGTAACATCGTATCGCTAGATGCCGTATGTAGTGCTGATCTATTTGAGATGGCCAGACGGGACTTGGAGGGAGAACCGGAAGTCCCGGAAGCTGAAGCAAAGGCAATGGGGGAAATGGCAGCAGGGATGTTCCGTCGAATTTCTCGTAGCGGCTTTGATGAAGATTTACTGACGGACCCGGACCAATTAGAGGGTTTTCGAATTGGTGCCGGTGTGTTGTACGCCGCCGCTAATATGTTGAGGCGCTATCTTGAAAACCTCCACAAGCTTGACGGTAATGGAGATGGGCTTTCAATTTGGTTCGAGGACGATCGCGCCACCTTTGCTGCAGAATTCAATAAGCTCTATGGAGTTGCAGATGATTGAGATCAAAATTCCAAATGATCAGGACCTGCCGGCGGCGCAAGACCGTTTCGTCGAATTGCGCGATGCTAGGCAACTGCTGCGTGACGGCGACGCGGCAACTGGTGTAATATCTGCAAGCCGCCTATACGCCTACGCCAATTCGACGTTTCAGGATGCGGAGGTGGAGGCTGAGTTGTTCCGCAACCTTTCCGCCCGCCGAGCCTACCGCAGCTATTTGCATGCTGCGGCCATGTACTATCCAGGGGTTGCAATTGCCGCTAGTACTGAATCTATACCACAGCGCCGGGGTGTGGGATGTACCGTTCGCGTCGAGCCTTCGCAAGTGGAGCCCGACCAATACATCGTTATTGTTGAGATTGAAACGACAACACCGGCAGGCAAGACCTCACCTGATACGCTGGTGCTATGTGATACGGAGTACCATTGCCACCGTTTCGCTCTGCCGCCAGCTCATCGCGGCGTAATCCAGTTTATCATTGCCGAGGGTTCGGAAATGCTGACGTTATTGCGCGACCCGCGCACCGAGGCCTTGCTGCGGTGATACGCCTCGCCGTCTTTATAGCTACCACTGATGGCCCGGCGCAGATCCAGCGGATCAGCCGTGAACGGGCGCCCTTGTCGATGATCATTCGGGGCAGTGGCTCCGAGCGTTTACCTATCAGCGACCGGTACGACGATTTTGCACGTCCCGGTAGCGGTCCGGTAGACCGCTATTTTGGCCCATTCCCCGAAGGCGGCTTTCGCCTCGAAGTCTCGGAACCAATCAATAGCGGCGCTAGTTGGCAATTGGGGGTATTCCTGGCCCATGCTGTCGAGACAGGCGACGGCTTTGAACTAGTTCGGAAAGATCCAACCTTGGAAGATTGTGCCGATCATATAATCTGGATGACAGGTCAGGTTGATTACGATGGTCAGGTGTCTGACGTCGGCCACATACAAGAAAAATTTTATGCCTCCCGCAATGCCTTGGCTACGTGGCTAGAGAGTAGAATCCGAGTTACCCTGGTGGTTCCCGCTGGAGATGACCACCAGCGCCTGCTGGATTCCGACTTGCCCGCCGGCGCAGACATCATCGCCGCCAAAGATGCTGTCGCTCTATGTCAGGAATTTGGCATTAATTTTAATACAAGTACCAGGCCCGCCGTCAGGTCGCCGTCAGGCGCTTCAGCTAAAGCACAAGGGGTTAGAAACCGCATCCTCGTGGCGCTTGGCATAATTTTATTTGCAGGTTTCTTTTTCGTAGCATTTACGGCAGGTCAATTAGATAATCTCATGACCTGGTCCGAACGCTTGACCGCTCTGTTTGCAAATCAAAAAGAGAACCTGTCAAAAACGGTATTTTCTCAGGAGGTAACGACCCAGACGTCGGTGGTGAGCGTCGGCGTGCACGAGCGGCGGGCACCTGTCGGAGCGAGTTGTGCAGACGTGCATATTGGCGACGTAGCTGCTATTGAATTGCCGGTTAGCACTGATGCCAATGGACAACACAAAGCCAGTCGTGCAGCCAATTTGTGCGGCCTTTTGTTGCTCGTTGATCCTGGCCCAAAACCACATTACCTTCGAGCCGAGCTAACAATGCTGCGGGGCCGTCTTATCGATGCTAACCGACCGCCCGAAGCGTTGTCGGGTAACCACCGAGTAAGGGGGCCGCAACGTTGGGTCCTGGTTCTGCCATTCAACGAATACGGCCACGTGCATTACCGTTTGACCGTACAGGCTAGCGAAATGACTTCAATCGACGAGGCCAGCACGGCAAATTTCAATAGCATTACGTTGGAACATGCTATTCTGACTGATTAGCTCCAGATTTCGCATCGGAATTGGCGTTCTGCTGGGCCAATTTGTAGAAAATTCAGCACTAATTCGGAAAAACATCCCCTGACCCTGCCATAGACCTCTATGAGCCCGACTTGGAAAGGTGATGGACCATGCAGCAAACAATTCGAATTTCTATTAAGCGCTATGCACTTTTGATTGGGGCTGTTGGCGCGGCGGCTGTGTTAGGCGCTTGCAATCTGCAGACCGCAGCCATGCAGAAGGAGGGCATTGGTTTTCGACAGGCCCGCTTCGCCGAGATTTCGGCTATGCGAGACTACCGGCAATGTCGGGAGGAGGGACTGGTCTTGGATCGACAGGCCCGTGCGGATAGATCGGGCGCCCGGTATTTGGCAGCTGCTCGCATGCTGGAAGGCTGCGAGGCAAGGGTCGGTCCGGAAGGTGCCCACCTGGCTCGAGAGGAGCGAATGCGATCCTATGCCTTGAGTATCCAGGACTATTTCAAGGGGGGTGACGTGGCTAAGGCGAGGGCCAATTTGGCAACCTTCATGAAAGGCTTTCCCGGCTCCGACCTCTATTACGCCGACGGCTCCTCGTTTGTAGAGACCATGGAAATCCTGCTCGGTTTGCGCGACCGAATGGCGGTCGGCGAATTCTCCGTAGCCAACGTTAGTGGAGAATTGAAGTCCGAGCTGCGCCGAGTTCGTTATTGGACCCAGAATTGATGGAGTTAAATGCGATGCTCAAATTCAAGTATACGTCAGCAACGGCCATAGTGATTTTATTAACATTTGCTAGCTTTACATCTATTGAAATGGCAGCGGCTAACGAGGCGCCAACCTGGCGGCCGGTAGCCGGCGAAAAACTGGTCAAGCTTCCGGCTAATTATCTTAAAAAGTCGCTCGATCACGATTTTGCAAAGTCAGATCTTGCTGCGGCAATTACCGATGCGGAATCAGAACTTGGTCTGAAGGGGCAAACCCTCACCGATCTGCAAGCGGCGATAGGACAGTCAGAGGGCGATCTGGCGGTCGAGTTGCGGCATCAGTTGTTGACCCAAAAGCGTGAATTTATCCAATTGATGCGCCGCAAATCGGATCTGCGACGGCAGCACCTGCGGACGCGGCGGGATCTTTTGGAAGGACTATTGAACAAAATTGATCAATCCACTACCGAAATGACACCTTCTAGGGCGCAATTGGCGGCCGCTCAGGAAAACGCAAGAACGCGGTTCCAAAGCTCCGCATCCAAGGCGGATCTAGCTGTACTGTCAGCACCAGCGGTGCCGGAAAGCAAGTACGCCCGACAGTACGCGATCAATTTAGCGGCCGCAGAGAACTTGATTAGCGCAATAGAGCGGCACCCGATGAATGCTCAACTGATTATGGGTGACGCAACAGAAAGCAAGCAGGATTTTGTTCGACAGATGTTGGCCGATACCCAGGCCGGCTTGGGAATACTGGATCAGGAACGAAACATACTCGGTTTTATGGCAAAGCTAGTGGCGTTGGACGCCATGGCGTTGTCTGAAAAGATGATGGACGCCGACCTGGCCGACAGCGACATCCCGCGCGCAACTGGTCCGGCAAACTCAGTAAAATATTTTGTTAACTAGAAATCAGGAGGATCGACATGTGCATAACCCTACAACAGTTTCTGCCCGTTGGCGCTCTGATCGCTGCTGTGGTTATAGCCTTCAGTGCTCCGGTCCGAGCCGGCACATTGGCTAACATGGAGCGTGAACGCGCACAACTAATCGACGCTATTCTAGATGCCGAGATAACCCCGGCGGATCGCCAGGTTCGACTAGAAACCGCGCAACGCCGGTTGATCGACCTGGAACGTATGGTGTTGCGGGACGACGGTCTGATCGGACGCAATACACCGCATGTACGCCGCGCGTTCGCCAACTACGATTTGACATTCTTGGTGCATGCCGCGGCGGAGAAGAACTTGATCGTGGCGGATGCCTGGTTGGAACAGTTGGGCATTAGTACGCAAAATTTATTGGCGGCTAAGGCCGGGAGGTATTGAAATGCACCGGACCCTCGCCTTTCTGGATGGTAGTAGCCAAGCGCTAAGCTATTACCTTGGCGCTCTGGTGTTAGGCTTGGCAGCGGCGGCAATCTTCGATTTGCCGCAACCGAGCGAAATCATCGTCTGGTCTATAAGGGTCCTAGGGTTTACCTTCCTAGCCCTGCTATCATCGCTGATCCTTATCGCGCTTTATAGTTTGGTGAGGCTGACCCGTTACGGCGTGCCGCTCGAGCAGCGTCAGGCCTGGCAGGAAGTCGGCTTGCATGCATCCAACGGTATTGCCACTTTAGGTCTGACCTACACCTTATTCGGTATCAGCCTGGGAATCGGTGAATTGGCCGGTCAGCAGTTAACCCCGGCCACAGTGCAGGAAGTGATTCGAGGTCTGACTGAACGTTTTAGTCTCGCTTTCATGACAACGGTTATCGGCCTTCCGGCCTCGGCATTATTACGTGCTCTGCTATCGATCAGCGGTGCCTGGGTCGCGGCACGGGACGTCCGGCTGCAGGAGACGGAGGCATGACCGTATCCCGAGCTTCGATCTATTTGACCATCATTACAATCTTCGAGACTTTGGCCGTCGCCCGTGTATACAGCTTTCCTGAGCCGAATTTGACTACCGCCGTTGTTTGCAATGAAGCCAAGTCGACTAAACCAGCGGTCGGCCAGATAGGTAAGCTAATCGGGGATTACACCCGTCACCGTGCTGGCGTTGCTGCGGCGTTGTCCGGCTGTCGTTGAGCACGTGTCTACAGCCTAAATTAGACAAGGTAATTATGAGATGAAGTTCCTTATTTTCAATCTAGTCATCGCTGCCGCTTTGATCTACCTGGTTACGGGTGGTGATCTATCCCGTTTCGCCAGCAGCAGCGAGACCGCACACCAGGTAACCAATGCCGCTAAAGTGATGGTGGATCGCGGTCAAACCTTTGCTGACAATGTAATTAAACAAATTAACCGCACAAATAGTACGCGTCGCCGAGACAAAAATGGCGAAACCACCGCCATCCCGGCTATGCCTGAACCCCCGGCGCTCCATAACAAAGTTGTTCCACCGATAGCGGCGGGGCGAGACCAGCGGCTAAATAACTCGGTCCAGACGCCAACCGCGCCCGTCAAAAAGGATGATAAGAAACCGATTCAAAAAACTGTTGTCCCTTCGCCTAACATGCCTTCAAATAACGATCCGGATGTGCTGCGACGGCGGGCCGAAGTGCTTGCCGAAGGCCCGGTCCAGAAATCCGCTAGCACTCAGCGCTTCATGTCGCCGCGCGACCGTCGACGGGAGTTACACGCCCTGACCGAAGAAATGGAGTTATTGTTCGCTCAGAATATGGCTAGGTGAGACATGCGTTCGCAAGCCCTCAGCGGCGGTGCTTCGGTTGGACTATCCGCTCTGGTAGCAGGATTGCTGCTAGTCGCGGCCAAACGGGACTACCCCATAGTACCTTTGACCTCATTTGAAATGCGAACAAAACCTGCCGCTCCGTCGCTGGCAAATACGCAACGGCGTGCCGATGCCCCCACTGCGGTCGTATTGCCCGACCCGCCCCCAGCTACAACACAGAATAATGTTAACAAAACCTTGAAACTAAGTAAGGCAACTATGAAACCGATGGCGGTGACTAAAAACAATCCCGCGCCTGCAATCGTACCGATTAGACCCCGTGTTAAACAAGTAGCACCGATGTTCACGGTGCGGCCATTACAGCCCAGCCAAAGATCCCCAGTCGACAAAATGTCCGTTTCAGTGGATAAAGATATGCCGGCGCAGCAAAATGAAGTTATCTCCGAGAATTTAAAGGCCAAAAATGCCGTCGTGATTGTCCGACCCAGCGAGGACCCGAAGCAAACTGAAGAAGGTCGTGTTCTCCTGAAAATGCTGGAACATGGTCACGGCCCGGTCATCGAACTGGCATGGCCGGACAGAGCTAAAGACCAGGAGCGATTATATAAAACACTTCGAGATTGTCTGGGTATGCGCGTTGCCCTGCGGGACGTCGCAGGACGCCTGTATACAGGCAATGCGACATCCGGCCAAGCTTGGCAGCCCAACGTCGATCGCTATAGCGGATTCGCCCGTCAACCCACAGGCCGTCTGGCGGCAGCCGAGCACCGCGATATCCTAAAGATTGGTAGGCAGCACAATCTATCCCGTCAGACCAGCGCAATCCGAATCTTCCCTCGCCGGATTGATGCCCAATTGCTCGGCGGCCTCCGTCGGCTTGTCGGCGAAAGCTATCGCGGGGTTGGCAATATCCGTGCTGACTACCGTCTGACCGGCAGCGGTGTTTTGATTACCAACATCCAAGCCAACGGCCGACCTATTGCTGGCAGTGTGGCACTTGGCGGCCCGATAAAATCCGACTGCGGCAAGAGCTAAGGACATGCGGTTCCGAAATATTTTGCATGCCGGCATGCTGTTGTTTCTAGCAAACATAGCGGCTGGTTGTGTTTCCCCTAGTCATCAAGCTCTATTTCAAGGCCAGGACGAAAAACCCGACGGCCGCAATCGACATCAAATTTTCTCGGCATTCTATACCGATCCCCCGACCTGTATTGTTGTGCTGCCAGGCGATGGGGCAGACGGCATTGCCTGGGCAGGGCGGGTAGAAGGAGCTCTGGCGCGCCAGTTGTATGGGCGAATTGACCGGGTCCTACATCCCCGAGAGCGTCTCCGCCAAGTCCGAACCTTAGCTGTCGATTTGCGACACCAACCAGATGCTAGATATTTTGCTACCATAACTAATTGCTCGACAATGCTGCGTTGGTCCATTCTCGACATTGGCAATGACTACACTCCCGTGTGGTCCAAGAAACGCTTGACCATCCAGGCAGAACTAGTCCGGTCAAAGGATGGAATAGTCCTGTGGCGGGCCG
>CAYVHK010000190.1:0-7922 GCA_964451145.1 uncultured bacterium | reverse complement strand
TTTATTCGTTGCTCAGGCTCTTTGGGGTGGGGATTACCAGCAGCAATGGGAGCTAAATGTGCAGCACCTGACCGACCAGTTCTTTGTTTCACTGGCGATGGTGGAATTTGGTATCATTTGTCTGAACTCGATACAGCTATGAAATGCGGGATTAACGTCGTTATTTTGGTCAATAACAACCACTCACTTAACCAAGAACAAAACGGTGTGGAGTCGGTTTATGGCGGACGAACAGAGGGTTCAGATGAACTATGGCTATTTCCTGACGCCGATTTTGCCAAAATGGCCGAATCAATGGGTTGTCTGGGGCTCCCGGTTCACCATCCTAACGAACTCAATAATACTTTAGATCAGGCTTTTTCTTCGGGTCGACCAGTAGTTGTCGATGTCAAAACACATGTAGAAGGCATTGCCCCCAGGGCTTGGATGCCATCTTAAATATCTAAAAAACTAGCGGAGAAATAGATGGATCAAAAGGATGTTAAACGGGTTGGTGTGGTTGGCGGTGGTACCATGGGTTTTGGAATTGCCATTAATTTCGCTCTTTGGGGGGGATATCCTACTATTATTCAAGACCTAGATACTACGATTCTAGATCGTTCGGAGAAACAAATTCAATCCGCACTTAAACTTTTTATTGAGGAAAATTTAATTACGCACAAACAAGCTGAATCTACTCTGGATAACATTACCTTAACTACTGACCTAATTGAACTTGCCAACAACTGTGATTTTGTTACCGAGGCTATTGTTGAACGTTTATCGGATAAACAACAGTTATTTCACAAGCTCGATCAGTTGTGTCCAAAAAACACCATTATTGTGAGCAATACGTCGGGTTTTGTATTAAGCGATATTGCCGATGGTATCAAACGAAAAGACAGAATTGGCTTGACCCACTATTTCGCCCCGCCCCATATTGTACCCGGCGTTGAGGTTGCCAAAGGTTCTGAAACTTCGCAGGAGACCTACGAAATCATATACGAATTAATGAAAAATACCAACCGCATCCCAATAAAAGTGGAAAAGGAACTACCTGGTTATTTGATTAATCGCATTCAAGCAGCCATGGAACGAGAAGTTCACCAGTTATGGGCTGAAGGAGTAGCTACGGCTGAAGAAATCGAGCGGGGGATTAAGACGACATTTGGTTTTCGGATGCCACATGAAGGCCCAATGGCTCACTATGATCTAGCTGGTATATGGAAATGGCCATATTCAGCTCGCGTTTCCCCTCAAATACAAACAGAAACAATTGATCCAACAGCAGATAAAATTAGAAGCCGAATAGCTGAAGGTACACCGTGGTTCGTAGCACCAGAAAAATTTGATGAAGCTGTAGAAAAAAGAGACCGAGAATATATTCGTCGGCTCAAAACACTTTATAGTGAATTAACAGAGTAAAAACCACTAGTTAGGGATCTAGCGACGGTTGTTGGGATAAGACTCGAAAATAGTCTTTCAGTTGTTGCCGGTATTGAATGGGAATCTGCTGGAATTGGATCGATTTCAATTCTTTCTGAGTTTTAGTTATTGCTTTCAATAATTCAGGATCAAGCGATGGAATCTGGGTTTTTACCAGCATGGCCTTTGCTACTTCGCCCTTTCGTTTCTTTCCCCCCTCCCTTTTCTGTAAAGACTTGGTACTCTCTAACATTCGAGTTAGAATTTGCTTTTGTTTATCTAAGACCTCTTGATTCAAGTTTTGGTGTTTTAATTCAGTTTCAACGGCCTTCATCTCTTCAGAAATGCCTTCCAAATCACCTAATAACTGTTTCATTTTTTCAGCCATTTTAGCCATTCGTTCAGTGGCTTCTCGAATCATTTGTTGTTCATAAGCCATTCGCTGAAGCATCTGTTGGTCACCAGGCAATTGGCCTTTCTGCCTCACTTGCTGACTAAGTTTTTGAGCCATTTCATTGAGCTTTTCCTGGCTTTGTGTCAACTGTTGTAACTGCTCTAACATATTTTCCATGCTACCAGCCCCCATCTGCATGTTCATCTGATTCATGGCCGCTAGTAGATCTAGTGTGACCTGATTGAGTTTTTCTAACCCTTGCTTCTGAATTGGACCGGCCAAACTGGGTTGACGATCTTCTAACGCTTTAGCGGATCGTTTGAACGCATCACTCACTACTTCCAACTCCCAAACGAATTCGGGTTTAATCTGCATTTGCTGTTTACCCAGTTCCCATAACCGTGAAGCTAAAGTATCGGCTCCATTTGCCAAACCAATTTCGGTTGTTGCCACCTGTTGTAATTTCTGGATTTCTCCCTTTAGATAACGTCCTTTTCCTGCCGTCAAAACCGACTGAGCTTTTTTCCATGCCAACCGATGTTTCTGCGACAAATAGAGTGTGCTATGCACCGCTGATCGTAATTCGGCCAATATTTCTTCTGAATTAGCTCCTTTCATGAATTCCAACGCATTGTCCAATCCTTGATGTAATTCTGTCAAAGTTCGTTCAGCAGACTGGGCTGCTTGAACGAACTTTTGCCCTTTTCGCAGCTGATTAGCCGTTTTTTGCAAATCAGCTAGTAGTTGATATGATTGGGCAAATTTCTGCAAACGTTGAAGTTCCTTACCTACTTGACTAAGTTGTATTTGACCGGCCCCAGCTTGATCAACCATTTCTTGGCCTAACTGATAAATACTAGACAATAGTTTCCCAGTAGCATCAAATATCCGCTCTTCTTGTTGAGCTAGACGTTGATTTGATTCAGTTTGTTTCTCCGTCAGTTCATAATTTAACTGAATTTGACGGCTTTTGAGGTCTTCAGCTTTCTGGACCGCAGCTTCTAACCTTTGTTGTAGAATCATCTGCTCATATAATGCTTTCATACGATCTAGTTTTTGCATAAACTGTTCTTGATTAAAATTAGCTGCCATTAAATCCTGTTCTTGTCGTCTCAAATCTTTTTGTTCGAGAGCTTCAGACAACTGACGTAGTACTTCCTTATGCTCCTCCGATAGCGCCTGATCCATCAAATCCTGCAACTCTTGATATTTTTGAACTGTTTCTGCGTCGAATAACTGTTGTTGTTTCATATGATCGGTTAGTTGTTTCATATCTTTCAGTTCTTGTTGAATGCTTTTTTCGATTTGTTTTTGATTATCTACTGTTTGATTTAAGAGCTTTTCGTCTGTTTGGTTAAACTCTTGGCTTTTTCGTAGTCGGTCAATCAATTCGTCAACCGCTTGTTCCGCGGTTGCTTGTTGCTCAAAAATAGCCTCAAAACTCTGAACACCAGCCTGTTGCTCAGATTCAACTTCTCCGAAAATTTCAGCTAGCGAAGGAAATCGAATAGTCAAAGTTTGAGAATTGCCAATCTTGGGACCAGAAATAGTATCGTTATCTTTGGCCTCCAAGTGATAGATGACTACATCTTCCGGAAATAGACGCAATAAATCGAGATCCCAATCATAATCGAAAATTGTATCAGTTTCAGGGAAAGTAAAATCAACTACCGAAATCTGAAACTCCCCAGCCGTAGTCTCAGTATTAGCCCCTTCAATATGGTAAACCAATTTTAGATACTGAAGACCAAAATCATCTTTCGCCGAAATTCGTAGTTGAACTCGCATAGTATCGTCTAGTATTACATCTGTCGCTGGTTCCAGAATCTTTACCACTGGCAGTTGATCAGTTACTACTTCAATTCGATAGCTAATGGGATTCTGATTTGCCAACCCGTTAACTCCTTCCAAAGCAATGTAATATTGCCCTGACCTTCGTACGGAAAAAGAACCTGAAAAATCAAAATCAGAAGATAGTTTCAAACTAAATTTTTTATCGGTATCAAAAACTAGACCTGCTTGCTTCACATTGTCGCTAACTCGTCCTGCGATTGTAACTTCTGTACCAACTAACACTCGTAAATCACCTTGGTTAATCTCTAAATTTTCGTCTGCTAATTGAGTATAGCCCGGGTATTTTAAGGTTAGCTGAAAGTTATGAATTTGGGGTGGAATTTTGACTAACAAACGATATTGTGGCGTTCGCGTTTCACCCACCTGCACATAGTATTCTATTGGTGTAGTTATATGCTGAATGGTGGTCTGATAATACGAACCATCCTTGGTCATTGTTTGGACTTGCCAAAGACCTTCCAATCGTCGATACCGTAGGCGAACACCAGTAGCCGCATAGTTAACCAAAGCACTAAAATTGATCGATTCTCCTAGTTGAATTTCACTATTTCCGGGCTTAATCTGACTAATTTCAATTTTGGGCGATGTTAGTGGCGTTTGATCGGTCTGTTCAAACGCTTTAGTAAACTCAGTCAATGAATTAGAAGCTAATAGTAGTGTTATAACCAAACAGACCATCAAAAAAAGAGCGTGAAGGGCCTGCTTCTGAACAGTTTCTATTTCGGATTTTAAGACATGACCAGAGTTAATTTGGGTCAGAAAGGATTGGGCTTGTTCAACGCTTTTATCAACTAGATCGGTCGAATAATTAAGGGGACTATTTTGCTTAAGTGGGTATAATTGTGTGGCACTAAGAATATAATCATCTTGTTCTGGATAGGCTCGTCCAACCCAAAAGGCCACGGTAGCTAAGGAGATTTTACTGAAAATAGGTTTAAAATACCGAAAACCTTGATGTCCAACAAAAATACAAAAAGCGATGACCATAATCATACGACAGATGCGTGGTAGAGGTATTAATTGATCTACCAATAAAATCAGAGTCAACACTAACGAAATCGAAAAAAAACACTTCAAAACAGCCAATAAAACAGCCAAGTTTATAGCCCGACATCTCAGTTTTTTTAAGAGAGCCTGAATCGATTGATATTTTTGCTGAATATTCATTTTTTCTAATCTTGTCCCACAGAAGCAAAAAGCTTTGCTAATCGATGAGCATGCTCATCGTATGATGACTCAAATATATTAGCAGCACGTTCAGGGCCAATCAGGCATGAAGAAGTTAATACTTGCGGTGGAAAGCCAGCCTGTGTCAACAGACCTGCGACTTCAGCTTTAATTGCATTGACTAGTATCGATCCACCAACAGTTGAACCAGGACCAACAGGAGTATCCAGTTGATCAATCATAACCATCGAATCTCCAACTGGCACACCGTTATCCAATACTAAATCAGCTACATCGGTCAGTTTTACACCGTCAGGGTGTTTGGACGAACTAGCTTGAGCGTGTTTCCGTCCGACTATGGCAACCACTGGCATTCCTGCCTGTTTCAGTCCTTGAGCGACTTCAATCGGGACAATGTTTGTCCCACTGTTTGAAATAACCAATCCACTGTCCCGAGGACTAAGATCAAAATTGCGTAAAATTTGCTTCGCAAGACCAGAGACATTTTCCAAAAACATAGCCTGTCGTTGGCCATTAGAACCTACGACGGCATTATGATAGGTCAAGGATAATTCAACCAATGGATTAAAACCAGGATAAGAACCATATCTTGGCCACATTTCTTCCACCATAATTCGGCTATGTCCGGACCCGAATAAGTGTACCATCCGCCCAGCTAAAATGGCTTCAGCAAACCAATCTGCGGCTTGATGAATTTGATCCTCTTGTTGGGCAATAGTGTCAATAATCTTGCTACACTCTTGAAGATAACTTTGGGTATAGTTTTGGAGGGGCTGCATATGGTTTTTATTCTCTGGGAGACTTCTGAATACTAATGTAACGCAAGCAATGATAGTTCTGCAAGTTGCATTTTTGTTTAAGCTGACTCAGCTTGACAAGCCAAATCAGCAGCGATATAATCCAAACCAATAATAATTCAGAAAAATACAAAAATAATTAACACAATTCAAAGAAACTAAGCCCATTTTCTAACAGGATAAGTCATGGCAACAGCGGCAGCAGCAAAAACTCTTTATTTCCCAGAAGTCAGTCAGCAATGGAACGACTGGGTTCAAGTTATCAATGTTGGTCGAGAATCCACGCGTGTAACAGCAGTAGCACATCATCACGCGAATGGCCAGCCAGTCTGGTCCGATGAGAAACACATCAATCCTTTCGAATCATGGATTCCTAATTTGGAATCTATCAAAGAAAATACTTGGGTGCAGTTCAATGCAGAGCAACCAATTGTTGCTGAACGGCATATGCATAAAGATTCCAATATCATCGACCTAATGGGGGCGGCGGAAGAATACGAAACTGTTGGGACACGATTATTTTTCCCCGAAGTGGCTTCAGGAGCACACGATTGGTTCCGATTTCTTAATATTGGTGAGCATGATGCTATGATTAGTATGGTGATGCGAAATGTTAAAGGCCATACTATTTGGCAACATCAACATACGATCAAACCCAAAACCTGTTGGGACGTAGATGAAAATGTGATGCGTCAAGCTAATGGGACTTTAGAGGTAGTTAGCACTCAACCTATTTGTGGGGAAAGGCATATGCACTACCAAGGTGGCAAAACCACAGTCGGACAGTATGGCCAAGTAATAACGGATGAAGCTCGAACGCTATATTTCCCGGAAGTTGGGCCCGTTTGGCAAGATTGGGTAGCCATTGTTAATTTAAGCACTAGCACACCAGCAAACGTCAAGTTAATTGCTCGCCAGGATAATTCAGGGAAAACAGTCTGGACTAAAGAAAAACAAGTTGCCCCCTTTGAACGCTGGTCGCCACCAATGGACGAAGTTAAGGTTAAGTCTTCGGTGGAAGTAACTAGCGACCAGCCCATTGCTGCTGAACGACACATGCATAATGGCCCGAGTCTAATTGATTTACCGGGTGCCTCAGAAGGTCGAGGACAGGTTGGACGACGACTCTTTTTCCCAGAAGTTCACGCCGGTGACTATGACTGGTTTCGAATACTGAATATCAGCGACCACGATGCTATGGTCAGTATAGTGGTTAGAAACAGGAAGGGTGAAGTGGTAACACAGTTTCAAGGTCAAATTAAGCCTTATCATTGCTGGGATTTTGATGATAGTAAATTGAAGGATGTGCGAGGGACAGTCGAAGTTGTAAGCACTCAAGCAATTATTGGCGAACGACACATGCATTATAAAAACGGACATAAGGGAGCTGTTGTCGGTGAATATGGCGTAGTGCTTGGTGAGTAAATTTCAGGTTTGATCAGCTACAATAAAAAAACTGAAGGTGAAACAACAGGCACCAACGGTGGACGATAATCAAACTTACTGGAAATACTTAGTTGGGGTTGGATGTAGCGTCGTAGTATCCGGTGTGGTCGGAATAGCTCTAGCCTTAACCTCGGAATCTTCTATTTCTATTCTGATTTTGCTTTCTGCTATAGGAATATTTGCCTTTCTATCACCACAACTGGCTTTTTTCGCAACCCTTCTATTTCTTCCCTTCTCATTTCGTTTCATCGTCCCCAACCGCAACTTTGAAGTGCAAACACCCACCGAACCTCTGTTGGGCATGCTAGTTTTTATAACCTTTCTACAACTAGTGTTTGTTAGTTTCGTTCACTCATCACAAATAAGCAAGAACAAAGAAAAGACTGAAAAAGATACCTTCCCTTTCAAATGGCCAATCCTGTTATTCATATTGATACACTTTGCCTCTATCATTAATTCACCGGATATAATTAGTTCTGTTAAGGGGGCAACCCGAGCTTCAGTCTATATTTTAAGTTGCTTTTTGACCTTTCGGTTAATTAACGATAAAACTGATTTAGGTCGTCTTGCCATAGTCGTTTTTCCTCCAGCGGTATTAGCCGTAATATGGACAGTAGTGGTACTAATCTACAATCTGGATGCTTGGCAATGGACGAGCGCATATAGCCATTCTCCTTTCACTAACTATACAGCCTATGGTCAATTTACGGTTATCTTTCTACTGATGACTCTAAGTCGGTTGCTAATCGACCGGTCAGCTTATGATCGTGTCATTTGGTTGGTATTACTGATTGTGTTTACGTGCGGGTTACTAATGTGCTTTTCGCGTGGGGTTTGGT
>CAYVHK010000189.1:0-7965 GCA_964451145.1 uncultured bacterium | reverse complement strand
TGCCTAATGACTTGAATCTTTTTTCCTTCATAAATGGCCCGAGAATAATCCACTTCCTAAGAATTCTATTAGCCAAATAACTTAGTATTCCTCTTCATCGTTGCCACTGTATACCCGCTTGCCTCGGACTAATATTCGCTTTGGATTTGCTAGAGATAATTCGTCAGCATGATGATATCCCAAAGTCATACTCATTCGTGTGCCATTGGTTTGATTAATACCCGTTGAGTGGAGAATCATGCTGTTAATGGCGATAATACCTCCAGCTGGCATTGGTATAGGAACCGTCTGAAGTTGGCTAACTTTTGTTGACTGCGGCAGTAAATCAGATAATAAATGTGAACCTGGGACTACATGAGTACAACCGTTTGCTAGGGTAGTTTCTTCCAGATAGACCAAAATCGTAACAATCGTACGAGTCCAATGTTGTACGTCTCGATGAAGTTCTAGCGAATGAGTTGACTCGCGGTTTCGTAAATAGATGTGATTGTGCCGGTTGAGTATGTAATCGATATTACTTCCTAATAGGGATGATAGAGGGCCTAAAATCATTTCTGACTCAATAGTTTGACGAAAAATACCACCACGTTCCCATATTTTTGAAATACGGATTACTTGCCCATTTTGTTTAATCACCGGTTCAATTTGCTTTTTCATGTCTTCTAATGCTGTGGATTTGATCGTTTCTATGTGATCAATGGTCAAACAAGTTGGAAACTTGATAAAGCCATTGTGTCGAAACAGTTGAATTTCTTCGGGGGTCAGGTATGTTCTATTCAATTGATGTACCAATTACTTATTGAAATGAAAAATTAGCAAACACTACTATAATTTCAATTTCGCTCTTAATTCCCACTTTTTTACCCATTTCCAAAAATTGAGTTAACTGTACTCCCAAATTGAGAATTAGTTGTTTCTATTGCGAGATCCCAATTTGAAAAATAAATTGAGATTGTCAAGGTTGAAAGTTATTAGTAAAGGAATCTTGTTAATATGGCACAAATGACGTGTTTATCTCTACTGAAAAATTTTGGTTTTTCCTATATTTCTAAAAATACTGTAAGTCAACTCTACCGATTATTAATTGATTAAATTAGAAAGTAGCTCGTCATTAATACGGAAGTTTCCTTGCTTAATGATATGGTCAAAAATGAAGGAGTTTAGCATCAACAAAAAACAGGGAATGCACCGAAGCATCCATATCGTTCGGTAGACAGGGACATAGATGATGGATACAAGTATACAGGGTTGATAAACCACTTTAAACCTAATGGATATGATTTGGACGATATAACTGGTAATGTATGGGAATGGTATCAGGATTAGTATGATAATGGGGAAGATATCAAAGTATTGCGTGGTGGTTCTTGGATTAATATTACTGAAGGTGTGCGTGTATCCACGAAAAAGGCCAATGCCCCAGATTTTCAGAGCTATATTTTCGGATTCCGCTGTGTTGTTTCAGCATCTGATTAGATGTGAAATAAGAAATATTCAACCCTTATCCTTAATACCAGAAAGTTCTTTACTGCGGATAATTGCAAATTCAATACTTGTATTGATTATTATTCACTGAATAGATATTCTTGTTTATGACTTTTTTCAATTTTGTCTAAACTCAGAATATTCCAAAAAACGATGGAATGCGAATCGAACGTATCGGTCAAGTTTATTAGGGGAAGGTCGCTCCATTTAGTTGGTCCAATTCACTACCAAATCAACCTGTAGATTCAAGTTGACTTTTCGTCTCTCACATGCATCTCAGTTTCACCGGTAATTTCTGATCTAGCCACATAGGATATATCTAGATCAGAAATTATCAACGGAAAAACTTAGACTCCTGGATTTTATTAAGTGCTAACAAAAAGTAGTTTTTGAGATCTGTCTAGGCGTCATTACGTTGATCAGCTAGCCATTGCCTTTTAACACGACACCAAGCTTCATTGGTATGATTCCTTCGCCAATAAGGTGAAATGGAAGCATTACTCTCATCTATACCACGATCGGTTATCAAATATTTCCTAATTTCTCGAACTTCTCCGGCTTCACCGTGAACAAAAACATCGTATTGACCATCTAGAAATTCAAAATTCTTAATCGCATTTGGAAGAACTTTTTCAGGTTCCAAAACTTTTGATCTATATAACCAGATTAACTTCAGTCCGATATCTGACTGAATGGTGATTTCATATTCAGGGCCATCTACAACAACAAAAGCGACACAAGGCTTAGAAGTAGGAAGAGACTCAATAGATGCGCTGATTGCAGGCAATGCGCTTTCGTCACCAGCTAATAAGTGCCAATCAACTTCAGGATTAGGACGATATGCTCCATTTGGCCCCTTGAATTGAAGTCGATCCCCAATTTTAGCTCGTTGAGCCCAAGTTCCGGCATATCCCTCATCTCCATGAGTGACAAGGTCAATGGCAAGTAATTTTTTCTCTGCATCCCATTTTCTAACTGTGAACCTTCTCGGTCGAGGCCGAAAATCATCACCTGTCGTTCTCGCCTGCTCGGGATCAAATGGCACACTGTATGGTGCTTTTGGAGGTGAAAAGTATCCATTGATGTATTGAGCGGTGAAGGGGGTTGAAACAAAATTTTCCAATTCACCTCCACCAAATACCAACCGGATTATGCTTGGGGACAACCTTTCAATGGTCTGAACTTCTCCGTACACTTCGATTCTCCTTTTCTAATTTATAGAAACTTCAGCTAATTTCTTTTTCGTTTATTAATAGTAAGATTGAACTGTTCCCTTTATTGTCCTCCTACCGCTAATTTTTCTGTGGACAAGTGTATATTTCTACTACTAGACCCAGTTCTCGCTTCCAGTGAGATATAGAAAAAATTCTGCCATGCTGGTGCAGATATAATTGTCAAAAAAAACAATCAAGTTGTGGTTTTAAAGTCAAAATAATGACAAAGGTAATTAATAGATAAGTGTAGGAAAGTCGTAATATTAAAAAGTATTATTGATTGAAGGTAAGAGTTATTGTTTCAATACCAATCTTGGCAACCTGATAATGAATTAGTGGTATTTTTTTGCTACACTGGTCTATTTACAATAATGTGTTTGGTGAAATCCTTGTCAAGAAACAATTGATCAAAATATATGTCCCTAAAAAATTGAAAGGTAAAGGTAGGAAACAGGTCAATATTACGGATTTATTTCTGATGAATATTTTGTGCTCAGCGTTTTTACGGCGGAACTAAATAGGAATAGAGTACTATGCTAGATAGATTTCAAAGATCAAAAATTGCAATTTCACTTCTAAAAAATGAAAGCCAAATACAAGAATACGCTACCCCTATTTTGATAATTGTCCGGAATGTAGTTACTCTGGAATAAAACTAATAAATTAATGATTAATATGAAAAAAAGGAGTTAAGAAATGCATAAGACTTGGTTTATTGATATCGATGGAACCCTAGTTAGACATCTGGAGGATGACGATATTGATAGAGGTACAAAGGAAAAACTTCTACCTTTTACTTTGGAGTTTCTGAAAGGAATTCAGGAGCAGGGTGATTATATTGTGATTACTACAGCAAGACTGGAAAGACACAGAGAAGTCACGGAACAAATGTTAAGTGCATTTGGTATTGTGTATGATCATATAATTTTTGGACTTGGTTCACAAGAAAGGGTATTAGTTAACGATATTAAACCCAAAGGGTCATATGATGGAGGATCGGAAGAAAATTCATTGCCAACCGCGTATGCAATCAATGTTAATAGAAACGAAGGTTTTGATAATGTATTAAATCAGGAATTATGGCAAAAACCAAATAGTGCCAAGGAGAAAGTTGTTGATTTAATCCCCAATCTAAACACAACACTTACTTTCTTTGGATTAAATTTCATTAATAATTTTTTTTAAAAAAATAGGAACGTTTAATGAGCATAAGTGGAATTTTAGGAGAAATTTGAAAAACACAAAGAAACTCAAGAAATCTCGTACTATTATCTATGTTCAATAACAGATTTCAAATATTACAGTGCCAAGGTCAAAATTTTGTATAGGTCAGTGTACATCGACTGTGGAAATAATACTTCACTTTAAAGTTTTATTGATTCTGACTTTCCTATTGAATATGACCTTTGATACAAGTTAAATTAGTTCTTGATTTGAATAGTTACATTACCTTGAAAATCTTACTAATTCTAACATATATAAGTAGAAGGACGTGGAAAATGAAAATAAGACATCTATACCTAACAGCCACTATTCTGATTTTTGTCGGATCGGGAATATCGTGGGGTGTAACAGCCAAAGACAGCAAAAATGAAGTTAATATCTCTACCGACCAGTATAAACTTACTTGGAAGAAAGCTGAAATGATGGGCTATAGCAGTGCAGTCCCAGCGGGTTCAAAAAAAAGCCTGATCCAAAATCTTAAGGATCCCTTTATTCACGGTGGTGATTATGCGGGTTGGGAATATTGGGGTGCGACGGGACGAGTTAAAATTTTAGAACAGAATGCAGATAAATCTATCATTGAATACCAATCCAAAGGTACAAAGATCATGGCCTACTCATGTGTCGCTACTTATTGGAATGCTGTACCTTATTTCATGCATGAGGTTAGAGGAACCAACTTGCATAAAGAGGCCCAAGCATTTCCTGTTTCTGGTTACGATCCTATGTTCAGACCGGGATATGAATTTAAAAAGGAAGAATTCAAAATTTGGAAGGAGCCAATCCCACATGTTGCCATTTGGCGTCCCAATGGGTACTTTATTGGTCTTTACAGTAAAAACCCTAAGGCTAGGGCGCGTAAAGGCGATTGGCAAGGCAAAGGTAGTGTAATTCAGTTAAACCATGATTGGCAATTGGATATGATTGACAGAAAAAAACAATCAGAACCTGTCACGTATTGCATTGCGTTAGCAAAAGGTGGTGAAGATAAAGCACATCAACTGGCAACTGAAATTAAGAGCATGTTTGAGGGCAATGAGCCAAAAACAGTTAGTCGGCATGGAAAAATTCCAATGCTTTGGGCATCTATTAAAGATGGCCAATAAAGATACACAGGTATCGTCCATGGTCTTGATGGCTACGGCTATGTATTGGTTGGGAAATTTCTCGTCTTTGTTTTTGAATTTCAATTTCTATCATAAAGAATGTCTTTCTTATTAGAAAAATCTTCTGTTTAAATCTAAAAATTATTTCGAACATCTAAAATGCCAAGAGATTTAGCACAACATCTGGCCGAATTCGAGCAAAAAGGATTGACCTATTTCCCCCAACAATTAGATAACTCTGTGATTAAGCAGTGGCAATCTATTTTTCAAAACGAACCGCTTGCCTCCAAACCAGCCCGTAATCGATATGATACTTATCAACTGATTGAAAAATACCCACAAATCACACTTCCTTTTGTATCGAACGTCGAAGTCCTCGACTTTCTGGAAATGTTGATGGGTCCTTTTGTCAGTCTGGAAGCCTTGGCTATGGCGGCCACGCTTCCAACTCGAACGACTACACCAAAGGTTGATGAGGGAATTCATTGGCATCGAGACATGTGGGCAGTAGTCGGTCGGACCAACGATTACCTACCTCCCAACGCGGTCAATGTCTTAAACTATTTCCCGAGTCTTGGACCAACCAATGGAGCTTTCCGATACATTCCTAACTCACATCGGCGGACCATTTTCATCTCAAAAGACCAATCTCGATCACCCCATCCTAATGAACAGCTACTTTATCCCCAAATAGGCGATACACTTTTTATTCACAGTGCTCTATTGCACTCCGGTACTGGCAACTTTAGTCATGAAATGCGTTATTTCATTTCCCGCTTTTACGCAAAGTGTTGGTATCCTCGCCGAGAACAAACCAATATTCCACCTATCCAATCTTTCATCACCGCAGCCGAATCAAAAAGAGACCGTCGATTGATGCGTTTGTTTGGTAAGGACGAGCTTTTGCTATCACGAGCTGGTCGAAGCGGTAGCTTACCCGAATCCGAAATTTGGCAACAATGGATTGCAGAAGATTACGAGTACAAATTACTGGGCACTGAAACAAAATAAATTGTTTACTTGCGATCGAAAAAAATTTGACTGAAGTTCTATTCAACTTACCAATCGTGCAATAAATTTGGTTCATCCTACTTTTCTACTACTTTCCCTAGTTTGCTGAAAATCTAAATTCGTCTCATACATCATCACAGAATATTAAAGTAAAGATAAGATCAGCTCAACAGCCTGTTCAACTTGTGATTTAAAAAGTAGTGTTTGGACAGGTATCTTGGTACAGTGGCAATCCACCAAATTGTGACAAAGTTGCTGATGCTTCAATAACTTTAAGATTGATTTTGGGCACAGAAAGAGAGATAGGTGATGATAGTTTTAACTGAACGGGAGCAATAGAAGCAAAAATGGTTTTCAGTATATCGATAGCTTGCCGCTCAATGGGGGATTCTTTGAGCGATTTGGATTCCAATATATTTTGGGTGAACTTGACTCGCGGTTTTGAGGAAAGAGTACGGAATGTTTGCACTTCCAATGTATCTGGAACGGATTCAATTTTTTTAATGGCAACCCTATAAAAATAATAAATCAACAAAAAAGCATTACCAGCAGATGAAGGCTAAGAGACAAAAAATGGCATACTTTTGATGTTTTTCATCCTAACAATTCAAAAAAACTGTCTCCATAGTTTTTTGCTGGGTCCAGATATATTTTTTCGATTCTTCAGGATAGATTGAATACCACTTCATCTTCATTTAAATCTCATTGGGATATAATTTCTAGATCTATCTTAATCAAGATTTAAATAAGAATTATTCTCTACTCTTACTAGCTCTTTCGGATTTAAAGGGATAAGTAAT
This sequence comes from uncultured bacterium, assembly GCA_964451145.1. Taxonomy (GTDB): domain Bacteria; phylum Poribacteria; class WGA-4E; order WGA-4E; family UBA9662; genus TMED15. Next base: position 1,125 of record CAYVHK010000189.1, on the reverse strand, counting down.
CTAAGCTTTGATCTCAACTGACTTTCAAATTTAAACCATGATCTATTAAAACGAAAGAAATTCTCAAAAACACTGAATCTATACTAGATTTCACTTCAAAATCACCATTTTTCGAGTTTGCATGTAATCACCAGCCTGAATCTGATAGAAGTAAACACCACTAGCAACTAATTCACCTTGGTGGTTTCTTCCATCCCAATGTATGGCCTGTTGCCGACTTTGGTAACTACCCGCGCCCTTTTGCCCTAGATTTATCTGTCTTAACAGGAGCCCTCTACTACTGTAGATATTTAACCTAACTTCGGCTCCCTTGGCTAGATCATACGGCACCCAAGTTTCTGGGTTGAAAGGATTAGGATAGTTTTGCCGCAAAGTGGTTCTGGCGGGCAAATCCTGTTTTAGTCTCAGATACACAAGACCTGGTTCTAATTGAAACTGCTGACCGACAGTTAAAATTTTTCCCTGAACTGACAATTTGTAGTCAGTGAGCGATTGTACCGTGTTTACGGTCAAATATGTCTCCTGACTAGTCCCTGGTCACCAAAGAGTATTGTCTAAATTTGGCTGAATATCAGTATATAACCTGAGACTAATGTCAGGGCCGTAACAGGTAAGAACTTACTTGATCGACCATCGGTGAATTAGGTGGCATAACTCGGTCGTAAACGTCTAAGCCTTGGCTGGCCATCTTACTCCATCCAATCACCAACCGGATTTGTTGATCTACCGTCGTCAGAATTAGTGACAGTTGGAAATCTGGTCGATTTGTGGACACAGGCGACAGAGGAATGGTTGGAGAAGGTTTTGCAACCACATCAGTACTGATTGTTAGCTGGCAGTCATTCAAACTCAACACCCAGTAGCCATTTCCAGGTTCTAGCCGGCGGGAGAGATCGTAGGCATACACATCAGGTTGCCAACTATAAAGAGAGTTGCGTAAGATTGACGAGGCTGAAGAATTGATGGTACTTCCATCGGAAACTTTGGTCGTATCAGCGAAATCGAGCGTATGGGTAAGTCCTCCGACCAGATTCCAACCGGTAGAGATATCACGTTGGTAGGAGTTAATCTGGGTCAGCGGCATCTCCACTTGTATGGTATTAATATCGGTCGATAGAACCCAGT
>CAYVHK010000188.1:0-7978 GCA_964451145.1 uncultured bacterium | reverse complement strand
ACCCTTTTTGAATTCTATAGCCTGGCCAAATTTCCCTTTAACCCATTTACCTCCTTTGAGTTCACCATCGTATTTGTTAGGTGAAGAATCTTTAGCCACATCACCTTTCCCTTCATCTAGCAACCAAATTCCAATATTATCATCCAAGCTGAGTTTGGCTTCTGCATTGGTAAATAGGAAGACAGTTAACAATAATAAAATGCTCCTTAACCAAACGAACAGATTAACACTCACAAACATTAATAACCCCTTGGTTCTACGATCTCATTATCTGGTTTTTTAATGAATATTGATGGAGGTGATTTATACTACCTGATGGTTTTTTGCAAATATCTTCAACATTCAAGTGTAAAATTTCGAATTCCTACCAGTTTATTTAGCATTGAGATGTCATGAGGTGAATTAACATTTGGATGGATGTTTCCAATACATAGTGGTGTAGCCTTTGGACTATTGGGTCGCTCCACAGTATTTCTAACTGGCCTGTTAACTGTTGCTCCTTCCTTCTTTGGTGTTGCCAGTTCGTGGGAAAAACAAAAATTCAGACAATTTCCAAAGACATCTTCAAGGAAATAATATTATTAACATAAAGATCTAAGTCAAATAAAGATCTCATCAAACAAAATAGGCAATTAGCCTCTGAAGCTAAAAATTAAGACAAATGAAAAATTCATAAATAAAAATAACATTGAAAAGAAGGGAAAGAGTCTTAGATAAAATAACTGTTCTTCATCTTCCATATGTCAGTGATCTTTGGATCAGATTATCCAACATTGATAGTGCTGAAAAAAGGGCCAAATTTGGTGATAGAACGATTGTTAGCACAAACAGCTTACAACATAATTTTTTCCAGTCCTACGACTAACCACGAGAAGGTTCACTCATGTCTAGCCGAGCTTGGCGGGAGAGTTCGGCTAGATGGCCATCGTTAGCCAATTTTTGTTCTAGGTGGCGTATCCGCTTTTCATCAGCGGTACGGATCATGGCTTCACCATAAGCTCGTTCGACCCAAAAACGAGCACCGCCACTAATGTAATTACGCAAATCATCTAACCGATTATCGGGATACCTTTGGCAACAGTTCATCGTGAACATTCGGCGACGATTACTGCCACCGAAAGCAGCGTGCTTGATATTATGATTAAAGCAAACTATATCTCCCGGTTTCGTTTCAAAAGAAACCGAAGGGATTTCGGCAGCCTCCACCCCCCACAAGTCTTGACTTTTACTTATTTGTTTAGACAACAAACTTGCATAGCTATCACTAACCCGATGACTGCCAGGAATGACTCGTAGGCAGCCCGTTTTGCTTGTTAATTTATCTAGGTAAAAGGCAATCTTGATATGAAGGATTTCTTTGTGCCAGCCATCGGAGTGCCAGCCTGTATCCCCTACATAATAGTTACCATCGCTGCCCATGTAATTGAAATCTTCTCCTAGAAGACTAGAAGCAATACCTAAAATCCTGTGATCATCTAATAGAGTGCTTAATGTTTCACTAAGATCTATAAACGGAACTAAGCAAGACCGGGCCGAACCTTCATGAGGCTGACCGTTGTGGCCACTTCCGTGTTCTGTCCATAGTTCTTCAAAAGCCGCATCGATTTGGTCAATCCTGTCGGCCATTAGGCTGGGGAAACTCAGATAGCCAAAGTTTTGAAAGAAAGATATTTGCTGGTCGGTTAATTTGAAATTAGTCACTGTTTTTCTCCAATCTAAATCTAACTACGTATGAAACTAGCAGATCAAGTAACAAGCAAGCTATTTGATGTAGAACAAAATCAGTCAAAAAGAGATTTTTAAAATTCAATATCAACATGAGTCAATGCCCTAAACAGGCAGAAAGCCTATTACATATCCGAAGACGTCGTTGTGCTTTCACAACGACGTCAACATTCCCGAAAGTCCTTAGTTAGGTATATTAGGTCAAGCTGGTTATTTCTGCAACTTCAGAGTTAATAGGTTGTTTTACAGTCAAAAGGATAAAAGAAGAAGCACAGGAATAAAAAATAGTTGGAAAGAAAAGGACACTGGCAAAAACATAATGATGCCCATAAGCTATACGGATTACAACCACATTTATAGCTGACACAAAATATTCCGCCTTTAATGAAGCCCTTAATTCCAATATTTAGTACTAGGTTTCCTTGTAGATTATATTTCTTCTTCAATTGTTGGCGGTCCAATACCTTTGGCTATCTTCTCTTTACTACCAGCATCAACAATAATCCACTAACCATTTTATACTTTCCATTCTTAGCGAGCAATGGATCAATCCAAATAGAATAGCAAAACCTTATTTCTGAATTACTGTTCTGCTATAGAAATTTTTCAATTGTGTTTAGGACCGTTATTTACAGTAATAAAAAGTTTACCCTTTCTCTATATTAGGCCTATGGATGGCAGAAAGAAATAAGAAAACCAGAATAAGTGATATGCTGTATGTAAGTCATCATTATCGTAAAATATCATGACCCCACCCAGTAGGATTCCAAAAAACATGCTTCCATAAAACAAAGGAATCATCACTTCCATACTTATCCTCTGAGCAAAAATTAATTCCTTATTTGGTGCGAAATAAAAGGTCACGATGATGATTGAGAGCCAAATCATATGTACTATATTCCACGGTTTCTTGTTTTTATAGTAAAATGCCTTCAAGTCTAATTTTTGATCTACCAATGGTCTGTCATCCGGTAAAGCAGATAACACAAATATAATAGCTATGCTATCAGCAAGAACACTCATTGTGAAAAGTGCGTTGTTCCCCTCGAGTACGGGATAGTAATTTGGGCTGGAACCGTACCAAATGAATATGAGTGTGAAAACAAGCTGACCTAGAAAAAGTAAATAGGGAAAATAAAAGCTCGTCTGTTCTCGAAACCGAATGTGATGTGCAATAGTAGTGTAAATCTTGGTTAAACAAACTCCAATCATAATAGAGTTAATCCATTGAGTTGTGGAATAGTCAAAGCTGAATTCAAACATTTTTTTCTCCTGTTGACATCTGAGTAATAGATTTATTCATGACGATAAAAATTCGAAGATTAATGTGCGAACTAATTGAGTTGTAATAGCTTGTTATTAATCTCTCATTACATCTTTTGTTAATGCTATAACCAAACAACGAATTTGATTACAATATTCCCTTTGGGTATTGATCTGAATCGATAATTTAGCGCCTATTTTAGGACCAAAGTTAAAATAAGTGATCAAGATTAAGCCAATTTATCAGCCCAAAATCTAAAACCGATATTTTCAAATTCAAACAGTTGAATAATTTCTATTAAAGGAAATAATGTTGTGTCAAACTATCGAAAAAAGAGTTTCATTCTTTCTCGAAGAGAATATCTGAATTTTTCAATTTTTGGTCTTGGATTATCTAAATTTAATTCGTTGAGCATTAATCAAAAACCTAAGTTGAAATTTGGGGTAGTAACAGACATGCACTTTGCTGATATTGATAGCAAAGGCAATAGATATTATCGAGAATCGTTGAATAAATTAAAAGAATGCATGCAGATAATGAAAGAACAAGAAATTCAATTCTTAATAGAATTAGGCGATTTCAAAGATGAGGATAACCCTCCAGATGAAAATTCAACCTTACATTTTTTACGCAGCATTGAAGAAGAATTTCAGAAAGGAGTAAAGAAAACATTTCACGTTTTAGGAAATCACGACGTAGATAGTATTTCGAAGTCTCAATTTCAAGCTGAAATAACCAACACTGGAATATCACCTGAATCCACATTTTATAGTTTCATTGAGGAAGACATTCAATTCATCGTTTTAGATGCTAATTATCGATCAGATGGAAAAAGTTATGATCGGGGGAACTTTGATTGGACTGATTGCAACATTCCCCCAAATCAATTGGAGTGGTTAAGTAATGAGCTAGATAAAAACCCACTGTACAACATTATATTTGTGCATCAACTTCTAGATGGAGAAGGTAGCCACTTTATCAATAATGCTTCAGAGGTTAGGAAGGTATTAGAACAATCCAAGAAAGTCTTAGCAGTATTCAATGGACATCAGCATGCAGGCCAGTATAATCTCATCAATGGCATTCACTATTATACATTGAAAGCAGTTGTAGAAGGGCAGGGGAAAGAGAATAACGCATACGCAATAGTTGAAATATTGTCGGATAACAGCATTGTTGTCAATGGCTATCGTAAAGTCGAAGATAAGATTATGTAATTCAGTTTATATTTAATAATTCTGACCCTCATGATTGATCGATACTAGTAGCCAATAATTTTTGAATATGCACTCACACCTTATCTCTATTGATTATATTATCTTTATGCAGTAATTTTCCTAATCAAGTCGCTGATGCCCGTTTCCCGTAAATAAATTATGTTTTTTGCGAATTTTATCACTTTACCGCATTGACTCAACTACACATTGAAACCCAGTTCTAAATTTTTTATGAGCCGGAGGGTTGTTGTACTTTTAATCACCAGACCAAAAGTGAGTGATAAGACCCCGACGGGGTATATCTGTATAGTTGCCGCCCGTATGATGAAGCATCCGGCAATGATGAAAAGTCGCGTCGCCAGGTTCTAAGGATACGGCTACAGCTTGACTGGTATCAACTTTTGTCTCCAAAGCACCATTCATTTCAGAGCGGTGAGCCACGCTATAGTGCTCTGAAATTTTCCCCCGGTGGCTACCTTGAATGAATTGCATTCCACCATTTTCTTTCCAAGCAGGTGATAGTGCAAGCCAGCAAGTAACTGCATTGTCCGAGCCTCGAGTTTTTCGCCAATATCCTGCATCTTGATGCCACGGCACCTCAGCTGGATGATGAGCAGGTTTGAAAATCATCTGGTCATAGGCATATGCGGCATCTAGCCCGATTAATTGTTTGGCAACATTCCACGCTTGTAAAAAGTATGCATGGATTTGCCAGCCTGTAATGTGCTGCGATGGGTTGACAAGTTGTACCATGCGTCCCTTAACATGATCGCTTCCGGAAATAGGAACGTGGATCTTACCAGAGGCAGCTTGATCATAATCACAGACTAGTTCTTCAACTTGTGAATGATTAATAAAGTTTTCGACTTTAATGAAACCTCGATCGTGAAAACGGTTAATCAGATTGTCTGAAAGCGGAAATGTCGACACAATTTCTCCAATGTTTAAAGGCGAGCAAATAATAATTTAAAGAGATTTGATCTGTACAAACTCGATCAGAATATCATCTGGATCTCGAGCACAAACAACGCCCGCGGCATCAGGAGCAGATACTGGTGAGGATAGAAATGTTATTCCTTTCTTTTCCAGATCAATTACCGTTTGATGTATATTCTCGACAAAGAAAGTTAGCCAACGAACGCCTGGCTTAAATTGATTTGAAATTAACGATGGTGGAGATTCGATATCCATCAATTTTATTAAGGTATTCCCGGCTTGAAGTCTTACTTGACGAAAACCTTCCGGGGCTAGCTTAGCTTCTACAGCCACTTCATCAGGAATATCTAGTTCCATTACAATTTTCAAGCCCAAGCAATGGTGATAAAAATGTAATGATTCCTTAAAATTACTGCAAACGATTGCAATATCTATTGTGGGATGCGTCAATTTTAGCAACCACATACCTCCTTATTGGCAATCGCATATCTGTAATGCAGATTAACCATTTTCAAATAAATATTGAACTAAAACCGAAGTTAGACAAGGCATAGTATGCCAATTTTTTGATTCAGTCAATCATTTTTAGCTCTTGGTCAAAATTAACCAAATATAATATTAGGTTACAGAAATTTTCTGATGTTTGATAAATATCTAAGTTGTTAATTTGAATTACATATACTTAATGAAAATTGGATTAAGCATAAGCCGCTTTTTTAGTGGGAGACTATTTGGGTTGAATTGGGTCTTTAAAAAGCCAAATAGGCGATTTAAACTTAAGTCAATGGTCAGATTAAGGGCCTATTCATTTTCCATAAGCAAAAAATGGTCTTTACTTCAGAATTACGGTCATCCAGACAATACCAATCCACGATCAAAGCTGGTCTTCACCTGTAGTCTGGGGAAACCAGATATAGCTAGTACACAAGGATGGAATTCAACTATTCGTCATCTGTATTGATCTGGGAAACGGTAAAATAGTCCATGATATTAAGGTCTTCGACGTATCAGGGCCACAACAGTTATGGGAAGGGTTAAACACCCATGCAACACCTACCCCAATCATTGGGCCGTGTTTATGTACACTTTGGGGCCTATGTGGCACTGCTTGTCTGCATACGAAGAGAGGCGAGGTCAGTTTGGGTCCGAATTGTAATCACTACGCGCGTCCAGCTTCTTCCTCCTGTCATAGCATTAGCACGACCATCATGCTCGATACAAATACTATTACAGATTAATAGTGATGAGTCGTTGAAACAACCTGGCCCTATTGAATATAGGTTTTTTCTCAATTTTTACAATTTCGCTTTACAAAAACAGAAAAACTGCATATATTGGAAGAGCATGATTTCTGTGTATCCTCGAGCAATTCTGTAACTGTCAATGATTTTTAAAATTGGTGATATTAATGGGAAAATCAAAATGAAACATATTGGATTATTGGTTCTGTTATTTTTTTTAACTTCCAGTTCTATTTTTTCTGAAAATAAAGTGTTGAATTTGGATGGAGACGGTGACTATGTCCAAATTCCTGCTAATGTCTGGTTCAACGGTGATTTGACTGTTGAAGCCTGGGTTTATGTCAAAAAATATAGGTCTTGGTCTCGGTTGATTGACTTTGGAAACGGGGCTGATCAAGATAATGTTTTGCTAACTTTAACTCGAGAAGAAACAGGAATTCCAGGCTTACACATAGTAAAAAGTGGAGGGCTTGAGAGTCCAACCGCTCTGGAATTGAATACCTGGACTCATATCGCCTTTACCCTAAAAGGAAACTCCTCTTCTTTCTTGATTAATGGTCATGTCGTTAGCCAAGGACGTTTTTCTACTCCACCTCGAGATATTGAACGTCAGACAAATTTCATTGGTCGTAGTAACTGGAAAAATGAAGATGCAGAATCAATGTTTGACGAAATCAGGATTTGGAATTTAGCCAGATCTGCCACCGAAATTCAACAGGCCATGGGTAGCTCCTTGTCTGGTAGTGAAAAAGGGTTGGTAGGATACTGGAATTTTGACAATGGAACCGCCGATGATTTGTCTACCAATGGTCATGATGGGGACTTGAAGGGGGGGGCCGAAATTATTATTTCTCCACTTTCACTGGTTATGGTCAATAAAATTGCTAATCTAGGACAAACATTTAATTTTGATATTTTTATTCAACATGCCACCAAAGGGGACAATCTGACTTTCGATTTAACTTATAACCCTCTGCTATTGAGAGCAGAAGAAGTAAAAAAGAGTAATGCAATTAGCTCTTGGCAGGAACCAAAAATTGATTACCAAAAAGGCGTTATTAGCTTGGCCCATCTATCTCATGGCAGAGTTGACAATCGCTTCCAGACCAAATTAGTAACTGTTAATTTCAAATCATTAAAAACTGGTCAAAGTCAATTACAAATTGAGCATCCTCAACTGATTAGTGCTGATGGAAAACATAAATCAGTTGAAGCTGTTGAGGCCACGATTAAGGCCTTTCCACAAGCTAATTTGATGCAAGCTTTCAAAGAGCTAGAGGTGAAAAACATTTTTGCTACTAAAAATAAAAAAAAGAAAGCTAAAAATAAGAAAGAGACGGTCAAAAAAGAACAGCTACTGCAAATGAGCCAAACAGATCACCATCTAACAGTTGCTGATATTTTCCCCTCTGATCGAGTCTTAGATATTCAAATTGTGATTGACCAAGATGATTGGGATACCATACGGCACCAAGCACGAGCTGCTAAAACAGCATTGTCTGAGCAGCGGAAATATTCCCCTACCGATCGCCCTTACACTTATACTCAAGCTAGTTTTTCCATTGACGGAGTGGTATTTCCTCAGGTCGGTATTC
>CAYVHK010000187.1:6362-8024 GCA_964451145.1 uncultured bacterium | reverse complement strand
AATTGGGTACAGACGAATTGATAATATTTTCTGTACAAAGTAGTTCTAAACTATCTGGTTAATACCAAACCGACAAATTTAAAAAAGCGACTTACTTCGAACCTGGTTGAGGAAGGAGCAAGTCGCCTAAATTTTTTGAGCCGAAAGAATTTACCTTTCTAAGCTGAGAGGGAAACCTCCTACAGAAAAGGTAGAAAGGGCTGGATTTCAAATATTCTAGGCCTTTTTTGCGTTTATGCATGGATTTTACGCATAGATACATACACATGGGTAAATGCACATGGATAACACTACAAGCACTAACGAAAATCAAGACACAATCGTTACCGGAAATAATAAAATATTAATTGATGCTAATTACAGATTGGCGCTGAAAATAATGAAAAATATAGCAAACTATCTGGCCTGCTTGAAGAGGAGTATTCGTGCAGTGAAAAACAAAATTTATTAGGCTAATGTTAGATATAACCGAAGCAGAGGTAAAGTCAATCCTTGACTCAAGTTGTTTTATTTTCCCAGAGTCAGAACTGATTTTATCAATCAATTTAAAGACGGAATGTCGATGAATAAACTTTTCTATACCATTAATGCTTGTATGAAATCGAGATCAAATATATTACTTGGCTATTCACTCGGACAGGCTTAACAAAGTCCTTGTTATTGAATACCAGTGCTGTCTTGTTCAACTTTCTTTCTCTTTTCTAACCTGATCCGTTGTTCGTGGTTTAGATCTCTTTTTCGGATCCGGAGTGAACTAGGAGTAACTTCTAGAAGTTCATCAGAACTAAGGTATTCTACTGCATCGTCCAGAGATAAGATTCTAGCAGGTGCTAGTGCCTTTACATTCGCTTTGGGTGTAGATCGATGTCCGGTCTGATTTTTCGTTTTACAAACATTGATCACCAAATCTTCATACCGAATATTTTGTCCTACTACTTGCCCTGAGTAGACTTCATCACCTGGGCTAACAAAAAATGTTCCTCTTTGTTGCAAGTGTTCTAAAGCGTAGGCTTTTACTGTTCCTGTTTCTAATGCAATCAAAGAACCAAATTCACGGTCGATGATTTCACCAGCTTTTGGTGCGTACTGGTAAAACAAACTATGAAATGTACCGGTTCCTCGAGTGATGGTCAGAAAAGGTTGGCGAAATCCTAATGTTCCCCGCGTTGGCACATGATACTCAGCCAAGACTGAATTATCTTCATTATACCGCAAGTCGACCATTCGTCCTTGCCGCAGGTTTATCAATTCACTGACAGCTCCCAAATAATCCTTACCGACTTCAATAAAAACATGTTCCACAGGTTCTTCAAGTCCTTGTTTGCATTGCTTGTATATTACTTCAGGCTTACTTACTGTGAATTCGTATAGTTCCCTACGCATGGTTTCGATTAAAATAGCGAGGTGAAGTTCACCTCGTCCGGCTACCATAAATTCATTGGCAATTGCAGTCTCTTCTACTTTTAGAGATACGTTACTCTCTAACTCGTGCAATAATCGTTCCCTAATTTGACGGCTGGTTAAAAATTTTCCTGATCTGCCTGAAAATGGACTATCATTGACACCAAAGGTCATGCGAACGGTCGGTTCTTCGACTTTGATAGGTGGAAGTGGCTGGGGATTTTCTGGATCTGTTAGTGTATCTCCAATACCTACTGATTC
>CAYVHK010000187.1:0-6352 GCA_964451145.1 uncultured bacterium | reverse complement strand
ACCCGAAACGGCTACGATATTACCAGCGGTAACCATTTCCTGCTCTTCTCTTTTCAGGTTACGAAATATGTAAACTTGACCAATTGTGGCGAGATCATCCTCGCCGTCAGCTCTGGCATGAAGTATGTTTTGTCCAGCGAACATACTTCCACTATTCAGTCGACCAATAGCAATTTTACCTACAAAGCTGCTGTATTCTAGTGTAGTAACTAGCATTTGGGGTGAACCAGTGGGGTTTACTGCCGGTGCGGGCAGATGATCAATAATCTGTGTAAACAGAGGTTGTAAATCGTCTTCCAGTTCATCTGCGGATGGGCCTGATTTACCATCGAGTGCAACGGTATAAACGACTGGGAAATCTATTTGATGATCGTCAGCACCCAAATCTATGAACAAATCGTAGGTTTCTTCCACCACCATTTCTGGGCGTGAAGCGGGACGATCCACTTTATTAACCACAACAATTGCCTTTAGCTTGCGTTGCAAGGCCTGACGCAATACGAATCTCGTTTGCGGCATCGGGCCTTCAACAGCGTCAATCAGCAGAACTACACCATCTACCATGTTTAGTGCACGTTCCACTTCACCGCCAAAGTCAGCGTGCCCTGGCGTATCTACAATATTAATAGTCGTGTCTTGATAGACGATACCAGTATTTTTGGACAAGATAGTGATGCCGCGCTCCCTTTCTAGATCATTGGAATCGAGAATCCGGTCATGGACTTTTTGATTTTGTCGAAAAACATTAGTCTGGCGGAGCATAGCATCAACTAAAGTAGTTTTACCATGATCCACATGGGCGATAATAGCAATGTTACGGATCTCTTCTGCCCTTTCTAGGTTCAAGAGGGGGTCTTCAATAGGCGTATGTGTTGGCAACTATTCCTCCAAATTAACAGGTCAATTTTTAAATAGATTAAATAGAAATGTAGTTCATTAGAAATGTATCTATGAATTATATTTTTCGATTCTGTCGCATAAGGTATTGCGTAACCCAGCCGGAAATTCTACCCCCCAATAACCACAAAGGCAAGATGTCATCATTTTTTAGCTTAAGTGTCCCACAATTCACCTTGGATTTGAGGAAAAAATGAACGGAAGAAAAAGATTTGCTGAGTTAAAACAATAAAATACCCGTACCAAAAAATCGTTCGAACTTTGATAGATTAACATTCGGTTGAAAATACTATAGAAGTAATAATAATTCGAACAATGTAATAACGAAATAGAGGATAAAAATTAACTTTGTACCTCAGTATTCACTGTTACATGTCTGTATAAATTCTTTCCTTGTCAATAACAATGATTTTTTCATTCTGTGTCGAAAAAAAGAATTAGCATTCTAACTTCTGAAGAATAAATAGTTGGCCTTCAATATCAGTTCTAATAGTGGTATTTACAATATTGATAATTTTGAATTTATTCAGCTGAGCTAATTTTTGAATGTAATTTTCAGAGTGAGCATAGCGCCCTTGATTTGTTAGGATATAATCCGCTTCTTGAACAGATTCAGTTGAAAACAAAAAATTTGCTTTTGGTTTCGAAGCCATTGATAAATTGGAAAAAAATGTGGTTAGATCTCCGATATAAATAAGCAGATCTGTTGCTATAAAAAAGTCGTATTTTTCTGAACTACGCTCCAGATAAATATTAATTTCAACATTTTCAACAGTGTCGTATACTTTCTTCTCTTTAGCTATTTCAAGCATTTTAGAAGAAAGATCAATACCCATCAATTGCTTGCAAATGGGTTTGAATACTTGACCTGATAATCCCGTTCCACAACCGAGATCGATACCCATATCGAAAGTTAAGTTACTTCCCAGTTTTCTAAGCAACTCTTTCTTGAGAAGCTGAGGAACTTTGTAGTCTAAAATTTCTACTAAATGATAATCAAATCTACTAGCGTACTCATCAAATAGGCTTTGAACATAATGTATAGGTGCTGTTTTTGTCGTGACTCCTATTTGGCTATTCAGAAGGTGTATTGCATTTTGACGAAGAATATATATCTTCTCATCCATTGGTTTTAAGGTCAAAACGTCATCGCACAAATCAAGAGTTACTTGGTACCAATTAATGGATTTCTGGCGTTGGCCAAGAGACTGATACAAATGGCCTAAATTGTAATGTGGTTCTATATAATCGGCATTAATACGGATTGCATTTTGATAACAAATAGTAGCTTCTTCTGATTTCCCTAATTCCTGATATACCTTACCCTGTTTAATATACACATCTAGATAATCTGATTTGTTGTGTAGGATATTTTGATAATCCATGAAAAATTATTGAAAATTACTTCTTTCTTAATGACGATTGAATACAGTGAATGTTGGTTCTGCAGAACAATTTTTTAATTATTTTTAACGCATCCGCTATTGTAAGATTTTTTCACCACCCAGCGGTCATTTTTTGTTAGTTCGGAAGTCGTGTGCGTTTTCCCAATATTCAACTACTTTTATTTTTCATCTGGTTTAACTATATATTTTAAGAATATGTCTATATGAAACCCTTCATATGAATCGAGTGTCTGGTTATGAAAGGCCAATAAGCATCTTTGTTTTTGTAATAAATTGGACGATGGCACCAAAATTTTTTCTACTAACCCATAGCTAGTAAAAAGCTGATTCTACATTTTCTATTCAGATTTTAAAATAAGCCATCCTTGCTGACTAATTTGGGATGAACTTCGTGAAAAAGCTGGTGTTGATGCTTTTACATGTGTTTGATACAATGCCGGTGTAGGGTTATGGATAGACAACAAGCATTAAAACATATTGCCAATTGATCCGATAAATCGATAGGCTCACATGTCTATTACTATATTTGATCTTAATTCAGTTTAATTTCGAACTTGGATTAGATTCGGGTTAGTAGAATCAGGTTTAATTTGATGGTTAAACAAAAAATTGAAGCGTATGAACGTGAACGAGTTACAGGGAGAACCATGGAAATAACGGCAGAAGAAAAACAGAGAGCTGAACTGTCCCAGAAAAACCTCGATTTGGCCTGCCAGAGGTTGTCAGAAATTGGTTATGTCATTTTTGAAAAAGTATTACCACCTAGCTTTGTGGAAAAGGTTCGGGAATCATTTGAAGTCAATGAGTCTCTTCCTGAAGGGGAAGAACAACGAAACCATTTTCTTCATGGTCCATTTCTTGACCCATATATTATTGATAATCAACTCGCTTTACAAGTTATCGAAGCAGTACTGGGTCCAAAATTCTTTTCCTTTTTACCTTATGGATGTAATTCAACGCGCCGTGAATCTCGATACTGGAATGATGCCGAAAGGCAATGGATACACAGAGATGGAGGGCACCTTTTCCCTGATCTAGGTATAGCATTACCTGTAACCAAGATCGTGGTCAATATTCCATTAGTTGATTTCACGTTGGACAATGGATGCACCGAAATTTGGCCAGGCTCACACTTAATCGTAGATCCAGTGTCCAAGCCCAAAACGGAAAATGATGTTTTATTTAAAGACTACCATGTGTGTAGCGAAGAAAGAGGAGCGACTTTTCCTTCTGTCCGAATGGTTATGCCAGCTGGATCCGTTGTGCTTCGGGACATGCGTTGTTGGCACCGAGCTATGCCTAATTACACAGACCAAGTTCGTCCTATGACAGCTATGGTATATTTCCATCGTTTACACAATATGCTTGGTATGCAAGGGGAAATTGAAAGACGAAACTGTGGTATTTCCGATACAATTTGGCAGCAGTTGCCTAAAAGGTCTCAACAAATTTATCGTTTTTATCCAATTAATTAATACTGTATAGGAGTCGCGATGAAGTCTTCTCAGATAACACGTAGGGAATTATTGATGCAAGCGACTACCGGTCTAATTGGCTGGGGGGTTGTGAATTCACCGATTTTGGCCTATGCTTTCCCAATTCGGGAGAATGAACTACTGGTTCCCTTCCTAGACCAACCGCCAACGCCCACATCTTCCCAATCCAATCTGTTAAATTGGAGTCATCTTGATTCTTGGATGACGCCAAATCATAAATTTTTCCGTGTGTCTCATTATAACGTACCTGAGATAAGTGAAGGAAATTGGAAACTGAAAATTATCGGTAAAGTTAAAAAAGATTCAATTCTAACACTGGGAGATATCAAAAAAAGACAAAAGAAAAATGTGATTTCGACCTTAGAATGCGCAGGTAATCATGGTTTCCCTACATTTACTGGAGCTATTGGGACAGCGAAATGGTCAGGCACACCACTTGCACCAATTTTAGAAGAAGCTGGTGTCCTAGAGGATGGTGTCGAAGTGGTATTCTTCGGTAGCGATGAAGGAGAAGAAGAAGTCAGAAAAATAAAAATGCGTCAAAATTTCGCTCGCAGCTTGTCCATTACCGATGCAATGCGGCCTGACAATCTTCTCTGTTATGAGATGAATGGAAAACCATTGCCCAAAGATAATGGTTTTCCAGTGAGGTTGATTGTACCTGGTTGGTACGGCATTGCCAGCGTCAAGTGGTTAAAACGAATAGAAGTTCGTAATACTCGTTATATGGGGCGCTTCATGGCCAGGGATTATGTCACCATCCGCGAAGAAAAAAGAGATAGCGATTCAGTGTGGATTGAGACGTCAGTTGGACGGATGCAGATCAAATCTCTAGCAGCCAAAGTTACCCGAGTAAATGAGAAGTATCGCATCTACGGTGCCGCATGGGGACGTCCCATCAAGTCTGTTGAAATTAGCATCGACAATGGTCCTTGGCTTGAGACAAATTTCATCTCTACTCAAGAATCAGAAAACGCATGGAGAATTTGGCACTATGATTGGAATAGACCGTCCGTCGGAGAGCACACCATTGTTTCGCGTGCGATCGATACTAAGGGAAACATACAACCAACGATGGATGATCCCATTATTGCTGATAAACATACTTACTGGGAGAGCAATGGACAAGTAGTTCGCAGAATTCAAATCAACTGATAAATCTACAACGGATAACTGACTTATTATAGATATAGAAATCGATCGGGAAAGTCAGTAGGATAATTTGTCAATTTAATGAATTAGTCAGCCTGAAAACCTAAGAATGATAGCAAATGAGTACCAAAAAACTATGAGCTGCTTCCAAGATGGAGTAGTGAATGTGTAGCGAATTTATTATATTTTTCAGACCGATGATCCCCGCCTCAACTAGTATTTGTTTAACTAGAATATAAATACATTGAAGAAACTAAAGTTGAATGATCCGATTAGATTATTCAACTTCAGTTCTAAAATTAATGAACCTCTTTGATCAGCCCCCAGCTGGTTACCAGATTACTGTTCGGATTAACTGATGTGATGTTGGACCTTCTCCCTCCGCTGTTGAAATGACCACATTATCGATCAAGACGTGTCCATAGTTGCCAAAGTCACCTTTAGTGAAATTTTTATTACTACCCTTCAACAGCGGATCCAATTCACTGAATTTAGTGTCATCTCCTACATCCTTCATCTTGACTTCGAAATCTGCACCTTTTGCTTTCAATTGAAAAGAAAACCACTTGTTCGGTTCCAGATTTAACTTCTTAGAACTACCAAAGTTTGTCCATTTTGTTTTTTCATACCTCCAAAAATCTAGCTTGCTGGTATTTTGCCTTCTATCTAACAGGTAGAAAGAATCGCCTCCAGAGAATCGAAACACGACTCCCATATAAAAAGCCTTGGGGTATAACATATCCCACTGGGCATAGTAATCCGTCCAGTCTTTTCCTTTGCCAGTAACATAAATAGCTCCTTTGACGTCATGTCTTTCAGTAGGCGATGAAAAAACCTTATTTTTGGCTCGTTTAGGGTCATGGATAACTTTAGAATCATCTTTCCCATCATGACCAATTTCCCAATTCTTGGCCGGTTCCCCAATGGTCTCACTTTCAAAATTATCCATGAATAAAATCTCGCTCTCACTGATCATTGTAAATAGAAATAGTATCAGAATTGATGCGACAGAAAAAATAAGCATTGGTTGTTTCACAATATTCTCCTTTTTATACGGTGGAAACACTTATTAAATGAATAGAATGCGGGAATTGTAAATAAAATGAGAAAATAATACATAATACTAATTGAATATATGGGTGCCAAGTATTTCGACGATTAACTTCAGAACAATTAACAAAAATATACGCATTAATTCACTTATGCATAGCCTTTTATATTGAGAATAACATGTTTTTATTAGGTCGACTGTTTAAAATGATAAATTACTATATTACAAATTTTTATCATCGAAAAATGTGAACTAAGCGGATGATAAGATAGGTGATAAATTTTTCTGTTTCTGCGTGCAAATTGTGGTATGGATAATAAATATAAATTGGAAATGCTGTGTAATAGGAT
>CAYVHK010000186.1:6248-8028 GCA_964451145.1 uncultured bacterium | reverse complement strand
TATAATAACGTCTGATAATGAAAGTTATCGGTCGTTACCCCCAATTGCTCCCTTCAATCACAATTTAAACACCCAAAAAACACTAACTATAATGACATGAATTATGTTTGTTTAATTTTTTATTACAAAATACTTTTAGTAACGAAAAGGATTTCTAATACGAATACTTGGGTTTTAAATTATTATTGTTTCTCTGGCAATCACCATAAGCGCTGATTTCTTCGGCTTACCTCCACCATTCGCTCTATCAGGCTTACTTGACGTGGTAAGCCTTGTCTTTGTAATTATTTTATTTAAATAACGAAAACAATTATCCAATATATACCATGATTAATATATTATTAACACCAGTCAGATTGCTTCATTAGAGTCAAGAAAATACATAACTTAACTACAACTACTTAGCGTACTAATTTAAAAATAGGATCGCATGTTTCTAAGCTGTTCAGGCGTATCATGCAATATTTGTCATTTTCGACTACTTTTTGAAAAATGATTGACCGAATTAAAAAATTGGCGTACTATGACCATTCGATAGGTACATAATCATATTTACAGTGTCATTAAAATTTAAGCAAATTTTAAGATGGATATTGTGCTTATCTATAGAATTTTGCAAATATATTATATTTTTGTCTTTACTTGAATTTGAATTTTTTAGTAGGACCAAAATTTCTAGTTAGATTGGCCTAAGGAATTGATTTGGAGGAGTTCGAAGGGACATACTGACAAATGCAGGCTATCAAAAATTCAAAACTTAGTCTATGTAATTGTTGTTCTTTAATTCATCGGCTTTTTTCTTGGGTTGGCTTAAAATAGCGACTAAGAAATGAATATAAAATAACTTGTTGCAGAAAGTCTGATTATAGAAATTTCCTAATGGAATTTAACCGTGGATATTTTTTAAAGGTATGAAAAATGGAATGAACCTTCGAATTGCAGGAGCACAAATTGCTGTCAGTACAGACATTACCAACAATGTGGCAACAATCGAACGCGCGATTGATTACGCCAGAAGTGAAAACGCTGAAGTTCTGATAACCCCTGAGGGATCCCTCAGCGGATACACCCACCAGTTTGATTCACAAATGGTTGATGAAGCGCTGACCCGGGTTATAAAAAAGGCCAAAACTGCAGGAATTGGTTTAGCATTGGGAACTTGTTTTGTAGAGCCTGAAGATCAAAAATGTTACAACCAGATTAGGTTCTACAATCAGAATGGAGCCTACTTAGGATTCCATAGTAAGATTTTGACGTGTGGGAGCATGACCGACCCACCGGAAGGCGAGATCAATCACTATACGACTAGTCCACTGCGAACCTTTGATTTTAATCAGGTAAGGGTTGGGGGATAGATTTGTAACGATATATGGGCTAATACGGGGTGTAAGCCAATTCCAGATCCACATCTGAGTCAAAAATTGTCAGAGATGAATGCAAGAATTATCTTTCACGCTGTCAATGGCGGTCGAAGTGCAAGTGAATGGTCAGATGTGGCATGGGATTACCACCAATCGAATCTCCGAATGCGGGCCAGATCTGGTCAGATTTGGGTTGTGACTGTCGACAATTGTAGCCCAACAGAGATCCGTTGTTCCTCTCCTTCCGGCATAATTAATCCACAAGGAGAATGGGTTTGCCAAGTACCATCCAATGGCGAACAATTCTTTTGTTACTCTATTGTGGATTCAGCTTGAATTGGTATTTTATAGTTTTTCATTCTCAATCCAGCAAAGTATGAGATCAATCTCAAGGATAAATGGTTTTTGATTTGCTCGGG
>CAYVHK010000186.1:3096-6238 GCA_964451145.1 uncultured bacterium | reverse complement strand
GGAAAATTACTACGACTAGTTTTATTTATGTCAGGATTGGCTCAATCTCAACCGTTAAATGGAACGGTCATCGAAAGAGGAGTCGCTGACACAAAAATTTACCGATCTTGATTGCTACAACATCTAGACTTACTTTCTGGCCACAACTGTCCCAAAACGCATTGTGATAAATGCCAAGGTGCTAAGTAATAGCCATCCAATGATTAGTGGGAATATCGTTTTCTGGTAATTCTGACCAATAATGGTTCCACAAGCCCATGAGATTGATGTGGATATTCCACCAATGACGGCAGCGGCTATTCCTGCTCGCTCGCCCATGGGTTCCATCGCCATAGCATTCAAATTCCCCATCAAAAAACCTATCTGAAAGAATAGACAACACAAAAAAAACATAGTTACCCACAAGGAAGGATGTTCACGCACCCAAAATATAAAAACCAAAAAAATCGATGAAACACTCACCATTATCAAGAGAGCGACAGATGCCAACCGTACCATACCTAATTTCGTGACTAGTCTTGAATTCAACACTGACGATACACCGACAGATATTGCTAATCCAGCAAAAAAAAGAGGGAAGCGTTCCTGTTCTTGATATAGGTCAGCGAATATCTGGGGTGCGGACATTAGGAATGCCACCATATTTCCGAAAACAAAGCCTTGTGATAGAGAAAACAAAAAAGTTGACTTGTCTTCTAAAACTAAACGAATTTCGTTCACAAGCACACTCAAATCAAATCTTTTTTGATTCTCTAGTGTAAGTGTTTCTGGTTGCCGGATCCCCAGCCAAAAAACTACAACAATAGCGTGTGTAAACAGAAGTAAAAAAATCGATCGGTAACTATAATTTTTTAGTATTAATTGACCAAGACTAGGTGCTAGAGCTGGAACAATAATAAAAATACTTATTACAATTGACATAATCTTGGCCATATCAGCCCCTACATATTGATCACGAATTATAGCCTGTGATATAACTCGAGCAGAGGAGACACCTAAGCCTTGTAGGAGACGTCCAAATAACATGATTTTAAAGCTGGTAGATTGATAGGAAATGATACAACCAATGATGAAAATGGAAATTCCAATGTAAAATGCAGGTTTGCGACCTATTATATCAGACAAAGGTCCATAGAATAACTGGCCCATTGAAAAAGCTGCGAACATCACTCCTATGACCAATTGAGCGTCATTTTCTTTGACAACTCCTAGATCCTTTGCAATTGTGGTTACTGCTGGTAATATCGTATCGATGGAAAGAGCAGACAAAGCCATCATCATAGCCAATAAGGGGACTAGCTCGATCACAGATAAACGTGGTTGATGGCTTGGAATTATTTTTTCTGTCACTAAGGCATTCCTTTGCTGTTATGTTATCCACTTAAAATTTAGACACAATCCTGCTTTCTTAGCATAAACGGAATATATGTGATCTGTTTATATCTATCTATTGTTTATATTCTTGAGTAAACATCATATATTTCCAATCGAGATCTAAATCATATTATTCTTTCTGTAACTAGATCCACTCATTTCCCTTTTCCCATATCTAAGAGTGGGCCTATCTTCCTCTAATATCTTTTCTTGGGCCTTTCATCAAAGATCTGAAAGTAATCTATCTAAAAAACTATCGAATCCAAATTCAAATCGAATAGGCTGTCAGTATTCCAATAAAACTAATTATTTACAGTAAGATCGGGGTCTTAAAATCAAATTTAATATGACTAACTAGATGAAATGTGTCTGCTTAGTTGTATAATTTTTTGTTTTTCATAAAAAATAGTTCAAGTTCTAATTAAATTAGATAATAATTGACAATTTCTTTCCCACTATAACTACATATATTCATGCTTACAGAAAGTTCAACAATAAAAAACAGTTGCTAATTTGTATTATCTGAATTTCTTCTGGTAGTGAAAGGAGGAAGAAAATAAGTCCACCAATTTCAAAAAACCTTAAACTGAAACGGAGAAAGTTGAGTAATAACATTTCTATGGAGATGGTATTGGAATCTGTCAGGTATTAATTCAACATTATCAAAGAAAAATTATGATGAACCTCTTTGTATTGAAATTGTTAGCAGGTTTCGATAAGTTTAAAATCAAAGTCGTTTTGTTTTAGTTGTTTTAATTGTTTTAGTTGCAATTCTAATTTATGGACGAATCTGGTTCAATGCATCACTACCTAATCGATTTTCTAATTGTTTAAAATACAAACTACGCGGACTTACCTTTTTCCCATGCGATTCCCAATAACCATCTTCGCGCTCGTATTTTCCATTTTTCTTTTTACCAATACAACCAATGGCATAATTTTGTGAAGTTGGTGGACGCTGAACCACAAAACTTTCGGCTTCACAGTTCCATAGAACTTTTTGAGCTCCAGCCCAACCATGTCCTGTACCCGAACTTTGCCGATCTTGCACATTTATCGCGTTGCCCCTCACAATGACATTGTCAAACAGTGTGGCTACTGACCACCTGTGGTGTGGACCTGTATCTGAATGTGCCATATCAGCAATACAATCCACAAAAGCATTTGGACCTGACACCCGGGAGTAGAGAACATAATCGTGGCGTCCACGCCGAGTGTAACACCTTAGTACTAAAGATAACTGGCCCTGAACTGGAAATGAATAGCGCCTTGATCCAGTAATTCGTGAGACTGGATCTAAACATCGACTATCCTGTACCGTAACCCACTTAGAATGAGATCCAATAGTTACGCATGAATAACCGAAATAAACCGATGTTATTTGTCTTGCCCAAGCATTTTTAACCTGAGAAAAGACCACAAAATTCCAACTGTGATCTTCATCAATAAACTCCCCTTCTCTGCGGGGATCTTTCTCACGATCATTAAATTCCGATATGCCCCGCAAATTTTCAATTCCGACTTGCTCAATCCGTCCAAAATATTTGTACTTATAAACCCAACCGCCACCATATTCACGTTCGAAAGCATTACCCATGGGCGCATCAACCGTAATTTCATCACCATCCACGGCAACGATTACTCGATCAAATTTCAAATCATATTTCCCCGGCTTCCACTGAATAACAGTGGATTTTGTCATGCCGATACGATCCATGCCAATGGCCTCAATCCATTCCGACGTACTTGGTCGGTGCACAATTACATG
>CAYVHK010000186.1:0-3086 GCA_964451145.1 uncultured bacterium | reverse complement strand
CCTACTTTAAAACCTGAAGCATCTATTACTTCAAATTTCCTTTCCCCCACCGAAACATAATCGTCCACAATTTTTTGACGTGTGCCATTTACCTCACGAGGCCTACGACCACGCCCCGAAAAATTGATTAATGTAGTCCTTTCCTTTCCAGTAGCAACGAATATTGTCCCATCCTCACCGTCTCCTTCACCACGCAAAACTATCCCACTTGCCTTTACTTGCAGTGTTCGACTAATACGGTACATCCCGCTTTTGAACAGCAACGCTCCACAAAACCCATTAGCGTCTATTGGCCGTTTAGATGCCGCATCGATTTACGCCTGTAACCTATCCGTATCATCACCTGATTTTCGTGGTTCCACTGTCATTATCACCGATATATCTGGTAATGCCACACCACCTCCCATATACCCACAATGTGAAAAATCAGGAATCACATTTCCTTTTTGATCAGGCATATATACCAATTTCCCATCCTTATCAGGATAGACTATTTTACTAAAAATCTCCTCTGCCGATGACGATTTAAAACAAATGTGAAACATTACTAGAACATAATAAAATGCTACCCCCAAAAGGGATAATTTACTTATTTCCACCTTCTATCTATCCTTTTTGAGCAATTTACTCTCCTCTTACCCAGTTCAAATCCATTTATGAAATCTACAAGCAAAAATAAAATGGACCTACAAAAACGTGAACCAATCTATACATTTAATATAATATAACAGAGAGGTATACCATTGCCTTAGCTACTTTATAAGAATATACTATTTACTATGGTAATGCTTGGTAGATCACCGTAATTGCCTACGTTTTTTAATAAGTTTGTTTAAGCAAAAAACAAAGATATGTAAGTTAGCTGAAATATCAATTAGCTAGTTTTAGCGACGGAGTTCTTTCGCATGCCGGTTATAGGTTCATACAGATCAAGTATAGCCTCTATCATTACTGATCCAACTCAAGATTAAAGAATATCAGGCTACTTAATAGGATGATACTATTGCTAAAAAATATTGATTCAATAGTTCGTCAAGGAAACAGAATATGAATAATAAAAATAAGAACCCTAATATCTTAATTATCATGTCCGATGATCAGGGGCCTTGGGCCATGGGTTGTGCTGGCACTACAGAACTTCACACGCCTAGGTTAGATCAACTAGCAACTCAAGGTATACGATTCGAAAACTTTTTTTGCGCTTCACCCGTTTGCTCTCCAGCGCGGGCTTCTTTCTTGACCGGTCGTATTCCATCTCAGCATGGTATACATGATTGGATCAAATCTGGAAATATCGATGTAGAAGATAACGTTACTTGGTCTGGTGCCGATCGGCCAATTGATTATTTGCATGGGCAGACTGCCTTTACCGATATTCTAGCTCAAAATGGTTACATCTGTGGGCTTTCTGGCAAATGGCACCTTGGAGATAGCGCTCGACCTCAGAACAACCATACTTTCTGGTCTACTCATTCGCTGGGAGGTGATAGCTACACTGATTACTTCATATTTGACAATAGCCGAAAAATGAAACATGAGAAGCAGTATGTTACTGACTTATTCACCGATCGTGCTATTAATTTTTTAGATCAATATGGTCAAAGTGACAATCCTTTTTGCCTTAGTGTTCACTATACAGCCCCGCATGCTCCTTGGCGTCAAGAAGAACAACCTGAGAAAATATGGAATCTTTATAATGATGTAGCCTTTGATTCCCTACCAGTATTACCACCACATCCTTGGAATGGATGGGATCCCAGCCCAGAAAAACGACAGCAGACAATTCAAGGATATTTCACCACAATAACGGCTATGGATACAGCCATTGGACGTATTTTAGATAAATTGGAGTCCTTAGGTATTAGTGAAGATACGCTGATTTTTTTCACCAGTGATAATGGGTATAACATGGGACATCACGGAATCATCGGAAAAGGAAACGGTACTTACCCATTGAATATGTATGAGGAATCAGTAAAAGTTCCCTTCATTGCTTGTTGTCCTGGCCGCATACCATCATCAATCGTAAATAGGGATATACTCAGCCACTATGATTTCATGCCTACTATTCTAGACTATTTGGACATAGAATTGCCGTCTAACCTGAACTTACCCGGAAGTAGTTTTTCTCCAGTTTTTGAGGGAAAAGGAAATGATGGTCATCAATCCGTAGCTATTTGTGACGAATATGGACCGACTCGTATGTTACGTGAGAAGGAATGGAAATATATCCATCGATATCCAGAAGGTCCACATGAACTCTACCACCTGGTACAAGATCCAGCAGAGGAGGATAACCTAGTAGATGCGGTAGAACATGGTCAAACACTCAAGCGGTTGCGTAAAGATCTAGAAGTCTGGTTCAATCGGTATATTCAGATGGATCTCGACGGGAGGAATCAGCCAGTCACTGGAAGAGGACAGATAGATGCTATTGGTTTCGATCAGGATAAAACAGTAGCTTTTGTTTAGTCAGGTTAATTCCTTTCAATGGAAAATTATATGTCGAAAGGATAGTTAATTCGGCCTGAATCATTATTTTTTATCAATTTTAAAACCTATTCTTTTGGCTGATCGACTCACTGGTATCTCATGCCGTATCTCTATCAGTTTTTTCATCTTGCTTCGGTTCAGAAACAATCTCAGTAGATTAAAGTTATCCAGATTATACAATCAATTTGAAGTCTGTATAGCCAATATAGAGGCTTTTTTCTTTTTTTCGAAGGAACCGTATACCAGAAGGATAATATAAGAGACTAAATCGATATCACATGATGATTCGCCAATACTACCTCGTTGCCATATGTTTTTTTTCCCTTCAGTTGTTAATATCTCATGCTGAAACATACTTGATTTCATCTCAAGCAAATTTCGATCACTTGAAAACTGAAACTTTTCAGCCTGAAGACCTAATCTTATTCAAAAAAGGAGTGAGCTTTGTTGGCATGTTTTCACCTAAAGGAAAAGGGACTTCTGAATCGCCAATTCGCATTGATGTCTATGGACAAGGTCATAGCCCTCGAATAGAAGCAAAAGGCCGGGCTGCTTTTGCGTAATCCTTCATTTTGGGAAGTAAATGGACTCGA
>CAYVHK010000185.1:0-8227 GCA_964451145.1 uncultured bacterium | reverse complement strand
AGAAACCCCTCTTTTTTCTAAACTACCAAGTAGTTGTTTCTGAATTAGTTCGACGCCTTCCCGCAAAGCGGTAAAGCTATCAGCTGTCTCTGTGTTAGTTTCCTGAGCAGCTCCAACTGCTTGATCGATGCTATCCAACACCGGGATGAGGTCTTTGACTAAGCTCTCTGTTGCATATTTGAGAAAATCCTTTTTTTCACGGTCCGCCCTCTTTTTTAGATTATCATATTCGGCCATCTTGTACAGCATTTGCTTCTGTTTTTCGTCGCTTTCAGCTTTTGCGTTCTTTAATTGCTCATACTCTTCCGCTTCTAGCATTACGACATTGACCGAATCCTCAGCATCTGATTGATCAGGTTCCACCGATTCCAACGGTTCAGAAACAACTGAATCGGTTGAATCAAGATGTTCTTCTTCTGTTTTGTTTTCTTCATTTTGTGCCATCAAGTACTCCATCGGTATTTCACATTCAAATTATGCATGAATTATCGATTCAGGTGGAATTGCCGAACGGACAAACCTATCATTTTGAGCAAAAATTTGTCAAGTGAAAAAGGACATCTATCCAGTTTAAACTGGTTGACGAACTTTGGACATCTTGATATGATGGTCAGCGCGCTCCCTCTCGTAGAAAAGCAAAAAGTGTGCCAGATTGAACCGTTGCAAAAAGGGAGTAATTTATCAAAGACCTGTCATATTGACAGATCAAAAGCCCTCTAATCTGCCATTTTAATATTTAATTCGCCGATTTTTTATCCTAAACTGAAATTCTTGCTACGTGAATCTAACTTTTTTGTTTTTGATATTAATACCATTTTCCTCAGAAAGCGGTAGTCAACTCCATTTTGAAAAATTAACCAACTTCGGTGTTGATTTTATACATACCGATGGACGGTTCGGCAAAAAGTACTTTATTGAGCCCATTGGTTGTGGTTTGGCTATGATCGACTACGACAACGACGGCGATTTAGATCTATATTTTATCAATGGCTGCGATCTGCGCTATCGGAATAAAAACGTCTCAAACCGATTTTACCGAAACGATGGAGGTGTATTTACTGATGTAACCAATCAAACTGGAACAGGTCATACTGGTTATGGCATTGGTTGTTGTGTTGGTGATTACGACAACGACGGTTGGCCTGATTTGTATCTAACGAATTATGGTCCTAATGTTTTGTATAGAAACAATGCTGATGGCACCTTTTCTGATGTGAGTCAAACGGCTGGCGTTGATCTTGAAACTTTTAGTAGTGGCTGTGCTTTTTTAGATTACAACCGAGATGGTTGGCTAGATTTATATGTTGTCAACTACGTTCAGTTTGACACGGGAAAAAATCCTATTTGTCGACACTTAGGACAGCAAACTTACTGTACTCCTGAAATTTTTGAGGCAGAAGGGGACAAATTATATCGAAACAACGGAGATAAAACCTTCTCTGATGTAAGTCAAATAACCAACATTAGTAACCAGAAGGGAAAAGGGTTAGGCGTCGTTTGTGGCGACTTTAATAATGATAATTGGCCAGATATTTTTGTCGCTAATGATACGACGGCTGACTTTATGCTTGAAAATTCCGATGGCCAATTTTTTCAAGAAACTGGTTTACTCAAAGGAGTCGGGCTCAGTGAATCTGGTCAAGCTTTCAGTGGAATGGGCTGTAATGCAGGCGATTATGACAACGACGAAGACCTAGATATTATTGTCACCAACTTCCAAGATCAAACAAATCATCTATTCCGTAACGATGACAACAATTTTTGGACTGAAGTTAGTTTTCCAATGGGTATTGGTGAACGGAGTCTATCTTATCTAGCTTGGGGAGTAGACTTTTCTGATTTGAATAACGATGGTTGGCTAGATATTTTCGTTGCTAACGGACACTTAGACGATAACATCGGGACGATTGATCCAGTTGGCACTTATGCCCAACCCAACCAAGTTTTTTGGAATCAGGAGGGAAAAACCTTCAGTGAACAACTTTTACTCGATGACCTTCGAGTTAGCCGCGGAGCTGCTTTTGGAGATTTAGATAATGATGGCGATATAGATGTCGTGGTCACTAACCTACATGATAAACCAACTCTAATACGGAATTCTGCCAGCAACCACTGCGACTACAACTGGCTAACTGTTCAATTGATCGGATCTCAATGCAATCGGAGTGCTATCGGTTCTAAGCTTACGATTTCCGTCGATGATTTATCAGTTGGTTGGCATAAACAAAGTCGTGAAGTTAAAAGTGGCTCAGGTTACGCCAGCCAAAATGATTTACGTCTTCATTTTGGTTTAGGAACAGTTCAAATAGTTGATCATATCGAAATTAGATGGGCCAGTGGCAACCGACAAATTATGGAAAAAGTTGAAGCGAATCAGTTTTTAACGATAACAGAAGAAAAATAAATGAAAAATATCATCGTTATATTGACTAATACCTTTCGATACGATAATTTAGGGGATCGAGCTGAACGACCGGTCCGTACACCTGAATTAGACCGGTTTGCCACACAACGGGCAACCTCGGTTGAGCGGTTCTACACGAACAGTTTTCCCACCATTCCGCACCGAACTGATTTCGCCACCGGTATTTTAGGCTGGCCACCAATAGATCTCAGCGGTCCTAATCATATCGGTCGAATGCTAGGTCAGCAAGGGTATGTCACTCAACTAATCTGCGACTGTCCTCACCTATTTAGTGCCAGATTCAACAATGGTTTTGATGCCGCTTTTCAGCATCGTGGCCAAGAAGGTGACCTTCCATTACTTCACCTTAACGATCATATTCAAGAAATTGTTCCTTTAGAAAAAACTCGTCCTCACCCCAATTTTAACGGACACACTTTGCCTAACAAGCATCGGTGGACCAATCGTTATTACAAATTGGAATCAGAGACCTTTGCGGCTAAGACTGGTGAGACTGTGATTCAATTTTTAGAAGAAAACAACCAAAACAGCCCGTTTTTCTTGTGGGTGGACTTTTTCGATCCACACGAACCTTGGGATCCACCAGAGTATATGGTCCGCCGTTATGATCCATGTTACGATGGAGCCCCAATGTTGCATCCTAATTATGGACCTTCTTCAGCCTATACCAAGGCAGAACTACACAACTTGTGGGCTCATTATGCGGCAGAGGCTGAGTTGGTCGATCGTCACATAGGTCGGGTTTTACAAAAAATCGACGATCTACAATTGTGGGAAAATAGTGTAATCGTAGTAATGGCCGATCACGGGATGTCAATTGGTGAACACCATCGAACGGGGAAATCCAATATTAATCCGAATGATAAGCGGTTTTGGCCAATCTATCCGGAAATTGGGCATGTGCCATTTCTAATTGCAGGCTCTGGCATTCCTAAGCAGAAAAGTTTGAATTTAATGGCTCAACCAATCGATTTGTTACCAACTCTTTGCGATTTGGCCGACGTTGAACCTGTGGCCCCGAAAGAAATTGACGGTATTTCCTTCGCTAACCAAATTCGAAATAGCCTTCATCAGCACAGAAACTTCGCTGTTAGTGGTTGCCACATTAAGTCATCCGATTCAAGACCAAAAAGAGCAACAACGCCCTTTTTAGTTACAGAAAAGTGGGGATATGCTCCTGTTGGTGAAGTCGGCTTACCAGAATTGTACGATTTAACAATCGACCCATTAGCAAAAAATAATATTGCCGAAGGTAACCTAGAGATCATTTCCGAACTACAGCAATTATTTCTTAGCCACTTATCTGATCACAAAGCACCAGACAATTTCCTTAGTCTCTGGAAACAGAACGATCAAACAAGCAGTGGTAGTTGGGCCATTGATTATGTGGATTAGCTAAAACTTATTGGAAAGAAAACCGATGTAGAAGATGATTTAAGTTGCGGTTGGGTGCGCTAACCTACAGTCAAGCCAATTTTGAAGTTGATTTCAGCGTCTAAAAGCCCACAGGAGCCAGATGAATTCAAAGAGAAATGTAAACACAAATTTATGATAAAAAAGAGGGACGCTCACGAATAGTCCCACCTCGAAGCTATTTTTTCTGATTCATATCATCTGATTCCCGCAAATCTTTCGTCTTTTTCGCGAGTGAGTTGAACATGTCAATTCTAAGACTTGTACGTATTTGATAAGTTTCATTATCGAACGTTAATCCCAAACTTTGGTAGCGAGGAATACAATACGTTGGGTGTTTACTCTGTTAAAAATGCTTGAAAGTACGAAAAGACATGTCTGATTATTTTTAGTGTAATGCCAAATTCAGAGAATCGCTTCCGCTTATCGCCTTTCTCACCACAACTAAAGAGGTATTAGTAGATGAAAATTAGACCCAATCGAGTAAAACAAAAATTGGCCGCCGGTGAAAGCGCCTACGTCGTCAGCGGTTTCACTCATCCTGATGACATTGATGCCTTTGGACCTGTCAACTTTGATGGTATATGGTTGGAGGGAGAACACGGCCCAGTCGATGCGTCCGAGTTGGGCAATTTAACACGGGCATGCGATATCTGGGACATGACCTCAGTAGTTCGGATCAACCGTAACGATCAGGGGTTAATTTATCATACCCTAGATAGAGGGGCACAAAGCATTGTTGTTCCACACGTCAATACTAAGGAAGAGGCCGAAAACCTAGTCGCTGGCGGTAAATTTGCACCCATCGGCAGTCGAGGTATGTTCACTAGTCGACAGGGATATGGTGTACCAGATTATTTCGAGGTTGCCAACAACGAAACGCTTTTAATCGTCCTAATCGAAGACATCGCTGCCGTTAACAACTTGGATCAGATCTTGACAGTCGAGCATATTGACGTGTTTTTTGTCGCTCCTTCTGATTTGGCGACTTCGATGGGATATATTGGTCAACTACAACATTCGGACGTTCAGAAAACGATCGACAATACGATAACTCGCATTCAAGAAGCCGGACGTATTGCCGGTACACTGGCTAACAACGAAAACGTAGCCAAGTATGCTGAAGAAGGTGTTCGATTCTTCTTAACAGGCATTGGGGCCTGGTTGTCTGCTGGCGCGAGTGAATTCGTCAATCGTGCTGAGGCCGGAAAACTATCTGAATAGAATGTGGATTACGTTAGCTCAGCCAGAGATAGGATTCAGACTCAGGGGATCAGCGATAGGTAAAAAATATTATAAACTGAGGGGGAAACCGGAATAATTCTCTTCTAATCACAGCGTAACGCCCTCAAATCAGGTTATCCAGTGAGTTTACAAGCAAACTGGTTTTTTTGGCAAAAAATAGAAAAAACGCTTCATTGTTAGTAAATGAGGGACACATTGCAAACCTAAAAACATGATTAAGTGAACCGTTCTGTTTATGTTGATCTTTTCTGGTTGTAGTGGGGACACTTTGGTTGAATTGGTTCTGTTGGGGAAAAAGACGGTAAAGAGATGATATTGATACCATCTGGTTCATTTGAGATGAGAGATTCAAAAAATGAACCAGATGGATTAATGGAGAATGCATGGCCAGTACATGCTGTTGAATTAGATGCTTTTTATATGGATATTACTAAGGTGACAGTTGGTCAATTTAAACAGTTTTTGGTGGGAAGTGGATATAAGTATAACGGGAATTGGGACAATGTAGCTCTCTACTTCCCTAGTGCCGATCACCCAATGGTGTATGTCAGTTGAAATGACGCGACAACTTATGCTGAATGGGCGGGCAAACGGTTGCCGAATGGGAGAAGGCTGCTCATGGTAATTTAAAAGGCCGACGTTATGTTTGAAGCGATGAGCTAAAGTTTGCATAATTATTATGCTAATTTTAATGGTAAACAAGGTAAGGATGAATGGGATCAAACAACGGCGCTCGTCGGGAGCCTTTCTCCTAATGGATACGGATTATGCGATATAGTGGGTAATGTTAGTGAATGATGTGTTGACTCATACGGTAAAGATTATTACTTGGATTCCCCTGAGAAAAATCCAAAAGGACCAGTACCGAGCCCAGAAGGAGTACGAGTTTTACGAGTAGGGTCTTGGCTCAACTGTGCGTACCACTTACGTGTGTCTTACCGTACCCTTAACTTTCCGTTGGTTAGGAACCCTTACTATGGTTTCCGATGTGTAGTAGGATCGTCTTAATTACTCTTTAACCTTTGAAGCACAGAGCTTTACAAGTATCGAATGTCAATTTAGCCGATTTTAGTTTTTCTGTTTTCAGCTGGCTACGATTATAATCTGAGCAAGGCTTTTGTCTCAACTTAAGTAAACCTTTCCTTTTTCCTCATCACAATTACTAGTTCCCGATGATTAGCCATAGAATGAGGGGGCTAAATTGGTCAATAAAAACCTTGTAGCAATCCCAGATAAAAGAACACTGATGTGGGTATAGATCGCTAGTCATCAAAGTCTAGGTATTGCTCATTTAGTCTACAGGATCATCCGCTATTATAGTGTAAACCGATCTAATTTCGCTTTTTATCTCCTCTAATTGGTTGGCTGTTAGGCTATTCTCAGTATGATTAAAAAATTGAAAACATATATAACTGATATTATCCAATATATTTGCTACGAGAATCAAAATTCCTAGCACTAAAAAACTGACAAAAACCCAATTGTTATAGCCATGAGAAAAGCATCAAATTCTGTCATATTAACCCGTAAAGACGACTCTTAATCTGATTAATAGTATTTTGGGTTTTCGATCTTCATCAATCAGTAGGTTTGTTGTCTTTCTATTTGATCATACCGTGCTTCCTTTTCGGCTTATAATTCTAAGATGATTCCTATATTCGTTTCGCGGTCATTTGCAGCCATGTCTAGTTACTTTTGCAACCACTCGACTCGTTCTTGATTATTGGATTGACTGCTTTCTGAATGGAATGTATATGATCACTATTTGACTGCATTTGGCCGCAATTTTAATCTTTCTTGTGGCCATTTACCTCGCTTTCAGTTCTGCTTGACTTAGAAAACAGAGTTTGCTAGGATGTGCCTTTGAGACAATATCAAAAATTTGACTATTGTGAAACCTAAACTTCCACGTAGAAATATTTTTGAGTGGTCCGAAAACAAAATGAATCGAAACCACGAATCACATTAGTTGAATTTCAGGGAGAAATAAATGAAAAGGTTTTTGTTTTTATTAATATTAACACTGTTTATACTGCCCTCTGTTTCTGTCCTAGCCAAAACCACGGCGAAACCATCGATACGCGTGATTGGCGGTAAGAAGGATGATTACAAGGACAGCAAAGGCCATATCTGGCATGGTGGACTTCAGAAGTTGAACATTAAAGACGACGAGTCTTGGGGCGGCTGGATGGAGAAAGAACCTCAAACAGCGGA
This sequence comes from uncultured bacterium, assembly GCA_964451145.1. Classification (GTDB taxonomy): domain Bacteria; phylum Poribacteria; class WGA-4E; order WGA-4E; family UBA9662; genus TMED15. The sequence continues at coordinate 930 of CAYVHK010000185.1, read as the reverse complement.
AGTTAAAACGCTAACCGATGCAGCTAAAGCCCAAGCGGATAAGGCCGGCTACGACCACGCTATCTTTCATACTGTCAGTTGGGCCAAATTTCCCGACACAGTTAAAATGGGACTCAAAACCGGAAACGGTGTTTTCGATGTTACTTATCTGGTGGGCGAGCATTGGTCCCCTAAAAACCGGGGATTTGATATCTTTATCGAAGGTAAAAATGTAGCACCATTATATGTGACACCTGGGCAAGATGAAATCGACATCAAAACTTTCAAGAATGTATCGGTCACGGATGGTCTGCTCAATCTGCACTTTGCTGGTAATAAGGAAACTGGAAAAGGTGATCTCAATGCGATGTTCAGTGGCATTGAGGTTATTCCGGTGGGTCAGGGAACCGCTGTAGATCCTAAATCTAAGCTGGCAAATGTTTGGGGAGCAATAAAGAAACAGTAGAGGAATTCTAAAGTTTCACCCAAAAAGTATAAAAGCGATCGAATCTCAGTTTGGTCGCTTTTTACTATCCAAACTATAAATCTGAATTAGTAAGGTAATAACAGAAAAACTACTAAAGTGTGCTGAAACTCCACCTTTTGAAAGGCAAAGAGTATCTTTGGGGAGATAATGAAAGTTTAGTCCATGATTATGTTTGTGATAGAACTGATGGTAAAGACAGGTGAGAGAAAGCAACACCAGTGTCCACTCTCAATACTAATAGAAACTTCCTCACAGAAACTTCTTCTTCTTATCGCCAAAATCCGTCCGTTGAGCAACAAACCTTCTTTTCTTCTACTTCGGCTGACTCTGACACCCAATATCATCAACTCAAAAAACAAACCCTTCAATTATGGATCCATCAACATCAAAAGTTAGATAATCCCCTGCTCTCCAACGCTGATCTTTATCAAATTATGCGCCACGATCATCCCCTCGGCATCGAT
>CAYVHK010000184.1:0-8328 GCA_964451145.1 uncultured bacterium | reverse complement strand
GGTAGAGTTTGATCCCAATAAACCAATGTTTGCTCAAATGGGAGAACCGGCTGATACAGCCACAGCTAATCACGGTGAGAGGGCTTTACAAAAAGTAGTTGAATACTTGGCTGATCAGATCAACCAACAGGTATTTGAGTAGACTATAAGCGCAATATAAGGGACACCCGACTACTATTGCCCAGTTGATCATGTCCGATAAAAGCATAGTCAATGGCGAAAGCGGCGCCAGATACAAACACTAAACGAAAACCTGCCCCAGCAGTTAATTGGCGAATACTACCAAAACTTCCCTGCTTCTGTGATACACCACCTCTGATGGAAAGCAGGTTGTTAAGGACATATTCACCACCGTAGTGAAATTCTATCTTGTGCTGGTTATTGGCATCTAGAGTCAAAGATAATCGACTTTTCAAGAAAGGAATTTTTTGATGGTAAGCCGCACCGATTCGAAAATTAGGCCGAATAGATTCGCTGTGAGAAGGCTGGCCAGAACTATCAGGTACAGTATTCCAAAATAGGCGAGTGTGGAAGTAATCGTGTACTGCCAAACCAAGTGCTAACTGACTGGATCTTTGATCCGGCGTTTTCCATAGTAGACCAACATCACTACCAATTCCAAGTGCGTTGAAATGTTTCAGTGTAGTCATATAGATCATTTTCAGATTCAGGCCAATCGATAACTGACTCAACTGTTGTCCGTAAGATAAAAGGAATGCGTTTTGTCCAGCACTAAATGTAGATTTTTTACTCGGTCGGTTATTTGAGCCAATTGGTTGGGATGGATACTTCACCGTCGTTTGTTGAATATCGTTAATGCCAACCCTTAGCCAACTCAGACCAACGGTTCGACTTTGACCTAGTGAATGAACATAGTTGGAAAAATTGTAACTGTCTAGGCCATTAATGCTAGCTTGCATAAAAGTCATTTCGTGATGTGTTAATTGCGCTAAACCCGCCGGGTTCCAATAAGCAGCCGTCGAATCGTCAGCAATAGCGGTGAAACTCCCCCCCATGGACAATGGCCTAGCACCTACGCCAAGGGTTAAAAAATCGCCAGTGTAAGCAATATTTGTCTTCGACGAGTTGACACTGGCCACACTATTAGTCGAGGTAAGGAAAATGCTCAACCCCATTAATGCCAATATTGGTAGGATAAAGATAGCTGTCTTAGTTTTTATTTTTGAAAGTAATTTGCTATTCATTTTTCCGATTTGTCTGTCCAAAATTAAGTCCAAATTTTAGCCGTCGAATTATAACATAACCAATTATAATCGGTGGCCAAGGTTACATAATGATTTTTCCAAACCAATTTATAAATGGGGCATTTGTGCAACCAGAAATATATCAAATCGTGAATTTCATTTAACTAGATTTGGCAAACTAGTCGAACATCATAGCTAAGGTAAATAAAATAGTAGATGAAAATTTTCCTCAACACATAGTAACTAATGATTGGTATGTATACAAAAGACCAGTTATTATATGAAACCGAGGTTATGTTCTGAAATTAAATCGACGACCTACTACCAACTAGATTTAGACTACCGTTCAGTGTTGACAGTGCAAGAATCTAGGGGTCATATCGAAAGGGAATTTTCCGTTAAGTGTATATAATATGCAAAGTAAAAGTCTATAATTATCCGTAACACTAGAGTGAAAAATTCCATATAATGTCAATAGTAATTGTTTATTGATTAATTTGGCTGAGGCGTAATTGATTTCATTAATGAGATTTTATTTGCCGTGGTGTTACTTTACGACTTCACCAAAATAGGAGAATCCATATGGTTACCGATCTTTCTCACCATCATCAACCGATTGGTGATTTTCTAGCTGAGTCCAGCGGTCAAATTTTGGATGCATATCAGTTGACTAATGAACAAGTCAATTTCTACCAAGAAAATGGTTACGTAGCTGGGATTCCTATACTAACAAAATCTCAGGTGGAAATCTTGAAAACTGAACTAGAGCAGCTGATGGAGCCAAGTTTTGCCGGCAATTCTCTGTTTTACGAATTTAATGTCAACGAAAGTCCCAACCCAGATAAAGTCTTGTTCCACGCCCTTGGTGCTTGGCGAATTACGACCGGTTTTCACGATGTTTTGTGGCATTCTGCATTTGTTATTCCCGCACGTCAATTGCTGGGAGGATCAGTACGATTTTGGCATGATCAACTTTTTTGCAAACCAGCTCAACATGGTGGAGTAGTGGCTTGGCACCAAGATTACTCCTACTGGACTAGAACCCAGCCCATGGCCCATCTGACTTGTTGGATTGCCTTAGATGACACGGAGTTAGACAACGGTTGTATCCATTATATTTCAGGTAGTCATAAATGGGACTTGTTGCCTATCACCGGTTTGGCAGGCGATATGAAAGCAATTCAGAAAGTTTTAACTGCGGAACAATGGTCGCAGTTTCAGGAACCGACACCAATAGAACTGAAAGCTGGACAAGCTACCTTCCATCATCCGTTGATGGTTCATGGTTCTTTTGAAAATATCACGAACCGTCCTAGAAGAGCCACCGTTATCAATGTTTTTCAAGATGGTGTTCTTTCTAAGCAAAACGAACCAATGTTGAACGGAACAAATCTAATCCCTGTTGGGAGAAAAATAGAAGGCAGATTCTACCCGCTCTTAACCGATTAATTAAATCGGCTAAGTTTCAAAACCAATAGGGCTGAGATACTAACAGATAGCAATGCTAACATCAACGGTAAATGTGGGTTGAAACTGACAAGCACACTAGTTGTGAAATAACCGAATAAAAAACCGATACTCCAAGCCAAGTGTACTAAACCAACCCCTCGACCGGTTTCATCATCAGCTAAAAACTGCTTGATAAAACGTGGCATAGTGGTTGACAAAGACCATGCAGCACCGGAAGCCAAAACCCCAACGATAAAAAACCCAATGGCAGAGTGAAGGGCAATCATCAGTCCAATGAGACTGACGAAAATCAGTAAATGCGAAACAATAGCTGGTTTTATAACTCCAATTCGATCGCAAATAATACCAGTGATTGATAAACATATGCAGGCGAATATGTCGCTGCTACCACCGAAAAAACCTGTCACTTGAATATCAGTTAATCGAGCCATTAATAATGGCAATAGAAATTGTACACTACCCCAAGAAAATGTGCTGAAAAACCGAATGCCCGTCAAAATAATCACCTTGGGGCGATTAATGATAGATAGATAATTTTGCCACCAGCCTAAGATTTGTTGGGCTTCGAGCTGTATTTCCTGAGAGGTTGATTTGTTTGGCAGAACCAATGTGGTGAACAATACTAATACAACACCACCGCTTAGAGCTAACCAACCGAAAGTTGCATAGCCGTGTCGTTGGATCAGAATACCGGCAATTGACTTTCCAACGGCTTGTCCCATAATGCCGCTTAAGAAGTAAGCGGCAGACGCACGGCCCAAAGTTCTAGTGTCAACAGCGCCGATCAAATAGGATTGTCCCCCTGCTGATTTTAAACCAGAAGCGGCCCCTTGTACGCATAAGACTGCCAAGATGAAGATTGGATTAGAATAGACAAAAACGAGTCCAACCAGAAACGTTCCAATGATACCGGTAACTAATGTCCGTTTACGACCAAACTGATCACATAAAACCCCTGCAACTAAAGCCGATAAACCACCTAGCCCAATCGGTATCGACCGTAAAAGACCGGCTAGCCACAAACGCGGCCCTAGTGTATCTTCTACGTATTTAGGAAACAAATACTGGATAGGTTGAGAAACAACACCTAAACCAAACAAGATAATACATAGTGTTATCAGTTGGCGACTTATCATCCTCAGCTTATATTGTTGCTGGTGTGTTAGTTGCTATTTGTTGGTGGCTAATTTTTGTCGTAAACCAGCAATAATTATCTCGATAGCTATGCTGTTGTTTTCTTCAAATGGCATAATCAGATCGGCGTACTTTTTGCAAGGTTCGGTGTAAATGGGATAGTTGGGTATCACATCTCGCCGGTACCAATCAATTTGCCATTTCAGATCAAAATTAGGTGTGTCCGCACTTCTCAAAAGCCGCCTTAAAACACGTTCGTGTGGGTCAACGTCGAGATAAATCTTAAGTTGTAGAAGATCTCGAATTTGTTGATGCCAGAAAATTAGATGTCCTTCTAAAATAACTAAATCAGAGGGTGCAACTATTTCAATTTCTGTCTGTTGTTGAGCCCATCGACTACCAGAAACTGGTATTTGAATAGGTTGACGATCCGACAGTAACTGTAAGTGTTCCGTTAAAGCTGACCATAACACCGCTGACGGGTGATTGGCCGTAATAATTCGTTCTCTTTCCTCGGAGGAGTATTCTGAAAAATCGCGAAAATAGCGGTCCTGATTGAGAACAACGGGTGAGAAATCGGCCAAATTGTCGGCCAATTGATGTGCCAAAGTGGTTTTACCGGCCGCTGATCCACCCATTATGCCAATAATAACTGGTTTGGTATTATGCATAGATTTAATCAATTCTTAAAATTCACCATCTAAAAACATGGTAATTTTGGTTAGTGGCGCGGGACGATTGCTCATCCCTTCGGCAGCTGGTATACCAGTTGGATCGGCAGCAGTGTAGTGCATTTTGCCAGACATTTGCTCGACGTTGAAACGGAATCGAAAGGCCTTGCCTAGATCGTAGTAGGTGCCAACCCCCCAACCAAATACATTTTGATTAACTAAAGTTAGCATTTGATTTCTAATTTTATCCCAGGCATCGGTTTGCATGCCGACGTCGGTTAGTTCAATAAATGCATTAGCACCAGCTTCTCGGTAGTTATACGGATTATGGTTAAGGATACAGGTCAGGTCTAAACCAACTTTGTTTTTGATAGTTTTTGTCTGGTCTCTCGTATCCATTGGAAATGAACCACGAAAGTCAGAGTATTGGGGGCCACGAAACCAAGTGTCGCTAATCTTAGCCTCCCAAGATAGGGCGTTGGTTAATGATAGACGAATATCTTGGTTGATATCGTAGGCAAACAATATGTCATTGTTAAGCTTATTTTTCAGACCTTTCGTTTCATACTCCCCACCCGCATCGATGTCTGCATCTAAATCATCTTCGTTGTCGATGATAGTGTTGTCATAAGAATCGATAAAACGAAACTTAACTTCGGCTTGTAAGCCTGAACGAAAAAAGGGTCGAATTACTTGGTACCGATGAATTTGCAGAGTGTCAGAATCAACCAAATAGACGAAACCGTTAGGATCAATGGCCTTCAACTGCAGAAAAAGATCAGCCACTTTTTCGCGGTGTAAACGGATTAGGATATCCCCCCTATATTTCCCACTGGGACTGAATTTTTGAATTCTTTTAATACGAGTACGGAAGGTGCGATTGACTGTGCCGCCGTAGCGGAAAGGGTCAAATTGACGTCTAGGTAATTGAGTGGCAAAATCCTTTTTATATACCGCTTTATCAGCTACTAATAGAGTGTCATCAGCTAGAATGCTTAGGTAAAAAGGCTGAATTAATTGACCTGGCCGATCACCATAATGACCAAATTTCAGTTGAAATTTACCAGCAGAGTCGTACTTAACCACTTGGTGTGATTTCTGGTCTAGTAGATACAAATTCCCTTTTGAATCGACAGCCATATCTCCAATTTCGATCACTTGTCCTACACCAGCTTGATCAATTTTGACCAACCATATAGGTTTTCCATCAGCGGAGAATTTGTGTATTTCTTCATCATCGGACACGTAGATGTTCTCGTCTTGGTCGACACATATATGAAAGGGACGCCCAGTGCTTCCCTGCGGAACGAAAAGTGCATAGTTACCATCGGTGTCTAGAGAAGGGTAGGCGTTGAGTAGTAAATCCGGGTGTCGTGACAAATATTGTTGACGAGCAAATCTTGGAACGTTCAGTATTTGTCGCAAATCATGAATACGGATCGTTTGAATAAGTTTACCGTCGGTGGAAAATTTGTGAATGCAGGGAGAGTGATTAAATATTTTAGGTTTGCTTGTACCTTCAATGTGTACAGTTTCCCAATCAGTTATGTAGATATAGCCCCGTTTGCTAACCGTCAAGTCAGTTGGTGAAACCAACGCAAGTGTACCATCAGGTGTTTTTTGAGTAGAGATTTTGAATTGACTATCACCATCTATGGTCAATTTCTGAACTGAAACTAATGTCCGGTCTAAGATCACAACTTCACCGCTTGGGCTGAAATCCAAAACGGTTTTGGCCGAAAATTCGCCTTTGTCCCTGCCCTTTCGGCCGAATTGACCCACATGACGAAGTTCATCTGCAGATAACGGCAGGGCTAAAAATAGAAAAAACAAAATTGAATAGATAGCTCTCATAACTGAAATTGCTTTAACTATTGTTCTTGCTGGCCTGTGAAAATTCTAGGTCAGTGGAATCTAGATGAGTCTTTCTAATCTGATCTAGAATTCCGTTAACGAAACGAGGTGAGTCGTCGGAGCCAAATTTTTTCGCGAGTTCAATAGCTTCATCAATTGATACCACAGGTGGGATATCAGTTAGATAAAGCATTTCGTAAGTAGCAGCCCGCAGAATTGACAAATCGGCTGGATGTAATCGGCGTAAATTCCAGTCAGTCAAAGTTGATTGAATAGTGCTGTCAATTGGAACTAAATTTTCTAAGGTGCCAGTTAGAAGTAAATTTGCAAAAATCCGAGTTTGTTGATCAACCGAACCTATTGGAATGGCATCCTTTATATCCGTAGCATTGACCGAAATATGTATTTCTTCCGAAGGGGGAGCGGGCCCATACTCAACCGTAACTTCGGTTGGTAGCGGAGCTGTAGCATTGACCGAAATATGTATTTCTTCCGAAGGAGAAGCAGTTGAATTATCCGACATTGATTCTTCTTCGTCCATTTCAGTCTTTTTTTTGTCAGCACTTCTGTCCCAGTAGAGTCGTTGAAACAGTTCCACCAATTCTTGTGCTGCGAAGTTGGGTTCTTGCTTGATAGTCCAATATTTCTCGATTTCAATAACCTGATCTTGCCGGTGACGCCGAGTAGCTTGGGAGTTATACTGCGATCGGGCTGGGGTCCAAAACAGACGCCGAAATAGCTGAAGTGGAAAATACAAATCAGGGTCTATAAAAAAGGACTGTTGCCAATACTGCTCCTGAATCTGTTCGGCGGTTAGATCAGGATATACTGACGCTTGGTATAACATTTGAAGGGCAAAGGACCTAGCCTCAGATCGCATTTGAGTGGCTCATCTCTACTGGATTGGAACGCAAGTTTATCAGCCAAACTAGAACCTGTCAATACTCTTATATTTCTCAATGTCGATTACAGATGAACAATTTGATCAGTGCGAGAAGACTCATAGATGGCAGTGAAAATTGCAACTGACTTTCGTCCTTCCTCTCCACTAACCATTACCGATCGACCATAGGCAATTGCACCTATCATATCCTCAATAATATTGCTCGGTATTTCATTTTTTACTTCCACTTGTTCGATACTAGTTATTTCATTATCTCTGACCAATAAATCAACACCACCTGACTTGTCCATGGTAATGGTACCCTTACTTCCATTGATTTGTATAGTCGTCCCCAAACTGGGATAACTACAAGTAGTAGTTTGTATGACACCAAAGGCTCCGTTTTCAAAGGTCAAAATTCCAACTGAACAATCTTCGGTCTCAATCTGGTGGTTGAAGGTTCCGATTCGACCTTGCACCGTTTTGACTGGTCCAATAAACCACTGCAATTGATCGATAGAGTGAGCACCTTGATTAGCAGCTGAACCTCCTTCGGTTTGAGATTGACCTCGCCAGCCTTGTGGCTATCCACCTTGGTAGTAAGATTGGCTTCGATACCACTTCATTCTCAGATCTCCTAGAATTACGTCCCCGATAAGACCATCTAAAATAGCTTATCGCACCTGATGATCAATTTTTCGGTAGCGACGAACAAAATCGACAGCCAAAACTAAATTAGCTCGTTTCGCCGATTCAATCAGTTGATCGCATTTCTCTAAGTTGATATCCATTGGCTTAGTCAAAAAAACGTGTTTGCCTGAGTTGACTGCTTTGCTAGCAAGATCAACATGTGTGCCACTAGAAGTATAAATGCCAACTGCATCAATATCACTTCGACTGATCATTTCATCGTAGCTAGTAGTCCAATCACAAGATAATTCTTGAGCACTAGATTGAGCCTTCTCCTCTTGCAAATCACAAACACAAACTAAATCAGCACCAGTTGTCTGAAAAGCTAACTGAGCTACTTTTTGCCCTCTTCCCAAACCCAAAATGCCAAATTTTATATCTTTGTTCATATTAGATCTCCTAACACTTAACGATTGTGTTC
>CAYVHK010000183.1:7285-8459 GCA_964451145.1 uncultured bacterium | reverse complement strand
CAAAAGGGATTGGCTGAACCGGTGTCACGCGTTTACGGTATGGTAGAAAATATCGATGATAACCTTGGCCGACTACTAACACATTTAGATTTCTTGGGCATAGATAACGACACAATCATCATTTTCTTGTCTGACCATGGACCGTCTCCAGGGCGATTCAATGCCGGATTTCGAGCCCACAAAGGCAATGTTTATGAAGGTGGTATTCGCCTGCCTTTTTTTATCAGATGGCCACGTTATATCAAAGCGGGAGTGAAAATTGGCCAGATCGCTGCCCACATCGATATTTTGCCAACACTTCTTGATCTGTGTCAAATAGAAATACCAGGCACGTTGAAATTTGACGGAACTAGCCTAAGATCCTTAGTTGAAGATCCAACCAGTGAATGGATAGAAAGAACACTATTCATCCAAACGCACCGAGGCAGTTCCCCTCGCCAGTACCATAATGCTGCTGCTATTTCTGACCGATACAAATGGTTATCGTATCCAGGTCAGGGGGAAGGATTGTCGATTGACATCTCTACTCCGGAGATGGAACTTTACCAAATCAATAAGGATCCAGGGGAACAAGAGAACTTAGCAAGAAAGCGGCCAGATATTGTTCAGCACATGAGGCAGTTATATGATGATTGGTTTAAGGATGTAACGGACGGTTGGAAAGTGGGAACCATTCATATTGGAAATGATACTGAAAACCCGATAAGACTATGTAGATATCAAGATTCTGAGTACGACAACGTGTTTCCACTAGGATGGCGTATAAGAATTGAAAAAGAGGGGGATTATAAAATACGGATCAAACGAGGTGTACTTGATGAGCCGGGGATCCTGAAAGTGAATTGGCAGGGAAAGATTAAGCAAGCTATATTAAAAAAAGGACAAGAGGAAGCGACATTCTCGCTGTCAGCGGGGAAAGGCCGGCTGGAGGTGTGGTTTGAATTAAACGAAGTTGGGCGAATCACATTCTCCGGCAATGAAACTATTGGTGATGTGGAAATACTGCGTTTATAAAAGAAAAAGGGCTACGAAACCAAGTCCAGATGGTATTCTTGGCAAATGGTTTTCTCTGCTGATTTCTGAATCCTATTTCGTTTAGTTCACATGCGGTTTGTCTCCACCGGCCGTGACCGAATCTTCCGCACCTGGAACGATAAAGTTGAACTGATCAAGA
>CAYVHK010000183.1:0-7275 GCA_964451145.1 uncultured bacterium | reverse complement strand
CTCTCTCACTGCCATGGTAGATCACACGGGGACCATAATATTATCCGGCGACATTCTCGGACAGGTTCGCCTTTGGAAATTGGACTGAGGTCTGAGAAATTAGATCGATTTCATCAAGTTGACCTGTTTGATGAGTTAGCTAACAAACAAATGGTACAAATCATCATCCAAAATATAATTGACTATAATGGTGGATCTGCCTAACGGTCGATACATTGTTACTTCAGCTCACTGTACTCAGGAACAGCCCAGAAAAGTTGACCTGATCGCCAATGGTAAGAGGTACATCCGGAATCTGCAGCTCAATCAGTATCCTGTGAGGACCTATTACTCATTTACTATCACCGATCAACAACTGCCCAAAATCACTCAACCTCGCCAAGTGGGACTTGGCTGGTTTTGGCTCAACTACAACATCAAACCAATATCTTTATGAAGGGTAGTGAACATATTCAACCTGAACCTTATAACAAGCGTTGCAGTTGCGCCTTATAGTTTAGTCAGCTGCGAATATTGAAGAAACAATCGTCCTTCATACTGAAAACTCGTTTAATTTATTAAAATCGAGGTGGCATAATACCAAGTATGAACGTGACTGAATTTTTCCAGTTGAGTGAGAAATTAAAACTCAATAACGAAGCCAACATCTACCGTATTCGGTCAATCTAAGCTAGATTGTTGGAATCGCAACGGATATGTCGTTTAGACTAACGATTTATTCTCAATGCGGTTGGATGTTGCAACGCTAGCATGTTGAGCCTCATAACGACAGAATAAATTATTTTTTCTTGATTAATATGTAATGGTCGATCGTGCTTTGCATTCTCAGATTTTGTTTCTAGTGATATGTTAATCAGCGGAAATAGCTTGTAACTATTTATGAAAATAGGCCTTCAGGCTAAAACATAATTAAGCGAGGAAAAGGAAATGGAATTAACGTGTAAACAGATTCATACTTTCCGAACGGATGGTTTTCTAGTTATTCGAAATTTGTTGCCAAAGGATCAAGTGGATGAAATCAACGTAGGTTACCAAAAGGCCATTAGTGGTCAAATTGATGCTCATGATTGGAAAAATCGAATTAACCAGGCACCGATCGCTCAATTGGGAAACCCTTCGGCTGTCTTGGGTTGGCGAAAATTGCCCTATTTTGAGAAAATTCTGTCATACGCAAAACAGCTAAATGGTAAAGACATTGAAATCGCTTATGACCAGTTGATTTATAAGCCTCCATATAGTCCAATTGAAGTCTTGTGGCATCAGGATGCAGGTTATGGACCTTGGCCTGAGGAAGCGATTGAGCGCGGTATAACCTGTTGGTTGGCCTTGGTAGACGTAACTCCGGAACAAGGGAGTATGCAGTTTATTCCCGGTAGTCATCGCCAAGGAATCTATCTTCATCATAACGCGCAAGATCGAAATCCTATTGGTGGTGCTTTGGAAGTAATCTTGGAAGGACAGATGGCTGTGCCGATAACCTATCAGGCTGGAGATTGTAGCTTTCATCATGCCTGCACGTTACATTATACTGGACCCAATCAAACTAGCCAAGAACGTCGAAGCTTTTCGACCCACTTTTGGCCGACTCCAGCTATCCAGAAACGTTGATAGCTCATCTGCGTAGTATTGTAATTCCAGAACGGTTTGATTTTAATTTACTGATCCTGCTTCTATGCATGTAGTATGGGTGGTTATTGTGATACTGCATGTTAGCGTGTAAGGACATATTAGAACCGAACAATGAGAAATTAAAATGGATTGGACCGAAGAACCAAAATCTAACCATGAATACTGGAATCAGAGGTACAAAAGCCTTCTTCACCTACATATCCAGTTGGATCTTTTGCAATAGTATCTGCCCAATTCCTTGTCGCCTCAGAATTAGTATAGAAATCTCTTTTGAGTTTATTATATGAATTAGGCATCATTAGAATCATTTCCTTGACTTTCTTTTCTTTCAGCCACGAATTCATCGAGAGAACGATGTTTTGGTCTGGATCATCACTTCTTGCCCACGCCTTCTTGTATAGCCATGAAATCAAAAGACTACATGATATCTTCGATTGAGATCTATATCATAACTAGGAGGAAAATAAATATGGACTTCTCGATTGGGAGAATCACCAAACAAATTACAAATTACCTTCGAGTGAAGGTAATTTAATTATTTCTTGTACTATTTTTCCTTTAGCCATAGATATTGGGCAGTAAAAGATGGGAAAAAATAAGATAATATTAAGCACTAATAAAGTCGATTTGATCATTTTGTATTCCCAAACGTATGTTTAATATTATAGCTAATAGCGGAAATATTCTTATCTTCAACATATAATGAGCTTAATATAAAGACGACATAGGTTGATATTTAGCAACAAGCTGAATACAGAAAAAAATCAGAGGAGAAAAAAGTAGTTTTGTACCTTGATATAATAGACCAACCATGAGAGTGGCGATTAGCTTTATTTATGCCAACTAATAATTACAGAATTCTTAGACCAGAAGAAGCAAATAAAACCATTCTGGATGCACTGATAGAGAGAATTATGGCTTATCTAGATCGGAAAATGAGAGTTAAGTTTAGGATTCGATTAGCAGATACTAGTCCCAGAAAAGAACGTAAAATACAAACAGTAGTGAAACTAAAAGAAAATGTCCAACTGCATTCCTCATATATTTCGAAACTCTATTGTGTATTTCCGAGGCCTTTTGGTTATGTAGACTAATTTAATGTCGTAAAAAGAGCAACTCATGAGTTAGACTACCCCTGTTGAAAGTAATTAGCCATTTTCAACACTGACGGTACTGGGACTTAGTCATCTTAGTGCCGTTTTTTATTCCCATTGCAATCATTATTTCAAATACCGCTACTTGGCTATAGTTGGCAGGTTATTGAATTAATGACTTAGCCATTTGATCCATTTCTGATTGGGTTAAACTCCCTATTAAGGTAAAGTCGATACCATTGTTACGCCATTGATAAACCCAAACATCGATACGTTCCATACTTGTTACTTGAATGCCTGAAATGTTTTGTCTTTTAGCCCTTGGCTTCCGTCTTCCTCTCAATCTGTTACTACGTCGCTCACCTTTCGCTTGGTTTCGGTCAGCAGAAGACAGGCTTTGAAAAACGGATATAACCTCCAATCCATCGGTGTAACGAGTATGGACTACCTGTACAGACGAGCTCAACGTCACCGGTCGTTCCATCAACTCTGTTTCCTCAATTTGGAATCCAGAAAATAAACCGTCTGGCAAATTAAGTTTTTGATTAAGAGCTTTTTGGGCTTCTAATTTGGAAACTGAACGACCTTGTCGATCCCCTCTGTTTGGCCTCTCGTTACTGCCCATTTTAGCCAGCTGATCAGCCACCAGTTGTGGATCAAATTGGAGTTGAGTTAAAACTGACAGCCTTCGGCTATGGCCATCTTTCTTTTCGCTCTGTAATAAAATTCCTGTCTCTGAATCCAGCCAAACTTTAAATACCTTATTGCGCTTGGCCTGATGAGGAGTAATCGACCATAACTGTGTCTCTCGTCCACAAATGGTTGTATTATCATCGATCAACTGCAGATCGTAGTTATTTCGAATCAATTGCTGATGTTTTACGAGGCTAAAAGCACTCAGCTTGGTGTTAGATCTAGGCGGCCTGAAAGGTGGAGATGATCTTCTTTGCCCCTTATTCACCCGCCTCTCATTGTCATTGGGCTGATTACGATTTGCTCTAGTCGATTCCGGATAAATTGAATGCTGATAGTATTTATCTGAGGATTTATGAATCACCATTAATTCAAAGGCCATACACTCCCCACTAGACCAATTAATGACTACCTTCCGGCCTACCCAATCTTTTTGATTAGCTCGTTCAACAAGATCAAAGAATCGGTCTTCGTCCGCTACTGATATCAAACTGAATACCAAACCTAACAAGCAACTAACGATATGTGTAAATGTCCTAATTTCGGGCATCGTCTTTCTACTCATAACCATAATAGGCATCCAGTAATCGGTCGGTGTCTACAAAGCTTTCATTGTCAATCGTTGAAACCGATTCATCCAGATCTAAGGATTCTATAGCGTAGTCGGTGGAATATTGGGCGTGTGCTAAAAGATAATCATTAATCGGACTAGTTGTTGATTCCTCGGAAATGGGATAGAGGATGACTAAACTAAAGACCAACATAGCGGTCAAGGCAACTATTGGTACGGGCACTCCCCATTGTTTCCAAAATGGCTGTGTGTTTTTTTCAAGATCAATTTGATCTCGGATCTGATTCCAGACCTCAATCGGGGCCTCTTGCTTTAGTTTAGATATCAAGCTTTGTTGTGCTTCAAAGTCGACCATAATTTGCTGACACTCGACACAGTTTTGCAAATGTTTTTCAACTAAGATGGCTTCTGAGGCTTCTAGTTCTCTATCAAAATAGGCTGATAATTTCCGCTCAATTTGTTGGTGTTTATCCATTTTCGGTTGTCCTTTTATAATCTAAGACCTGAGCTAAACAGGTCCACCTCAAATTGTATGGAAGGCTGTCCGAAGAGCTAACCGAGCTTCGTGTAACCGTGATTTAACTCGACCTACAGAACAACCCAGAACTTGAGCAATATCATCATATGATAAGGATTCCATTTCCCGTAAGACCAAAATAATTCGGTGCTTTTCTTTTAGGCTGTCGAGAGCCTCAAGCAGCAGTTTTTGCTGCTCATTGGCTAATACTTTTGTCTCTGGGGTTTTTTCCTCTACAGGAACCCAAGCCTGAGTATCATCAATTTCGGTAGCATCTGTTTTCCGTCTTTTCTTTTTACTTTTCAGATTAAGCGACTGATTTTTGGCAATTTGGTAGATCCAAGTCGAAAATTTAGACTTCTGCTTGAATTGACTAATTTTATTCCAGACGGTTAAAAAGACGTCTTGCGTGATATCTTGGGCATCTTCTCGGTTACCAACAATACCGTAAGCAGTGTTGTAGACCTGCTTCTGGTAACGTTTGACGATCTGTTCCATCGCTCGTGGATCCCTGTCCCGACAGCGTTTAATTAAGTCATTTTCTAGATCAGTTGTTGGCTGATCAACTTTTTTAGTAAAAATAGTGCCAATTGAAAAAAAATGTTGTGCTTGCATACACTGAGTTAGACAAATATTCAATTCATTTGTTCGAAAAAACGTCTTTTCTTTTTTACGAAGTTTATATGTTTCTTGCTTAATCTAGAAGAGGCTGGCACCATTTTTAATCTAAAAATTTCGTTTGGCATGAAATTGGTAAATTTTAACATAGCAGCACCTATATTTCGGTTACCCGTCCGTCATGCAGGCAATATCGACGCAACCTAATTGGAGGCACACAGAGGTGTCAATCAAAATCATGATCAATTTTAACTCTTAGGCTGATAGTTCTAAAGTTAGTGAAATAATACAAGAATAGCACAGAGATCAATCTGAAATAAATTCATGCGATCAAGTTATCACGAATAACAATTTCTTTCATTATTTAGGTTTCAACTCTTAGACAATGAACCCAAATGCCAATTTT
Organism: uncultured bacterium; assembly: GCA_964451145.1. Taxonomy (GTDB): domain Bacteria; phylum Poribacteria; class WGA-4E; order WGA-4E; family UBA9662; genus TMED15. The sequence continues at coordinate 1,747 of CAYVHK010000183.1, read as the reverse complement.
TATCTATGGAAATACCTGATATTAATCAGTTCAGGATAGTGTGGATTGAGAATAGTTGCTCTAATCGCTCCTACTATGTAGTTATTGATAGTTAGTTGTAGGCGTTTAAATTGAAAAAACGGAACACAATTAGGTTAGTTTATCAGAAGAAGAGGCGGTTGTGCTGAAAAGTAATACTTTTCAATTGCTAAATGTGTGTAGAAACGATAGAAATTCTGGTAGTGGTGAAAAGCAAGCAAATCAGAGGAGATGAATTACCTTACAGAAGAAATTTTTGAAGATACTAATTTATTATTGTGAGGTTCAGTAAAAAGTTGAATGCTGAAACAAAAAATCGAATGTGTTGTAGTTCGCTTTGATTGTTCTTCGACTTTTGTATAGGGTTAGTGTATCAATATATTTTCTTCTCTACCCAATTATCGTAAATTAGTGTGTAATTTCATGAAAATTCCTGCTCAAAAAAATCAAAGTCAAGTGGTGGATTAAGAATGTTTAGCAAATATTATTCAGCGTCATTCTATTGGAAAAGAAAAGGACATCAGCTGGTTTCAGTCGCCTATATGCTTGAAGTCAACTCCAATAAGTATGTTGTTATTAGATAATCGAAATTAAACTCCGAACGAATACTATTTGGGGGGTAATTGAGTAGAAAAAACTCTGTTTATATGTCTTCGTAACCTGCGAATTGGTAAGTATCTACTCCTACCTGCCTAGGTTAATTAGCGTGTTTTATTTCTGCCCACTTAACTGATAGTTTGTTCACGCTTTCCACCGATAGTGTAATTTTCATCATTTCAGCAATTTCGTCCTTGCTTAAAACCGTGTTTGAGATATGTACTTCATCGATCAAACCCTCAAAATAGAATTTGCCATCACCTTTGAAGCCCATATAAAGTGGATCGCCAGTCAGATCAACTGATTCATTGACCGTGCCCTTAGTTTTTAGTTTGCCATCGACATAGATCTTTGTTTCTTTATTTTTTCCCTCAAAAGTAACGGTTGTATGGTGCCACTTGTTGAGACGATCCAAAAAATCAAAATCATCTCCTGACTCTAGACGTGCGCCCCAGATACCAAACCATAACACACCTTCTTTTTTAACACACCATTGGTAAGCACCTTGCTTAAACACTATTCCACCAGCTCCAAGCCATTTACCTGGGTTACCTGTTACGTTAACCCAAGCTTGAATAGTTAAATCACCTGTATCTGAATGTAGTGTTTTACTATTTTCAACTATTACACGGGCATCTTTACCGTTGAATTTCAAGGCCGATCCCGAAACGCCTTTGACCCATTCAGCTTTTTTTATATTGCTAATATTACCATTGGCCAAATCTTTAACCTTTTCGCCTTTTCCCTCATCAAAAGACCAATAGGCGATCGTTTGTTTGTTCATTACATCAGCACTAAAAGCTGAAATTATCATTAGGGGAATAGCCAAAGCTGAAATTATTATGTGTTTCATTCTTAAGATACCTTAACGAGTTTTCGTCTTTCTAAAAACCTAATTTTAATTAAAACCAAACGTATATTAAAAACCTTTGGGACCTAAAATAGAACCAATTTGTTATTTTTTCCTAGTACACATACATGATATGTACATCAAAAAACATAACAAATTGGTTCCGTGAATACCCGACAAATTACTATTATCGAATTTAAGTCATAAGGGATGATAATCTCGACTATGTTACTGTAATATGAAATGACTACAATATGATAATGCCTCGTCTTTGGGTGGTCT
>CAYVHK010000182.1:7006-8527 GCA_964451145.1 uncultured bacterium | reverse complement strand
AATGGTTAGTTTTTGCCACACGTTTAGCGGTTAGTGGAATTTCGAAGGCTCCCGGAACCCAAAATAAGTCCACGTCATTCAAATCGGTGCCATGTCGCTTGAGGGCATCTTTGGCACCTGCCAGCAGGCTGTTGGTAATAAAGCTATTGAAACGGCTGGCGATAATCGCCAATTTAAGCCCAGTTCCAATTAAATTGCCTTCATAAATTTTTTTCATGTGATTTTCTTTTGATTTAGTTAATCTGATTGTGTTGGTGGCTCTAGGACTAGATGGCCGAGTTTTGAACGTTTGGTATTCAAATAATGTTGATTAAATTTTTGTGGTTGAATTTGTAAAGGAATCCGCTCAACGACTTCTAAGCCATGCCCGTGTAGACCTCTAATTTTTCGCGGATTATTAGTCAGTAGCTTCATCTGTCCGACACCCAAATTTCTTAAAATCTGGGCCCCGATACCATAGTCCCGCAAATCAGCTGGGAAACCTAATTTTTCGTTAGCCTCAACGGTATCAAGCCCCTCTTGATCTTGAAGTTGATAAGCACGAATTTTGTTGTCCAACCCCATTCCTCTTCCCTCTTGTCGCATATAGAGTAGAACACCATTGTCTTCTTGTGCAATCAAAGCTAAAGCTCGGTTTAGTTGTTCACCACAGTCACAACGGAGTGAACCAAAAACATCTCCGGTCAAACATTGGGAGTGTACCCGAACTAAAGTTGGTTGGTCTGCCAAAATTTGCCCGCGCCGAAGTGCTGTATGTGTTTTGCCGTCTGTTACGCTTTCATAGGATATCAGTTGGAATTCCCCATGTGATGTGGGTAACACTGCTTCTGCAGTACGATGAATCAACGTTTCTGTTTGTAATCGGTAAGCAATCAAATCTTCAATAGTAATAATTTTAAGTTTATGTTGCTTTGCAAAAGTTATCAGTTCAGGTACGCGAGCCATAGAACCATCTTCATTCAAAATCTCACATACCACTCCTGCTGTTTTGAGACCGGCTAATTTGCACAAATCAATAGCCGCTTCTGTATGACCAGCTCGACGAAGCACACCACCTTCGGCCGCCTTAAGTGGAAAAACATGTCCGGGGCGGAGAAAATCGTCAGCCGAAACATCAGGAGCGATAAATTTTTGAATAGTCATTGACCGTTCCTGAGCCGAAATACCAGTTGTTACCTCTTTAGCATCAATTGTTACGGTGAAAGCTGTACTCATCTTGGAGGTGTTATCAGATACCATCTCAAAGAGTTCAAGTTCCTTCAATTTTTTAGGGGTGGCTGGTAAGCAGATCATACCCCGACCATACTTAGCCATAAAGTTTATTGCCTCTGGTGTGGCCTTTTCAGCGGCCATGACTAAGTCGCCTTCATTCTCCCTGTCGGGGTCATCGACCACAATCAAAATTTCACCTTGACGAATAGAATGAATCGCCTCTGGAATGGTGTTAAACGACACGTCTTTACCTTCCTGATATTATTTTCTAATATTTTCGTTATATCTTTTCCTTCAGATAATAAATCA
>CAYVHK010000182.1:1315-6996 GCA_964451145.1 uncultured bacterium | reverse complement strand
ATTTTCGAGCTAAAAACCTAGTTCGTATAGCCGCTTTCTCTAAGAAATTTGAGTGTAATTTCGTCATTACTTTGGTCCACTCGAAAAAATTGTTCTACATAACGACCTATTAAATCGACTTCGATATTGACTTTTTCACCCACTTTTATTTGGCCTAAGGTCGTCGCTTCCTTGGTATGTGGGATCAAAACAACCTCGAATTCCTTTGTCTCCCGCTTCGTTATCGTTAAACTAACACCATCAACGGTCACTGACCCCTTATAAATCAGGTAACGGCTGATTTCAGGTGATATACCGACTCGCATAATGGAAGCTGTACCTTCGTCTTGCCTACCCGTAATTGTCCCCGTCTCTTCAATGTGTCCCTGCACCAAGTGGCCTCCTAACCGATCGTTGATACGGAGAGGACGCTCCAAATTGACCCGTCGTTTCACTGACAAGTGGCCCAAATTCGTTAAGCGCAAGGTTTCTGCAGAAACATCAGCTCGAAAACCACTGAGGGTCAAATCCGTGATAGTTAGACACACACCATTAACGGCAATACTATCCCCAATTTTGGCATCTTGAAGTACTTTTTCTGCGATTACTTCTAATGTAACCGATGGGCCAGATGTTCCCGAAACCTGATTAATTTGTTCAATTTGCCCTATTTCTTCAATAATTCCAGTAAACATAGACTTTTATTTTGCGATCGAATCGTATCTTTCACCATCAATGTGTGCCTGAACCATTAGGTCTTGACCTATGGTGGTAAAAGTTACCTCTTTGAGTTTTACTGCTTGGTTTAGTTGTTTGATGCCACTACCTTGAATGGCGCCGGGGGCGTCTCGACCACCAATCAAAATTGGGGCCAAGAAGAAAATCACCTCATCAACGATACCTGCATCAATGGCAGATGCATGGATTTCCCCTCCGCCCTCGATCAATAGGCTAGTAATCTGTCGCTGTCCTAGCTTCAGGGTAAGTAGCTTCAGATCTACACGGCCGTCTGGTGTAGGTGGAATCATCCACACTTCTGCCCCCAATTTTTTATAATTTTTCCGCTTTTGAGAGCAGATTTGGTCGGTTGTTGCAATGATAACATCAGTTGAACTGTTGGGGTTAAAAACTTTAGCTGTAGTTGGAGTTCGTCCTTGTGAATCAACGACCACTCGAATTGGATCTTTGGTTTTGTATTGATTAGACAATCGGACGGTCAATTCAGGATCATCGGCCAATACTGTGCCGATACCTACGAGTATAGCATCCACATGATTCCGAATTTCATGAACTTTAAGCCGAGATAATGGATCTGTAATCCATTTGGATTGGCCAGTTACGGTAGCAATTTTTCCATCCAGACTTGTAGCCGATTTCAAAATTACCAAAGGAAGACCAGTCGTTGTATGTTTGATAAAACTGGCGTTAAGCTTGTGAGCTTCATGCGTCATTGGACCAACTGAAGCCTCGATGCCAGCCTGACGCAATATATCAATCCCCTTTCCTGCTACTTTTGGATTTGGGTCGACCATGGCTATTATTACTCGTCGGATACCGGCCTTGATAACGGCCGAAGTACAGGGGGGGGTTCGGCCAAAATGACAGCACGGCTCCAAAGTAACGTAGAGGTCAGCTCCTCGCGCTTTGTCTCCTGCATCTTTCAAGGCATGAATTTCAGCATGAGGTGTACCGGATTTTTGGTGAAATCCTTGTCCAACTACCTCGCCATTTTGAACAACTACAGCTCCTACCATTGGGTTGGGGCTAGTTTGTCCACGTGCCTTCTCAGCCAGTTTCAAAGCTTGTCGCATGAAGTGCAAGTCCAAATTCACTATTATCGACCTTATCTATTTTATTCACTAAATAGGCATAATTGGCTGGTTGTTTTTAGTTGTTTTCATTAAACGCTCTAGTGAAAGAAGATGAGATATGGACCTTGGCTCATTAGCCTGTTGATACTGACAAAAATTGACTCGCTATTATAACATAGCTTTTTTTCTAACAAGTTACAAACTTTGATTTACTGGTAACTAGCGTATAGACGAATTACTGTTGACAAGTTTAAACGGACTAGTAAATCACTTATCGGTTTTTGAATCGCAAATCGGATTCTTTGACCCATGTGTTTGCTGGTATTCACTCGACGTGGTTGCCCGACTTCGATTTGATTAAAACCATTCTTTTTCAGAAGAAGACTCAAAGTGTGATTGGTAAAGTAATAGAGATGATCTTTAGGATGTACATATGGCCAATTTCCTTTTTGGATTCTCATATGGATACTGCCACCATTAGGTACCTCAATGACGAGCCGCCCGATAATGGGTTTCAAAATACGATTAATTTCGGTTAGCAATGAGTTAGGATCTGGAATATGTTCTAGAACATGAAACAGCGTTACTGCATCAAAATGGTTGGATGGGAAATTGGCATGAAAAAGATCGCCACATAAAACATTAAGTTTATACTGCTCCCGAGCATACTGACAACCATCCTCCGAAAGGTCAATCCCGATAGTTTGCCAATTTTCGGATTGAGCTAAATGAAGAAAGGTTCCCATACCACAACCCAAATCAAGTAAGCGTCGACCTTTCGTTTTGGTTGTGACTTCTGCTAATCGCTCTCTCATTTGTGCCCATTCCATTGGATCATTAGTTAATCGTATTTGCTTTTCTGTAGGGTAATAGTCTGATATATAGTCTCCAGTTAACATCTGACCCGACAGGCGTGGATTAACATAAGTCAATCGGCACTGATGACATGAGACTACGTCAAGATCATCTTTCCGAAATAAAAAATTAGTTTCGTTGATTTGACAGATTGGGCAATTGACAGGGACTCGCTTAGGGATAGGAATGTTAGTCATAAAGAAATAGTTTAGCTATTTAGCTTAATGGCTATTTTATTATTCCTGATATAGACAATATCAGTCCCAGTGTGTTTATCTCTTATCACTTTTCAGCAATATGGATAATGCAATGTCAATAAAAATAAAAAACAATACTAAATAGCCGAAGGGCCTAAAAAAGTTGTCCACTCCTAAATATAACACTAGTTTCATGGTATTTGCACTTTAAATAAATAGGAAAAAGTTGTTTTTTCGCTAGTTCCAAAGTTATTAGAACGAGAATTTCAAGTGATCATAGTATCTCAGTACCATCCGTGACAGACCACCCACCATCTACTGCTAAAACCTGTCCAGTTATAAACCTAGATTGATCAGATAAAAAGAAAACTACTGCAGAATCCAAATCTGATGGGAGACCAATTCGGCCTCCATCTAGTGGTTGCTTATGTTTTATAAAGTTCATGATTTCGTCATTTTTGGTGGCTCGTTCAGACATAGGGGTTTTTATTAATGCAGGAGCAATCAAATTAAATCGAATTTGTTTAGGTGCATAATATGAAGCCATAGAAGTTGTTAGACCGATTAATGCTGATTTTGTAGCACTGTAGGTATGAGTACTGAAATGCTGTGGCGAAGGCGAAAACCCAAGTACTGATCCCATATTAAGGATGCTTCCCCCATGGCCTTGTTTTAAAAATTGTCGGACAATGGCTCGGTTAGAATAAAAGACTGACGATAAATTTAAGTCAATTGTGTGTTGCCATCCCTGATCGGTAATTTGGTGTAAAGGACCATCCCCCATGATTCGGCCACTGCCACCAGCCACATGGTATAGTGCATGAATTTCGCCCAATTGCTGGCTAGCAGTTTCGACGACTGAATTGACAAAATCAGAGTCTGTGGCTGAACCTATGATTACTTTTGCTCTTTCTCCCAATTCTATTTTTGCTTGATCGACTTTCTCAGAATTGCGACTAAACGTGAAAATTCTGGCTCCAGCATCCAAGCAAGCTTTGGCTGCTGATAACCCTAAGCCGGATGTTCCACCAACAATGATGATATTTTTACCTTCAAGTGTTAGCATTGATAAACTCTTCTCCTGTTTGTAGGCCGATCCGATAAATTTCTGCCATTCTGGCAATATCACGGCTAGTATAGGAAAATAGTGGTGGCCTGATTACTTCGACACGCTGGTCTTTGGGAAATTGGGTTTGTTGATTCATAAGCATAATTCTTAAGGACCGATCTAAAACTGGTTGAATATTACTAATGTGATCAATCGGAAACTGCTTCGACTGATTAAAGTTAATTTTTGTATTGATCTGGCCAATTACATCAATACCTATAATACGGCTCCCCGTATAATGATCAATTGCTAAATCCAGTGGAAAATTCTGTGTTAATCCGCCGTCAACGAGCCACAAGTTGTAGAAAGGATGATAATGAGGGGAAAACAAAACAGGTACTGAGATCGATGCACGAATGGCATCTACCAATTTTCCCCGATCCATTGTTAAGCTCTGTCCAGTCGTGAAATCGGTGGCACCAATATAGAGCGGACATTCAAGTTGGTCAAGCTCCACATCACCCAAATGTTCTTTTAACAACTGGACAAAACGATTACCGCTGACCAACCCAAAACGATTTTTGGCAAAGTCTATCATGTTTGAAAAAATTCGGGTTTGTTGGAGAATATCCCAAACCTGCTGTGGCGAGAAATCGAGAGCCAAAAAACCCGCAACAATAGCGCCAGCAGAAACGCCGACGAGAAAATCGAATTGATATTGGCTTTTCAGAGATTGTAAAACGCCGAGATGCGCTGCTCCTAGTGCCCCGCCACCAGATAAAACTAATGCTGCCCGTTTCATGTTATTTGGGAATCAAATTTCTCTTACTTTTCTTACTCTGTTTCTAATATTTCAATCTCTAATTGGTTCAATGTTCGCATTACACCTTCTCCCATCTCGATCATTGAGTCAGACTCCATTACACTACCAGCCAGTTGAATGTGGGAGGCATCTGCTTGCCATTGTCCTAAGGTTGGATCAGTAGCAAGCCATTCCCCAATATATACTTCTGGCCAAAAGTGATAGTAGAACGCATCCTGTTGAAAAACAAGCCCCGCACAAACTCTGGCTGGTAAACCAACGGCTCTGGCTAAAGCTACGTATAACACAGTATGTTCAGTACAATCTCCAGTTCGAGATTTCAGAGTTTGTAAAGCTGAGGCAAAACCGATCTGCAGATTTTTGTTTTTTATAGTTTCATAAACCCAGCGGTTCAATTGGCCTGCAGCTTCCTGTGCAATTGTTTCATGGCCAACTACTGCTTTAGCTTCCTGAACAATTAGCGGATGATCAGATTGCACGTATACACTAGATGAGAGGAATTGTGTTAGACTTTGATCTTTCTGGATTTGCTCAGCCAATTTCGCACGAGTGATCGTTGGTAAATCATTTAGCATATAAATATCAAGTTGTAACATTGGGGTGCCATTCAATGGAGTTAAGCTCTGACGATGGTTGGTTATAATGGCTGATTCTGGGTTAGGAAGCGAAATTTTAGCTGACATTCTTTTAGAATTAATTTTAGGATAAGAACCCGTTGAAAGAATTTTAGTATTTAAAATCACGTCGACCTCAGTCAAGCCATCCAGTGCGGTCGTCATATCGGTTCGAGTGAGTACTAGTTTCAATCCCATCAGACCTGATTCCATCCGATGAGTTATTCCATCTAAATCCACCCACTCCCTAGTAGTAATACCCCCCATTAAGTTCATTTTATACTCAATTACGAAAACTGGCTTTTTATCGATCTGCTCTTCTTTTAATACCTGTATTTGAGTTTCAACAGCTTG
>CAYVHK010000182.1:0-1305 GCA_964451145.1 uncultured bacterium | reverse complement strand
CTGTTCGGGTCAAAACCATCTTTAAACCCATCAATCCGGACTCCATCCGATGGGTTGTTCCGTTCACATCCACCCATTCGGTGGTTGTAATACCTCCCATAATATCCATGGTGTAATCGACCACAAAGGTAGGTTGACCATTGACGGTTTCTTTCCGGACCACTTTAATTTCGGTTTCTACAGGTTGCATCAAATCCATACTGAACACGTTGATTTGATAAGGATCACCAACTTTTAATCCACGATAGAGCGCGAAGTAACCGATAACCGAATCAAAAATCGTACCTGAATTGAGTGCTTTTCGGCTATTTGTGGTCACGCCAGCCAAAGTAGTTTCCAAAAAAATCTCACCGTTTTCGATTATTCCTTCTACACGCTTTTCTTGCCCGGTTTCATTAGACAAGGAAAGAAAGTATAAAGGAATCAGATCCAAACCGACGTAGCAAGTGCGAATAGTTTCCAAACGTAACCCAGTACCTGTTCGTTGGATTTGGATCACTGTGTGAGTACGAATTTTAATAGCTGATTGATCTCGGTAAGTAGTTGGTTCAGTATAGATGTGTGCGTACCCAACTTTGGCTCCCATTAAACTTAGTGACAACCAATCATCTTGCGGCTTTGTTATCATTTTAGCGACCTTTTTTGGATCAATCTCAGTTTTTTGAATAATACCATTTTGTTTATCTGCCCATAAATTGTGGCCGACAGAAAGGGCAACGAGGAAATAGATAATTTGTTTGAACATTAATTTTTTTAAATCTACTTTTATGTCATTTTGATTCAAAGCTGGAGAATTTCTACGAATTAAACAAGAAAACTGCTAATCTATGTCTTTCAATTTCCGAAGAAAAATAGTTTTTATGTCAATATCTCTAACGGTCATTTACTTAGTAATTAAAGGCTACCAGAATAATATGTTATCAACCAAATTCACAAAAAAGAGAACTATTGGTTCCTTTGTCCTCGATACAATTTCAATTTTTCTTGACCGTGAATTAACTGGAAGCAATCATATTTTAATTGAAGGAATTATTGCCTTTGGTTCTTCATTGATAGGGCAAACATTAAGTGAATTAAATTATAGAAATAGATATAAATCTTTTGTTCTAGCTATTAAAAGGCAAACTGAACTATTAAGAGATAAGGTAGCTCATATTAAACTAAAATTTTCAGATACGTTACTTATTATGATACCAAGAAAAGAAGTAGATAAATTAAAAGAATCAAATGATTTGGTTGTAATGGAAGAATTAGATATTCATCTTAGATATGAAAAATATTGGTGGGTTTCAATTTTAATAATTC
>CAYVHK010000181.1:0-8561 GCA_964451145.1 uncultured bacterium | reverse complement strand
GTGGTTAAAGTCATAATTGATGATGTTTATGTTCTCTCCAAAAGTTTGCCTTATGTGATCCAACCCCAGCAAAAGTTAGTAGTAGCTTGGGCTAATTTGAAAGCCAATTTTTAGGCTTAAAAAAATAGACTATCCCACCGCAACCACGAGGTAATGGCAATTGGATGTGAATCTAAACCATTGGCGAAGGGTAATGAAGAAATTAGTTAAGGATTGGGATACTGGGAGATATGTTGAATATGAATGATTCTGATAATGCTTTGATCCAATGTTCAAATTTTGATTTTAAAGGTACGATAATCGGATTTGGTCAAGACCAAGCTATTAGGGTTAATCAAGTTGCACATATCCCACATCAAAAACTTATGGAAGATTTATTTCCATTAGAACATCTCACTGATTATTATAAAAACCCAGATTCTTTAATCTTAAACGCTAACAGACTTGTTAAAGAGTTATGGAATGAACAATCAGTATGGAGCATTTAATCGATTTTAGTGGATTTCTGATGGTTAGATTGAAGATTTTGGGGTACTTACTGATAATCACCGAGAAGAATTGATGTTTAATCAAGATTATAAAAATATTCCTGAGGGTGCTGATACCAGTCAAAAGGTTTACGACGTGTGTTCTTCATATGAAATGTATTTCACTTTATTAATATGACATACGCTTCAGTAGTCAGTAATGAATCGTACCAAAACTGCCCGGATAATAATTAGTTTCGATTTTTAAAAATTGGAGAAAAATTTGGATAGTTTAGACCAAAATAATAGCCATATTCTTACAACAATACTAACAAAAGGGTATTGAGATCTCATTTTTGAGCTGTCATTCTTTCAACCAGTGATGTTGTTTTGAAATTAGGGTATATTCGGATGATATCTTAACTTAGTTTTTACCCCGTCCTATGTGATCGTTTTAGTAACGTTGAAAACAATTTTTCCACACCATCAGATTTGAATCTAGAAGTAGGTTTTTTATGGATAAAGAAACAATCAATCAACAGCATTTAGAAATCACAGATATCATTCCTATCACGATGCAAGCCGCACGAGGATATCCAGCCTGGGTAATTGTTCAAATACAGACGAGTGAAGGCATTGAGGGTATTGGAGAAGGATTCACTTGGTCTGGCCAGGCTAAATCAATCGTTGATTGTATCACCTCAATTGGAAAACAGATTTTAGGTTCTTGGAGAACTGAAATTCAAACTTTTAAGGATCGTTTTCCACCTCAAGATCAGGATCGTAACTGGAGTGCTGCTGTTTCGGCGGTTGAAATTGCACTTTGGGATATTTGGGGTAAAGCCACAGGTCAGCCCATTTACCAGTTATTGGGTGGAAAAATTCGTGACAAGATACCACTTTATGCAGACCATGGTATCTTTAGCGGGGCTCGCGACTGGCAAGAGTGCATCGACCGCATCCTGAAAGCTAAAGATGATGGGTTTACTATGTTTAAGTGGGATCCATTTGTGGGTAGTGGAACACCTACTACGACTGAGTTGAAAGATCAGATCAAAAAAATAGAAATGGTACGTTGTGCTGTTGGAGCGGGATATCAAATTGCTATTGATGCTCATAACCGTTTTTCTGTGCAAGGAGCTATTATGGCTGCTCAGGAAATGGAACCGTATAACATACTTTTTTTTGAAGCACCAACGTTAGATGACCCCGCAATGTTGAAACAAGTGGCTAACGCCACCCAGATCCCAATTGCTACTGGAGAACTAACTTGTACTATTGAACAATCGAAAATTTTGTTTGAAAGTGGCTCCTTGGGCCTATTTCAGCCGGAAGTAGGGACCAATGGTGGTATTCTAGCCACGATTGAGACGGCAGCTTTAGCCCACCAGTACGGGTTGGAAATAGCTCCTCATAATTGGTGTGGACCGGTAATTACTCGGGCAGCTTCACATACTTGTGCAGTTATACCGAATTTATTATTTCAAGAATATGCAGGAGGCGCAAAAATTGATTGTTGGGAAAACGAGTTGATTATGCCAGCGACACAAATAGAAAATGGTCATTTAATTTTGCCTAATTTGCCTGGGTTAGGATTCGAGCTTAACGAAGATTTATTAAATCAGAAAAGGATTGGCTAATTCAATTTGGAAAATCGAAATAAGCTGCTCAAAAATTCGGTTCACTGCTTATATAAAATTTTTACGATTGGGGCAATTTTTTAAAAGAACCTGTGTCTGATTGATAATAGCACAGTCAGAGTAGCTTGATACCCAGCATCATCCCCACTAAACTTATCGCGATTAATTTTTGGGATAGATGTGAAAATGAACTACAAAAAGATTGTTAATTCTAAATGGACGGCTGTTAACGTTACAAATCGAGAAAAGCATTTCCTTGTAGTGGGAAAAACTAAAAAAGTTGATAGTCATGGACTGTTAGCCGACTACTTGCAAATGGAAGCGATATTAACTAAAAAGGTTTATCAAATACCTAAGGAACAGATTAAGGATAAAAGTAAATGGCTCATAGGTTGGCGAAGAGATTAATCATCAAAAATGGTCCTACCATTAGCGAATTTTTCATCTTTCTTAAAACGATTTTCAATTTTCCAACCCATGTTAAAATGACACTATATATGGTTAAAGAGTTGATGATTACGCCCTGGTCTATTTCTTCTTGTGTGAAATCTGATTGGTATTTCGCTTTTAATAATAGGCCAATTGAATATGCTTCGACTGAATGACATAATCAGTCTGAGGATCTAGATATAGCAGTAATTAACCGGTGTCGGATCCAATTACCCCGAGGCAAAAAAGAATTCACATCTCTTTCAGGAACAAAAATACCAATTATAGTTTGATATGTGATGTTGCCTGTAACTGGGGTAATTTGAGCCGAATGATCCTGAGCGATGATTCAAACATAATACATGAACCAAAAATGGCTAGTCTAAAATGATATCACCACAACTAGTAACTGATTTTTACCAGCAGCTTAAAGATATTGAGCAGGTTGCCATTTCTTTGAGAAAACAGATTGCTGAAGCGCCAACCCATTCCTTTTCAAGAGATTGGTTCGATTGGGAACTGCTTTTACGTCGGTATATTGACGAAGATCGTCAGGACGAAAGGATACTGATAATATTAGCGGCTTATTTTCGGGGATCTATTTTTGATCGATATTACGATTTGGATGCTAAAGGAGAAGGTGAAATGTTTTACATCTTCAACACATCTATGGAAGCAGAAGACTTGAATGGAAATTCTGATGACAATCGCTTTAAACACGACGTTCATGGTGGTGGTGGCCATGGTGGGTGGGGGGCACATGCTCGTATATTGATCTACGAAGAATTGGTCGAACAAGGTATTCTGAATATTAAGGAACAAAATTTATTCAAAAAAATTGTAGTACAAAGTCTTAGTCCAAAGTTCCTAGATTTTAATAGTTTAGAGAGAGGTGCCAACAACCGACCATACAAAAATACAGGTGGTATTGCTGCCGCTATCCGTATTTTTCCTCAGATGCCGAGGGTGGAGGAGTTGGCTTTGTGGATTGACCGACAATGGAGAGAACTCTCAGAATACGGGGATATTTTCGAAGTTAACCATTTTCCCTATGGAGGACTTCATTTATCGGGTATATTCGATATTGCGTTTGAAACAGGAAAAATAAAAGAGTTGAATCATCGCAAACTAGTCTACACCATAGCTAAGCGATACCTATTAACAAACCACGGTATGGGTGTTCGTGGCAATCCCAACTCTGCCGCCCAAACCAATGTCAATTTTACGACTAAGGAAATGTTCAATGATCCATGGCACGCTCCATACTACGGAGACATTTTGATTCCTGACTTTTGGTACCGAATGGCTCAAGAATTTAGAGATTCAGAGTTCCTTTGGGCCGCAGTACAAACTAGCATTGGCCCTGAACCGATAATCAACCGTAATAAGTACGGCATCTACGGGGAGTGGGAAACAGCATATATAAAACGTTTTGCGTGGTTTGTCAAAAACAGTATCGAGCCAAAAGTTCCTAAAGGCGGTTCATCTGTTGAATTTCTAAGTCCAGATATTCATCGTATCCCTGAACGATTCTACTTATGCGACGGAAGAGAAGCTGAAAAACCGTTCACTTCTTTTTATTTATTTGATCGTAATAACGAATATATGCATTGTTTTGGTGATGCTATGGGACGGTTGTACGAACACTGTGTTGATGGAGCCAAACTACTCGGATCGTCGGGAAAATACAATGGCATATTCATGGGTCAGTCTTACTACGATATGTTGATGGTCAGACATCCGAATGATGCTTTCCCCATGCATAATGCAATTCCCAAATATGACTGGGGACGTCACCCTTTTTTGGATCAGGCAGCAAATGTGTGGCGTCGTGCTTCCTGCAGTTTGCCTAGCATTACGCATTCTAGAACTGGTCCTGATTCCAAGAACTGGCGCTACGCCCCTGAATTACACCATCATTGGACTTGGAGGCGGACGGATGATCCAATAGGAGGATCTGCTGCCAACATGGATGGCCTGATGTACCTCAATGACGATTATATTTTATACAGCGTTACTCTTAACTTGAATGGCAGCCCAAATGAGAAGGATAAGCCAGAAAAAGTCTTTCTTAGAAACCTCCAACTGTTAGGCCCCAAGGGAAATATTATGCTGTCTGACTATACCTGCCAAGATGGTCATTTTCTGATTGCACGGCGGAGGTTGTCTGAGCAAGACGGAAAATGGGAGCCAATAGATTCGGCATCCTTCTCCATAATTAGTGACGATGATCAACAGGTTCTAGAGTTGTCTGTCGAAGCTGGTTATTCGTATGCGTTGCGGCAAGAAATTACTCCGTATCAATTTAATGTGGCCGAAGATTTTACCCGCATTAGTTTTGAATTTAAAGCTCAAAGTCAATCCACCCAGTTGCGATATCGGCAAGGATGGCGATATGGCCAAACTGGGCCTCCCGCTTTAGTTTCTGATATGATTCTCAATGATCGTACTGTGGTGCCATCGCATGACGTTCGAGGTGGTATTTTTGAACCCAATTCTATCTTAGTTGAAGATCGTGCCGGTGATTCCTTTGGTGGTTTTACTTACCGTAACTACTTTGGAGCACGTAGTATTTGGACTCGCCATACCTTGTTAACTACTGAAGGATTTCTCATTGTCCGTGATATTTATGTACCATGCTCTGAGACTGATGGGTATCGCGTGGGTCCTGTCTGGTGCCTAAGAGCAGAAGGGAAATGGATAAAAACTGAAGATGAAAATACTAGGGGACAATTTCAAAACAGACCATCGGTTCATGATGGCCGGTGCCATTGGTTTGAAGCACCAGCATTTGATCACGCATATTGGCAAAAGGTAAAAAAACGTGTTCTAGTTTATATCCATCCCTCTAATGATCAAACCTACGGACAACTTCAACATGAATCCACACCAGATTTTTCCCGCCAAATTCATACTAATAGTTCATGGTCGGCCTCAATTGTGAAGGCTAAACAGCCCAAACAATTCCTGAGTGTAATTATTCCATTTAATCAAGGTCGCAATGTAACTGAGCTACTAGAATTGTTGGAAACTAACTTAACTGCAGATGGTGTAATAAGTGTAAAAATTGGAAAGATAAAAATTAAATTTTCCGCTACAGGAAATTGGTCAGTTGAACGTGAGTGAAAAAGACACAGAAAGAGTTACTGATCAAATAAACCAATTAATTTTAATAATTACTATCAAAAAATGGACCAATTTCTCCTTTAGGGACCTGAGTTTATATCCGGAGTTTCAGATTATATCCATCTGACTTAATGAACTTTGGAAATCCACTGATACTAGTCCAGAATATCACCAATTGATACAGTGGGATTAATGTCGGGAACTTGTATTTTGTTCGGTATAGGTTTTTCAAAAGATCTAAGTAGTAGTTGGCCGATGCCAAGATGGGGATTTGGCTATTTTGAGTAAAGAGTTCGGTTAGCGTTGCAATGACTTATATTTTTGTTTCGAAACTCGAATGATTTCAAAAATTAGAAATTCGTTAAAATCATAGGCGAGATGTACAATTCCGATTTTTAATTTTAACCAGATAATGAAAAAAACAGTGCTCGAATAAAAGTGAATATTCAAATGAACCCCAAAAAAGATTATTCAAAATTATTGCTGTTTGCTTTTTACTTTTTTGGAATTAATCTATATTATCAATTGTATGCGGAGGTTAGCCTTCCATCGATTTTCAGTGATCATATGGTGCTCCAAAGGAATCAAATTAACCGAATTTGGGGACAAGCAGATGGGGGAGAACAAATTACTGTTTCAATAGCACATCAATCGCATATCACTAGGGCAAATAACGATGGATATTGGCAGATACAAATTAATCCTATGGCAAGTAGCAAAGTCGGTTATTCTCTTGTTATTGAAGGGCCGAACCGGATTGTAATAGAAGATGTATTGGTAGGTGAAGTATGGCTATGTTCTGGACAGTCAAATATGGAATGGCCAATTTGGGCTACATATGATTCAGATATTGAACGAATTATTGCATGGTATCCACATGTCCGATTGATTTCAATTCCTAAGGTTGGTACGCAAGAAGCACAAATTGACTTTAAAGGGAAATGGGAAAAAGCTACACCTAAAACCGTCATGAATTTTTCCGCTGTTGGATTTTTTTTTGGTAGAATTTTACATCAGTCTTTAGATGTACCAGTTGGTTTGATTGACAACTCTTGGGGCGGATCATCAGCAGAAGCTTGGATAGCGCGGGATTCACTGGAAGAAATCGATGCCGCCAAACCATATTTGACAAAATGGTCTAAAACTGAGCAAAGCTATGATCATGATAAGGTTATTTCAGAATTCCGTCTAAAGCTGAAAGAATGGGAAAAAACAGCAAAATTGGCTGAAGAAAATGGCCAAACTAAACCAAGAAGACCGCAACAGCCCCGCAATCCATTAACAGGACAGCATCGACCAGCCAACCTTTATAATGGTGTGCTTAAACCAATCATTGGTTATGGAATTCGAGGTGTCATTTGGTATCAGGGGGAAAGCAACAGTGGTCGAGCCAAGGCTTATCGTGATGTTTTTCCATCATTGATAGAAAATTGGCGTGATGAGTGGAAACAAGGTAATTTCCCTTTTTACTGGGCACAATTAGCTGATTTTCAAACTGAAAATACAGAACCGAAAAATCATAGCTGGGCTGAATTGAGAGAAGCTCAAACAATAACGCTGGATCGATTAGCTAACACAGGTCAAGCTGTGACTATAGATATTGGAGAAGGAAGAGATATTCATCCAAGAAATAAGTTAACTGTGGCTAAACGTTTGGCTCGCTGGGCATTAGCTAATGATTATGGATTTAATATTGATTATCAAAGTCCTCGATTCCAACGAATAGAAATAAAGGAGGACAAGTCACTTCTGACTTTCAATCATGTTGGCTAAGGATTATACAGCTTCGATACCAGAGAACCTAAAGGTTTTTCCATTTGCGGAAAAGATGGCATATTCGTCTGGGCTGAAGCGACAATAATTAATAAAAGTCAGGTGCAAGTTTGGGCTGAAGGCGTATTCTCACCGCTCCATGCTAGATATGCATGGGCAGTTAATCCAGTTTGCAACCTGATGAGCCGTTCGGGACTCCCCCTAACACCATTCAGAACAGACAATTTTCCAATGCTTACTGAAGGCAGATGAAACCTAAAGAAAATTCTTCTGTTAAACTTTTTTATTTTAACTCAAGCTCATTCTATCACTAATTTTGAACCTTTTTCGTAATACGAACATGAATTCTTACATCCATTTTAGACACACCTCACACCATTCGGAGAATAATCATCGATATCATACTCCCTGATTGTAAAAAACACCCCAAAATGAATGCTATGACGACATGGAGTTAGTTTTCTATAGTATATTTTAAAGTCCTAGAATCCCTACTGTATCAGGGAAAAATCGAATAATTTAGGTTTTGGAAATAGTCAATGGATGCATTACAACACATAGTTCTTGCAATAGTAATAGGTTATCTATTTTGGGTCAAAAACAAACACAAAAAAGAAATTGAGACTTACAAATCTTATTCTGATACCATGATGTTGATGGTCAGAGAATTAAAACAGGAAGTCGAAGAACTCAAACAGAAGATTGAAGATTAATGTAAATTAACTAATAATAGATAAATTGAATCAAGGTATTTGAATAAATATTAGTATTGTTATTATTTTGGATAATTTTCTAGCTTGTCAGGTAAATAATTCAATTTTTTCCGCTATTTATTAGGCTGTCAATCTTATGTTTAATTCTTTCTATTTGCTGAAGGTTTTGACCAATCAGTGTTAATTGACAAGTTAATTTTATTGCACCACTTTGGAGAAGGCAAACCTGATGATCGCGAGTCTCTATTGAGGGATATATTAATCATTGTTCGTATCCGGTTACAAAAATCAAATAATAGCGCCTTCAGGTTTTGGTAAATACATTAATACTTGATTTCAAATAGTGAAAAATACTCTCAAATCAAATTATAATTGTATTCACAAAATGAAATGAAATTCTGAAAAAGACATGC
>CAYVHK010000180.1:0-8588 GCA_964451145.1 uncultured bacterium | reverse complement strand
AACAAAGGATTGAAAAGAAAATGGCGGGAGAGGGTGGGAGTCGAACCCACCTATCCACTTGCGTAGACAAGCTGGTTTTGAAGACCAGTAGAGCCACCGGACCCTATCCCCTCCCAAGGAATTATTAAGTAGGTAACTGCTCAGCCACTGATTTGGCAAAATAAGTCAAAATCAAGTCAGCCCCCGAACGTTTAATAGAAGTCAGTACTTCCATTATGGTTGCGGTCTCATCTAACCAACCCATTTGAGCACAAGCCTTTATCATAGCATATTCGCCACTTACATTGTAGGCAACAACCGGCAAATTAACTACGGATTTAACCTCAGCGATTACATCCAGATAGGCTAGTGCTGGCTTGACCATTACCATATCAGCTCCCTGTTCTACGTCAGCTAAGACTTCACGTAATGCTTCATGACGGTTGGCAGGATCCATCTGGTAGGTTTTTTTATTTCCTTGTTTGGGAGCAGAATCGAGAGCGTTTCGAAAGGGCCCATAAAAGGCTGAAGCATATTTGGCAGAATACGCCAAAATACTAACATTAGAAAAACCCCTTTTGTCCAAAGCTTGCCGAATATGCTGAATTCGACCATCCATCATATCTGATGGAGCAACGATATCAGCTCCCGCGTCAGCTTGAGAAATCGCCATGTCGGCTAAGATATCGAGCGTTGGGTCATTAAGAATTTGTTCGCCTTCTACTAGTCCGTCATGTCCATCGCTGGAATATGGATCCATAGCTACATCAGTAATAACGGTGATATCTGGGATAGAGGATTTTAGTAGACGAACGGTTTTCTGTAACAACCCATGGGGGTTCGTTGATTCAGTTGCCAGTCGATCTTTGTGATCGTCGGATAACGCAGGAAACAGAGCAATGGCTGGAATGCCAAATTGGTAAGCCGATTTGGCTTCTTCTACGATTAGGTCAGGACTCAAACGATAGCAATCGGGCATAGATTCAATTTCCACCTGTATTTTTTGGCCTTCCACCACAAATAAGGGCAAAATTAAGTCTGACGGATGCAGTCGTGTTTCGCGAACCATCGCTCGAACAGATGCTGATTTTCGGTTTCGTCTTGGCCGTGATAACATCGGTTTGAAAGTCATCTTATCTAGTTATCAATTGTTTACGAATTTTTTTAGCAACAACTGCCAACTGATCGTTAGTAACGCTTCTAGCTTGAGAAAAGCTCAAGTCGGTCATGCTATCGGTAGGTACTAAATGAACATGGGCATGTGGGATTTCATAACCAGCGACAATCATACCCACTCGTTGACAAGACACCGCTTGTTTGATCGCAATAGCAAGTGGCTTTGTAAACGCCATCAAACCTTGAAAACACTCATCATCCAAATCAAAAATGTAGTCAATTTCTTCCTTAGGAATAACAAGCGTATGTCCTAGATTGATTGGATTGATATCCAGAAAAGCCAGATAATCGGCATTTTCAGCAATTTTGTGACATGGCAATTGTCCTTCAGCGATCTGTGTAAAAATTGACATTATTCTTATACTTCTTTCGGTACATGCTCGTTGTTCGGTATTAGTGCGCTAACCAAATCAATAGGTACAGGAAAGACTAACGTCGAGTTTTTCTCAGCGGAAACTTCAATCATAGCCTGCAAGTAACGTAATTGAATAGAAGTAGGATCAGTACTTAAAATTTTGGCAGCCTCAGCCAGCGTAGTAGCCGATTCAAGCTCACCATCAGCATGGGTAGCTTTTGCTCGCCTTTCCCGTTCAGCCTCAGCTTGTTTAGCCATGGCCCTCTTCATTTCAACTGGCAAATCAACATGCTTAATTTCAACCCCCAAAACCTTAATTCCCCAATCTTGGCTATGCTTACGAATAGTTTCTTCCAAATCTTGGTTCAGTTTTTCACGCTCAGATAGCAGATCATCCAACTCAGCTTTGCCCAAAACACTACGAAGTGTGGTTTGAGCAAAATTGGAAATTGCGAATGAAAAATCTTCAACTTCGATAACTGCTTTTTCCGGATCTGCAACACGAAACCACAACACAGCATTGACACTAACCGAAACGTTGTCTTTGGTAATCACATCCTGGGGTGTAACATCCTGCACAATTGTTCTCAAACTGATCTTTTCCATTCGGTCGATCCAAAATGGCATCAATAAGAAAAAACCAGGGCCCTTGACATCATTAAATCGGCCCAAGCGAAAAACAACTGCCCGTTCATACTCTTTTAAGATTCGTAGTGATGTCAACAACAGAATCAGCCCGATGAGCCCACCGATACCATACCAGATATTCGGCATTACTATTTTCTCCTTTTTGTCTAGTGTTTAATGGAAGTTTGTTTCGTGGGGATTTTTTGACTAATAAAATTAATAATAGCTTCTTTGTCAGTTCCAAACTGAATATACAATCCTCGAAAATTTTCTAGACGGGAAGGCTGATCGAATGGACTTAACAAAACACCATTACAATCGACGTAAAAACTGCGGAAACTTGTCCATTCTTTCTCCAAGTGGTACCAAAAAGACTGAACGACTATTTTACGTTGATCAAATTTGTACCTACGAGGTACAAAATACCTGTAGAGCCCCCCCCCTAAAAAGAAAACCGATAGCAAAACAAGGTAAATCGATTGGGTAGATAGGTAAGCAAAGACTAAAAGTAGAACCAAAAAAGCGACCAGCAACGCTGATCGCTTCCAACTTTCTAAAAAAGGGTGGACAACCCAAGTTAGCAACTGTATCGCCTACCGATTGCTAGCCAATTTTTACTTATCTGGCAAGGCCGATGTCTTTTGTGGTTCATCATTTACCTGATCATTAGCTGTTATCGGTTTATCATCACCTGCAGTTTGTAGATCATCAAACTTCGAAGAATCATTGGCATCTGCCTCAGCTGTGGTTTCATCATTGGTGTTAATCTCAACTTTGGCTTCGCAAGTCTTCTCCGGTAGCAGTATTTTTTCAGAAACGTTAGACTCGTTGATCGGTGCTAAATTGCTCGATTCTCCGTAGAATTTCATCAAGAATAGAGCAATGACCATAAAACCAATCGCTGTCCAAGTCGTTAAACGAGACAAAAAGGTAGTGGCACCATGCCCACCTAAAACGGATTCTAAACCGCTACCACCAAACGCACTAGAAGATAACCCTTCACCCTTGCTATCTTGTAACAGAATCACGATCACCAACAAAAAACAGATGGCGACAAAACCTGCTACCACAAATCCAACTACAATGTTCATAATTTTTTCCCCACTATTGTTGGTTATTACTGCCCAGCTTCAACGATATCAGCAAATGAACCCGGTTCTAAACTAGCTCCACCGACCAAAGCCCCATCAATATCGGGTTTGGACAACAGTTCGGTAACATTAGAAGGTTTTACACTACCTCCATATTGAATCCGAATGGATTCTGCGACCTCGGCCGAGTAAGCAGTTGCCAGAACAGACCGAATTAAGGCGTGTACTTCTTGGGCTTGGTCCGGTGAAGCTGTTTGGCCAGTACCAATAGCCCAAACAGGTTCGTAAGCGACAACAGATTTTGATATTTCTGCTGCTGTCAATCCGTTTATGCTATCAACCAATTGGTCTGTAATAATCTGCTTAGTGTTGTCAGCTTCCCGATCTTCCAGCATTTCACCAATACAAATAATCGGCACCAATTCACCGCTAAGGGCAGCTTTTACTTTTTGATTAACCGACCAATTGGTTTCACCGAAAAACTGACGACGTTCTGAATGTCCGATGATAACATAGGTACAACCGGAATCAACAATCATTTCCGCCGAAATCTCACCAGTGAAAGCCCCACTATTTTCCCAATATAGATCTTGAGCTGAGACGCCAATTGAACTATCTTTAAGAACCTTTGCGACTGCAGACAAAGCGGTAAAAGCCGGGGCCACTACAATTTCAACCTCTTTAATTTCATCGACCAAGGATCGCAATTCCAAAACAAAGTCCACCGCTTGATCAATAGTCTTATTTAATTTCCAATTTCCTGCAATAATAGGTCTTCTCAATTGTATGCTCCGTCTGATTATTTTAAAGAATAACTACAGAACTTTCGAGACTAACTCAACCAACCGGTTGGAATAACCAGTTTCGTTATCATACCATGATAATATCTTTATCAACCCACCGTCAATGAACTTAGTGAATGAACCATCAACAATGGAAGATAGTTTACAACCGTTAAAGTCAATTGATACAAGTGGCTCTTCAGTGTAACCGAGGACTTCTCGCAGGTTCGATTCAGCAGCTTCCTTCAGTGCTGAATTAATCTCATCAGTGTTCACTTTTTTCTTTAAATCCACTGTTAAATCAACAACAGATACATTAGCCGTTGGTACTCGAATTGCCATGCCGTCCAATTTCCCTTCAAGTTCCGGCAAAACACGTGAGACTGCAACGGCAGCACCAGTGGTTGTTGGTATCATGGATAGAGCTGCAGCTCTGGCTCGACGCATATCTTTGTTGGGAAAATCGTGTACCCTCTGATCACCAGTGTAAGCGTGAACAGTAGTCATTAACCCACTATTAATCCCAAATTTCTCCAATAAAACTTTAGCAATTGGTGCTAAGCAATTGGTCGTACAAGAAGCATTAGAAATGATATGGTGAGTATTTTTGTCGTACTTATCTTCGTTGACACCGAGAACGACGGTGATATCTTCGCCCTTGGCCGGTGCCGAAATGATAACTTTTTTGGCACCGCCGTTTGTGATATGTTTTTCCGCATCCGATCTATCGGTAAAAAAACCTGTTGACTCAACGACCACATCTATCCCATTTTCACCCCAAGGAAGATCGGATGGATCACGCTCAGAAAATACTTTAATCAGACTTCCATTAACTACGAGCCCGTTGCTTGTGGCGCTAATTTCGTCTGACAAATTACCGTGAACAGAATCATACTTTAGCAAATGAGCCAGCGTCTCAGGGTTTGTCAGATCGTTAACAGCCACAATTTCAATGCCCAAACTAGGGTTAGCCAACGCAGCACGGAACGCGTTTCGGCCAATACGGCCAAAACCGTTAATTCCAACTCTTAGTGACATACTTGACCTCAAGGAAATTAATTTCGCAAACTCCACATTATTCCATAGAATGAAGTGTTGAGTCAAGTTGAACGAATGTGCTAAAAAGGTCTAGTCCCTACCCGTTTTAATTTGACATTGTTGATCGATTATGATAGAGTTGGCAGCAATTGGGGCAAATGATTGATGATGGCTGGAGTCCGATTACATTCTTCCATTTTTTTTCTTTTTATTTCCGTTTTTTATTCTTTGTTTTCGCTCGGTTGTGGCCGAAATGAGCCTCCGGAGTTTTTAGATACTAATATCCTATCCGAATTAGAGCAACCCTATGAAGTTTTCTCTGGCCAAACTATTGAACTAGAAGTCAAGGTCGAAGATCCGGACAAAGACGAACTCGTCATTGAGTGGATGGCTAGGAATGGTAAGTATGAGGAAGTTGCTACCGTTTTTAAGACTGTAGTCAATAAAGATAAAGGTCAGGAAACTATCGCGGAAGAGTCCCAACCCAACAGGGGACCAAAAGTCTATTTTTCAGCCGAACAGGCTGATATTTATGCTGTTTCGGTAGCGGTCAGCGATGGTAGTGGCCACCAGATACATAATTCAACCTTTATCAAAGTAAATGCCCTCAACAAGCCACCTGTCTTGGATGGTACTAGTCCAATTACGTTGAGTCCTGCCATGCCGCACTATGTTGATCAAGAAATTTTTCTGGTGGCTCAAGCCAGTGATCCAGATAACGACACTTTGGTTTTTGAATGGTCGGCTAGAGATCAAGAAAACAGCGACGCTGGTGGTTTAATTGAAGAAGGGAGTGGAGCTAGTGCCAAGTTCAAAGCCGACATTCCCGGCAGTTATCTTGTTAGCGTACTAGTTAAAGATAACCGTGGTGGCCAAGACAGAGATTCTGTTATAGTTGTAATTAACACGAAATCGGTGGATGACACCGAAGTTGAGCCTCAAATAGAAAACTAGTACGGTATCCTACCCTAATCAGTTTTTTGGGCCATTTTCGGATAAAATCCTTGGTCTGATCTACTCTCTCATTTTTCATTAGTTAATTTGTTTATGCTTTTGCGTTTGTCTTTCCTGCTTTTGATGTTGGTTCTGTATCCTTTGTCCGCTCAAGACGGAGTTGTGGGGTCAACGAGTACATCCCTCCTGCAAAAAATAATGGAAAATCCTCTGCTAGCTTCCACAATCCTAATATTTATTTTTGCGACGGTCAATTATCTAATTGATCTTTTCAGAAAAGACAAAATTCTCAAGCAGTTGTTGGGCAAATATCTTGTTTTTCAAATGAAGAACAATAATAGATATCGAGGAACGATGCGACTAGAATCAACTGGAATTGAAATTGTTTCTGAGGAGTCTCGTCAAATGGGTGGTCCTCCTAGTTTCATCTTTAAGAACTCGGATATTGTGGCGTATGTCCGCTATTTGGATGATATGAATGAATCAGAACGAAAGAAGCGAGACGATGATCTAAACCGAGTATTTCACCCACGTTTTACCGCACGACTGATTAGGCGGATTCGTAATTTCGGTGTAGCTTTGCGTGATTCGGTGTCAAAAACAGTTCAAATGATATGGGGATCTATAAAAAATTCAAAGGCTTTTCAACCATTGCAACAAAATGTCGGTGGTGTAAACATTTCGAAAGAAATGGATACCATTCAACAAGATACCTATGAGTATGCCATGGAAGAGAGTTACGAACGGTTGATTGAACGCTTTATTGGCACCAAGGTCAAAGTTCGTTTCGACGACAAAAGTAGTGGCACAGCAAAAGAATTCATTGGTATCTTGAAAGAATACAATGATCGTCATATCTATTTGATGGATGTAAGAGAAAATAAAAATGGATATACAGACTACTGGAATGTTCGAATGCCAAAAGATGGAAAACTAGGTGAAAGTGGCCAAGAAAAACTTCAAGAAGGTTTTAGAGATGATAGAGGAATTAGGCGGAGAATTGAAGGCTCAAATTTAGTTATTGAAAATAACAATCCTTATCACGTGCAAATGCAAGAGATTCGGTATCATGGGGACGGCGACGCTAAGAATGAATTCAAATGGGGGGTTCTTATTCCAGCTTTTCAAGTTAGGGAAATTCAAATGAAACCTAGCCCCAAAAGGGAAAATATTAAGCCATTTCAACAGCTGTTTACTCAAAAACACCGAACCTTTCGCAATTTTGAATATCTGACTTTACCGTTTCGTTCCTTCCGCGAGGCAGATGTTGTGTTTCCCCGTGCACATTGTAAAATCGTAGAAAGCGCTGAGCGATTTGATCCTAGACCTTTAGATATAGAAGCGTTGGTTCAAAATCCACTTGACCCTAAGAAAAGCAAGGATATCGAGTTTAAAGATACACATGGTCGGATCATCAAAGGAATCAATGTTATTCATGGTTACGTAACTAACGTTAATGAGGATCGTATTGATCTTCGGGAAGTGAATCGAAGCTATGGTAGAAGATGGTCTGTTCAAAATGCTTTTGATAAAATGGACGATCGTTTGCGAGCCAATCGGCATTCCGCATTTAGCAGACGGCAAATAATCAGCCAAATGTCCCTTGTTGGTGCTATTGGTCAGAATAATAGCCGCCGAGAGCCGATAGCCGATATTTTGTTTAAACCACTTGCTTATCGTGCACGAAAGTTCCAAAAAATGGGGCTACCAATGAAAGTTTTGGCATTAGCCGGGAACCAAACACAGGCTGAATTTCCCAAATTACAGCAATTTGACCAAATTCGCAATCGTCGTCTGCTTCATCAACAAATCAAAGAACTGAACACGGCCCCATTGCATAAAGCCCATGTTTTATGGTTAGGGCATGGCGAAATTTATAAAAATGGCTATCAGCTCAACATAGATGCAGAACATCGCATTAAAAATTTTGTCAGCCACGGTGGAATCGTGATTGCCTCGGGACAAATAATGCACAATCTGAGGCGACGAAGTGTAGGTTGGATTCCTGAGTTGTTAATTGGAGAAGAACGAGAGGAAAACATGCAATTCAAACCAACGCGCGAAGGTAATCAACTATTTAAATCTCCTTATCATATCAAATTAATGAAAACTCATGATACATGGTCGGAGTGGTCAGATAAATATTGCGTTTTTGCGACAACTAATGGAAATCGAAATGCAGCCATTTTGACTCTTCCATTTCAAGCTGGTTTATACATTGTCACAAGCCTAAAAAACCAGACTCAGGAAGATGTAGCGGTTAACTCAAATATCATGCGCAATCTATTTTACTTTGCGGTTAAATGGCATGATCAACAAAAACATATCAAATTATACCACTCTTAATTATTTTTTGCTGGTCTAGTTGAAGGCTGATTGATGTACTCTCTCTTGACTAAAGATCGAAGATCTTGGCCAAGAGCCTCAAACGCTTCTGCCGCCTCCAGAACCTTTCCATTTCCAGTTAATTCTAGGTATTGATTATAGTTGGTGCTGGCTGACTGGATTAAATGGCCTAGCAAAATAACTGCTTCAGCATTGGAATCTTCGTTTATACACTTTTCTGGTTCTATTTTACTTGAAATT
>CAYVHK010000179.1:4872-8888 GCA_964451145.1 uncultured bacterium | reverse complement strand
AATTTTTTGGAGTTTTTTTAAATTAAACAAAACAATTACTCATTGAAACCAATGAGTAATTGTTCAAATAATTATTGCAATGTGGACAGGCACCTACATAACTATGATTGCAAAACCACATTTTTCGTACAGGTGTACCACGCAAAAAATAGCATAAGGTAACCTGAATGACCTGACAAAAGATATGGTTTTTATGTTTTAATCTTTGTTTTCTTTTTAACTCATTGTAATTGATATGTTATCTGATAAATGAGTTTAACCATCAACAGTTAGAACCGTACCACGGATTTATGCTTTACCGAATTAAGTGATAGAATCAGTTTAGCAAAAGTAAGAGTTACAAAATGCCAAATTTATACCTGAACACCGAAATCTCAACTCGTTCTATTTTTATCGGTTTGGTATTTGTTGTGCTGAACTGCTACTGGATTATGATGTCCTTCATGTTCGGTGGTGGGGAAAGTGCGACTATTACTTTGATTTACAATGTTGTTTTTAGCCTATTTTTTCTGATTACTATCAACCTATTACTGCATCATTTCGCACCAAAGTTTGCTCTTCAACGCAGCGAACTACTGACGATCTATGTTATGTTGAATATGGCTTCGGTCATTGCCAGCCACTTCACTTTACAAGTACTAATTCCGATTATTCCACATGCATTTCGCTTTGCTACACCTGAAAATGAGTGGATACTTCTTTTTCAAGGTCACATTCCTTACGGTTTTGCCATTTCAGACCCAAAGGTGTTTGATAGCTTTTACCGAGGTGGTTCAAGCTTTTATACCGTGACTCATCTGCTAGGATGGCTAACTCCGGTAATAGTTTGGTCTGGTTTTTTGTCTGCACTTTTACTGGGAATGCTCGGATTCAATACTCTGTTACGCCAACAGTGGACCGAACAAGAAAAACTCAGCTACCCACTGATCCAACTCCCGTTGGCAATGACCGAACCAACGCGGAATTTACTAAAAAATAGACTGATGTGGTTTTCGTTTGCTCTAGCTTGCGGTATCAACCTCCTTAATGGTTTACATCTGTTAATTCCAACCATTCCTCGCCTAATTAGCGGGCAACAGTATGATATTAGCTATTTATTCCCCGAAAAGCCTTTTTCTGCTATTGGTTGGACACCAGTTTCGATCTACCCGTTTGCCATCAGTATTGCCTTTCTAATGCCACTGAATCTTTCCTTTTCTTGTTGGGGGTTTTATATTTTTTGGAAATTACAAAAAGTGGTAGGCAGTGCCATCGGCCTCACCAGTATTCCAAATTTTCCCTACGTTGATGAGCAATCCTTCGGCGCCTATGTGAGTTTAGGATTGATTGCTATTTGGTTGACCAGAAAGAATATTTGGCAAATTTGGCAGAAAAATTTTTCCTCAAAAAGCAGAAAATTAGACAATAATAAGGAACTAATTCCATTTAGTTGGTCTGTAGGCTTGATTGGTTTATCGGCTCTCTTTCTACTCCTATTTTGTCTTTATGCCCAAATGTCGTTTTGGGTAATTATTGCCTTTTTTCTTTTATTTACCTTTTTATCTATTGGTTTTACACGTATCCGTGCAGAATCCGGTATTTTGTTTCACGATCTTCATTTTACTGGACCAGATTATATTTTGGTCAAAACTCTTGGTAGTCGTCAATTTACTACCAGTGACTTGGTCCTATTTTCGTTTTTTTTCTTTTTTAATCGAGCGCATACTTCCAATCCTATGCCACATCAACTAGAAGGATTCAAAATTGCTGAGCGTGCCAACATTAGTCAGCGCAAGTTTCTCGTGGCTATGTTGATCACCATTCCTGTTAGTTCACTAGTTGCCTTCTGGGCTTACTTACATGGTGCTCACCAATTTGGTTCTGATGGTAGCTTCGCATGGGGTGCCTTCAATCGACTACACCGCTGGATCACCTTTCCGACGAACTTTGATCCAATTTCGATGACGTTCGTCTTACTCGGTCTAGTCAATACTATTTTATTAACCTTTCTGAGTTGGAAAATCATCTGGTGGCCGCTTTCTCCCATTGGTTATGCTGTTTCAGGTAGTTATACCATGAACATTTTTTGGCTTTCTTTTTTAATTGGTTGGATGATCAAGGCGCTTTTGCTTAAGCAAGGTGGATTAAAAATTCATCGCCGGATTCAGCCGTTCTTTTTAGGTTTAATTTTGGGAGAATTCACTATGGGTAGCTTATGGAGCCTGATTTCTATTATCACCCAGCGACCGATGTACGATTTTATTGACTAAAAATACTTTAAACGATCAACATTGACGGTTTTAAATCGAATATAAATATTTCCATGTTTGACACGAGTACCCCCATTGAGCTGATTACCTGACCTTTATGGGAAAAGACGTACAAAAAACTGGTCAATAGTGGGAGGGCATTCATTTATCTGATGACTAATAGCTGTATCGACTAACTAATTAAGTGAATAATTCACTATATAAATGTCCGTAGATACATCTATATCGCTCTATTAACGTCCCCATACCAATACCAGATAATTGTCAAATGAAGGCTTGTAAGTCATTTAAACTTACCCATACAATTTTTTCAATTTTCCTCAGAATATTTAAGCAATTTTGCCAAAAAATCGTCGGTAAATAAAGGGTGAAACAATGTGCAAACAGGGTAAACTATCCGTTTGATAGGACGGAGTAATAAATCTCATAGGTTCTGAGTGTGGAGTGGTATCCTTATGATTGAGGGTTTTTTTTCGTTGGTTCAGGGTTGGTACTCATGTTTGGTCCATTAACCCAACCTAGTCGAGCTATATCCTTGCTCCAGTAAGCATTCAGAACACAGCGCCGGTCTACGTCACTATGCCAAGCCCAAGCACCATGAGTCGTAGCTCCACCCATAAAAAATAACAAATCTCCCGCCTGCATCAATGGATGTAGTACTCCTTTGTGTCCTGCAGGATCACCAGAATCGTTTGAGGGCAAAGGGAATCTAGCATGATGAGATCCGGGAACAACGACGAATCCACCTTCATCTTTAGTAACATCGTGGAGTTGCCAAGCGACGTTTACCTGACCAGTATGGCACCTACCGTTCCGGTAAAGATAAGGCCACCAGTTAATATTAGGATAAATTGGTGCTCCATTTCCGTGTAAAATTTGCCCACCGCCACCCCGTTGAGTGGCAATTACACTACCTAACCCCTCAGCTCGGAAATGCCCACCAAGCATCCAATTAAGTCGGTGAACTAGCGCTGGATGGGCTAGCATTCGCTGAAATGGTCGTCTTTGTTCGGCTGGTAGATCAGTGATAGATAGGCTTGGCCGACCAGAACCTCTCATTTTGGGACTACCAGTTACCTGGTGCTGATATGCGCCTTCATAGTCAATTCGGTTGACACTCGCATCAATCACTGCGTTAGCTTCCGCCAACCAGGCCGAGTCCATTACTTTTTTGACAACTAAGAAACCTGTCAGTTCCCAATAAAAGAACTCTAGCGGATCGACTACGGTCGGATCGGACAGTTGTTTTTCATAAAAGCCTGGGTGATAAGGAATATCCTCGTTCTGAAGTTCTGTTTCGATCCAAGTCTCCCCTCCATCAGACAACAATGGTGCCGCGAAGTTATTAGCAGTATCTTCTAATCCAATAACTATGCGCTCCTCCGGACCTAGTTCTTCCATCCACGGCAGTTCTGCTACTCTTCCTCCTTCTATGACATTGTCAGAAGAGAGATCAGATGGTCGGGCATAAACACTGACGAATTCACAACTCACCAATCGCTGAGGATTGTCTTTATAGTTCCAAGGTTGAAGCCCATGGGCTAGTGAACTAGCATGGAGCAAAAGATCGCCTGCCTGCAATACCGGTTGAAGACACATTCCAAGGGATTCCAGATAGGTATCCTCTCCATTTCGGACGCAATCAGGTACTGGAACATTAACCGTATGACTGCATGGTAGTAAGGTTATACCTCCGGCTCCAGAAGGAACATCTGCCAAAGCCCAGACGGCTCGTACCCCTTGGCAAAACCGACTATTCCCTTGATG
>CAYVHK010000179.1:0-4765 GCA_964451145.1 uncultured bacterium | reverse complement strand
ACAAGGGTTGCGGGGCTCATCTCCCTTTGTCATAGGTCGAGATTCGTATGCCTCTATTTGTTCGATCATGGCGACTGGTTTATCTAATCGGTAAGCTAGACCACAGAGCTGATCAATATAACGTAACAAAATCGGATTTGCGCACAACCCCAAAGGAACTTCCCCTTGATCGACTAAACGATTGCATTCCGCTAATTCTGATTTGTTTAGCACGTTTTTTACGATTAAAAACCCTTTTACTTCAAATCCATAATTTTCTTCTGGACTCATCTCGCCGTCAGTCATTGCTTTTGCTTCTGACACTGCAACTTCTTGACCCGGTAGATGTGGATGCCAAGGCGGTTTAAGGTGAGGCCATACTTCCTGTGCCAATTTTAGTCGTTGTTGGTATGTTGGTATTTCTGGAATGATCTCCATAGAGAGGGAATCTGGCCTTTTAGTTTCAGCTGACATCATCATTTTCCTTTTCAATAGCTACTCTTATTATATTTTCATAACAACGCGGATTATTCAAAAATATTTTTTGGGCTGTTGGTGTTGGATCAAGACCTATCAATATCTGGATAAAATTGTTATCAACTACCGTTAAATGGATAACTCAACACCACTAAAGTATTTTGGGTGTTATGAATCACTGCCTTTTCTTTCACACTAAATAGCTAGAACTAGACTAAAGACAAATCGGCCTGGCAACGAAACAATCAAACTATCAATAGCCATACCTTTTGATGTTAAAGCCCGTTTATTGCGTATATTACCGTATTTTTTGGCATTTAATCGGTAAGAATATGACTGGCAATGATGAGACTTAAATAGAATATTATCTAATAATTAGCCAGTATTTACAGAGAAAATAAATCTAACTTAGAATGATATTCTTACACATATCTTGAATCACTAAATTTAGCAACTTCAACAAGGATCACAACGATAAAAAATTGAAAAATTCGAATCCTAATCTTAGCGTTTTTTTAGAAATTTATTACTAGTATTTTCTATCACACTAATCGATACATCCTTCATTATTTTTTACGCAACTGTGATAGGTATCTTGATTTAGACTCTACGTGTGAGTTTGCATCTGCCTTGGGATCTACACCGCGCAGCATCATTCCCTGTCCACGGGAAAGATGCTGAAGGCCCATTGGCCTATCCAAGGGATCACGCATCTGGACCAATAGCGTCGTACGAGGTTGATTAGTTGTATTGAGTCCCGACCCATGGATAGTGAGGTAACTGAAGAACAATACGTCTCCAGCTTCAGCGGGACAGGGAGTGGATTCGTCGATGGAATATTGTTCTGTGGGTAAATGGGAACCGCCCTCATGAATATGATTATAAGGACCATTTTTAAAACTTCCTGGAACCACCCGAATGCACCCCTTTTCAATTGGAGCATCATCGAAATGGATAGTGGCAGCAACCATAGTATGGTTTTTGTGAGGAAAATATGAATAGTCTTGGTGCATCGGGAACGGGGCTCCCCGTTCAGGCGGCTTGATGAACATTTTTGTATG
Source organism: uncultured bacterium (assembly GCA_964451145.1). Classification (GTDB taxonomy): domain Bacteria; phylum Poribacteria; class WGA-4E; order WGA-4E; family UBA9662; genus TMED15. Next base: position 3,248 of record CAYVHK010000179.1, on the reverse strand, counting down.
GTGTAGCTGAATGTTTGGTCCGATGATATCTGCGGCCCGATCGGTCAGTCTAGAATCGATGATAAGTCGAGCGAGTATAGCACTGTGGAATTGAACATTGTGGCAATGAATTAATTCCCTCCGAAGATCGGTTACCTTAGCTCCACTAGTCCAACCTTCACTACAGACACTCGGGTCTAATACCGACATTAATCGGTGTGCGAGCGTATGCGTTTCTTCTCGGAATAACTCCGCTTCCGTTCGGTTAAATACACCTTTAACCAGTACATATCCATTCTTTTTGTAAAATACAATTTCCTCATCGGTAAGTCTATGCACTTTCTCACTGGTAATCATATACTATTCCCTGTATATCAGTATTAGTTGATTGATTCAGTTAAAATGATTATCCTTCTAATAAGGCTATCAATATTTCCAGTTATTTTCTACCGCCCGACTACGATACCAGTGCCGAATTTTTTGGGTGAATACCTATTCCCTTTATAACAAAGAAAAATCAAGCTGATTGGGTTCAGTCGATCTCCTGGTTAGCAGCATCAGGAGTAGGATATAGTTTTTTAATTTCTCCTGTATACCCAGAGAGACGACCACTAGAAATATCTGATATCTGAGGGGTAAAATTGATCTTGTCCAAAATAACGTTGCCATTGGTAAGAATGATTGATTCACTATCCTTGGAGAGTTTGAAATTTGCATGTAGCCCTTCATCATCTCCATCATTATCAGCCCAGATAACGAGATAGCTGCCTGATGGGATTAGTGTCCCTGTTGGAATTTTCCATTTAGACAGATTGTCTGGGTCATCAGTTAAGCATATTCCGGACAAATTGATCTCGGTTTTACCGTAGTTAAAGAGTTCAATCCAGTCTTCAAATTCGCCCTGCGGGTCTTTATTGGTTCGTTTGTTGGAAGCGAGGAATTCACTGATGGCCACAGTCATTTTCGCACTTTCTTGAGGCGTATTGGTTTCGCGAACAATCAATCGTTCCACATCAGTTGCAGTAATGTTTTTGATTTCTTCGTGTGCCAGTAAGAAGTTCCGTCGTCTTCCAATAAAGTCATTGAGACTTCCCGAAACTGCTCCTTCGTTTTCCTTTAGGGGAATTGTGGCACGGGTAAAGGCCTCATGTGATGATATTTTTCGGGTATCGATTTTAACTTCAGCATCCATCAATTTACGGTAGTGAGCGATTACCGGTGACAGGTTTTTATGGGTTAGGCTTTTTTCTGCAATAATTCTGATATACTGCAGGTAGCGTGTATGGTATTGGGGAACGGCTAGCAATTTACTGCGTAAAGGCATCCTTTCACGATCCAAACCCACTAAGGGCTCTAGCGTCGAATCTCCATGACCACGACCTCCTCTTGGAGGGCCAGTTTGTCCAAATACACCGCCTGAAGGTAAAACCAGATCATCCATAGGTTCAAATTCCTTGGCACTAAGTCCTTCACCTTTATCCACATCAATAGTTTCCTCCAGAAGATGATCCGGTCGGAAATCTGGTCTCTGGCCTCTAAAACTACTGTCTGGTGGTCCGCCTCCCGATCTGCGGCCGTCACGGAACGCTTCATTCATATCATGAGGAAGAATGTGAAATAATCCTGAGGGCTGCAGATAGATACTGTAATCACTGGCACGCGTCCAGTAACCATCGCTGTTAACGACCACAACATCAATGGCCAAGAAGCGCAATACTCCGTCCACGTTCAAAATCTGTTCAATGGCCTTGGGCAAATCCGTAGTAGGTGTTTCATTGAGAACCTTGCAGAGATTAATTAACGATTTCCAGGATTTTTCATCGTCTTTGGACTTAATCTCAAACCGTTGGCGATAACCACCTATGTCCTCTCCCAGATAACGTAGTCCTCCATCAGCATTGGGGCTACCGGGTACTTTCCAGCGTGCGCCAGCAGTGGTGCCATAAAATTCCTTCAGAAAATCTTTGTTGTATTGTTGAACATTGGAGTAAAGGCCCCAACTTTCACCATTGATAACCACTTTCACTATGTTTGCCTGGGGCACGGGCAGATAATCAGATGCTAGGTGCGAATACAAGATACTACTTAGAAATGAAGCATCACCGTTACAGTTTAATAGATTAATAGTTTTATATCCGTAGAGCCGTTGATATCGATCGATAAAATCCATCGACAGATTCAGGGAACGTTTCAATTTTGCAGGAACATGACCAAAGGATGATTGACCACGAAACTTAACTCCAACCATCGGATACTTTCTGCCATCGACCGTAATGGTTGCCGGCATTTCGATATCGGTATTCTTAAATTTAGCCATCTCCTCTTCCCAGATTTTGGTGTCAAATTCGATAAAAATCGTCCGCAAGACAGACGGGTCATACAGCTTTGCCCTAGGGTAATTCCTGACGTCCTTAGGTGAAATTCGTGGGCCGGGAGTGCTAACCTGAACTTGACCACCTCTTTGGCGTCTACCTCGAGGTCCCCCTTGTCGATCGTCTCTTTGGACTTCCTTCAAGGCTTTTTGACGTTCAGCCGAATCCAGAAACCCGTTCTTATCAGTATCAAATTTTTGGGTGAGCTTTTTCTCCGGTCGATTCGGTCTTATCCCCCCTTTGCGACCACGGCGCAGACCTCTTAAATCCTCTTGATTTATTGTTTGTCCAGTGAAGACTTCGAAAATAATAGCCTCAAACATCACCTCTATTTCTTCTGGGCTGAGCTTAGTATCTCCATCTGTATCAAAACGATCTAGATCTTCTGATGAAGAAGTTTCTTCAGCATTCAATATTATTGACACGAATACTAAAATTATTGTGAAAAATAAAGTATAAAATCTTCTACATAACATTTAGTTTTTTCTCCCCCCAAGTAACTGCGTACTATTTCTTCATGATATTTAGACGAAAATAGACAATTATTGTTCGAGATTTTTCTTTTCACTTGAAAATCTAACGAAAAATTAGGTTTTTGAGTAATTTAATTAGCATTTTTATTCCAATTTACACATGTTATTGGAATAAAAATTTCTATGTTTCCAAAGTAATGGCTTACTAAATCTAGTACTAACCAACCAAATCTATGATCCAGAATGCTGCAAAGTTATGCCCAAGTTTTTCAGACTATTTTCACATTTGAGATGGCTAATGCTAATTCTTGAAAACATTGTGTCAACTTCATAATGCTTAGTCCTAATTTGTTGGAAATTCAATTAGATAAGACAATTTTTTCTAATCAATATTTTTTTCGAAATTTTGGATTAGTTGTTTATC
>CAYVHK010000178.1:8228-8904 GCA_964451145.1 uncultured bacterium | reverse complement strand
AATCGCTCGGTCATAGCTTTTCACTGCTTCCTTTTGCTGTCCTAGATCTCTCAGTACATTGCCACGGTTGAGATATGCTTCGACATATTGTGGATTTAACTCAATCGCTCGGTCATAGCTTTTCACTGCTTCCTTTTGCTGTCCTAGATCTCTCAGTGCATTGCCACGATTATAATAAGCCTCCAAAAAATCAGGTTTCAGTGTAATCGCATGATCGCAGCTAGTTACCGCCTCTGTTAGTCTACCCAATTTTACCAAAACAACCCCACGATTACTGTAAATCTCTGCGCAACCAGGTTTCAGCTGAATCATCCTATCGTACACATCAACCGTTTCCATTAACTTTTCCTGCTTTAGTAATGTTGATCCTAAAATGCTAAGAAGAAATAATGATTTTGGGTAGGTTTGTAGTAATTTTCGGCAAATTTCTAGACTTCTTTTCATTTGCCCTGAATTATATAGGCTGATCAATTCATTAACTTGATCTTGAGAAGGGTTAGTAGCTTGTTCAATCGTTAATTTTTGGGAACGAGTCATACTTTTCTTGTTGATCTTCCTACACATATCATCTTACGATATGGCTTATAAAACTATAATATACTGGTTCTGAAATGCCACGATTAAAGAACTACTTCTTATTTATTGTTTATAAGCTAAATTTTAAAAATGGTCTATT
>CAYVHK010000178.1:3322-8218 GCA_964451145.1 uncultured bacterium | reverse complement strand
AAGAATACTCGACGATACTCATCTTAGAATTCATATTTTTATCATTCAACACCACACCAAATCCGGATCGTAACCAATAGTAGATTCGATAACCATTCTTAATTCATTAACTTTCACTTATGGTTTAATTTCTAATGTATATGGTTATGATAAATTCTATTAACTGAACAGAAAATCAGGCAGTCAAAAACAAAAGATACGTATTAAACGAAGTGAGAAGCAGGAAGAAACAGCAGTGTCAAAACAATCTAGGAGAGCATTGACCCATCTAGATAGGTATCTCAATTATTGTATTAAGCTGAAAGAAAATTAAGATTAAGGAAATAAATTAAGGAAATAATAGGTCGTGGTCATTACATAAAGATGATCGATAAAAAAGAAAAAGGACATTCCAGAATTGATTTGATGACTACCAACCGTAGCGAGAAGGTCCCCATGTTTTTTTCACTAATTCTTGTTTGACAGTAATCATAGTTCGGCTAGGCACATCTTCATTGAGTAATACACCAGCACCAACCACACTGTAAGAACCTATCTTGCGCCCTGGCATAATCATCGCATTAACCCCAGTACGACAATACTCACCCATGTAGGTTGAATTGGCCCCATAGGCAGGTATTTCATAACGCCCATTAATCTGATGAGCGGTATCGGCATCGTCAAAGCGGAGTGTGCCACAGACCGTAGCGGCTCCAATGTCAGTAGCAGTACCGAAGACACCCGACATCTCGCAATAGTGATAAAGGTAGACTTTATCGAACAAAACCCCGGACATTTCTGCTCCGTGTCCAATAATACACTGATTGCCAATTACACTAGAACCAACCTCACAGTAATCGCTAATTCGACACTGATCTCCAATAATCAAACCCCCACCCAAAATTGCACCGTTAGTGATATTGTTGTTAGCACCTGCAATTAGATCACCTTTTACTACTACTCGTTTGCCAATTCGTGAATTTTTTCCCAAAACTACATGCCCACTAATATCAGCGTTATCGGAAATCTCGGCACCAGTGTCAATTTGGTCTTTGTAAATTTGCTGAATCAGATGATCTTTCAAACGATAATTGGCTTCTAGAAGGTGCCACGGTTTATCCACATCAACAAACAATTGTTCGGTCTCAATCGCTAATACAGGGCGATTATCATCGATCATCATTTGAAGAGAATGGGCAATTTCGGCTTCTGTTGGTGGCATTCCACCAACCGGTACCGGTGTAGCGACACCAGGATTTCGACGAATATAATCAATAGCTGACCGGCAAAAACTATAAATACCGCAGAGACGGAAGCTGCCACCACGCGGATGACCTTCGATACCGGTGATATAATCGTTATTGACTCCAGCACAAATCCAGTTTGATGGATCTTCCTTATCTAGGCGGTTTACTAATGCTGTTGCTTCGGCCTCTCCAACTTGGCCAATGAATCGACGTAAATCAGCCTTAGTAAGAACCACGTCTCCAGCTACAACTAGATAGTGATCTGATTCTGATTGAGACTGAATAGCTTGATAAGAGGCAAGAGCCGTACCGTCGAGTGATTGTTGGTTTACAAATGTTACATTAGGCGTATCAGCTGTAACGGAGATAACTTGTTGGGCATGGTGCCCAACAACAACAGTTACCTGTTCAACCCCGACCTCGATCAGTTGACGAACTAGACGACGCACAATGGGTGTATTACAGACAGGAAGAGTACATTTTTGACGAAACTCACCATAGGGCCAAACTTTTCTACCCTGACCGGCCGACAGAATGACTGCATTAACTGACATTGGACAAATTCAAGAAATATTAAATCGTTTGGGTAAGTCCATCGCGAAGATCGACAACTGGTTGCCAATCCAAATATTGTTGGGCTCGGCTGATGTCCGGCCGTCGAATTTTAGGATCATCAGTTGGTAAATCTTGAAAAATAATTTCACTTTGACTATCAGTCAACTCAATAATCATTTTTGCCAACTCGAGAATAGTCAACTCATTTGGATTGCCAATATTGATTGGATCGGTCAGGTCAGATAACAACAAGCGATAGATCCCCTCAACTTCGTCCTGGTAGTAACAGAAGCTGCGTGTTTGACTTCCATCGCCATATACAGTAATGGGTTGATTGTTCAATGCTTGGTCAATAAAATTAGGGATAGCCCGACCGTCCTTGGGCTTCATACGTGGACCATACACATTGAAAATCCGTAACAGTCGAGTATCAAGATCAAACTCACGACGATAAGACATGGTCATCGCTTCTGAAAACCGCTTGGCTTCATCGTAGACACTTCGTGGGCCAATCGGATTAACATTTCCCCAGTAATCTTCCGGTTGTGGCGAGACTTGGGGATCTCCATAAATCTCTGAGGTAGAAGCCATCATAAAAACTGCGGATCTAGCCTTAGCCAACTCCAAAAGATTGTACGTGCCGACTGAACCGACCAGCATAGTTTGAATTGGCAAACGGTAATAGTCAGGCGGACTAGCCGGACTAGCAAAATTCAGCACGTAATCCAAATTCAGATTAATATCAAGCGACTGTGTAATATCGTGATTGAGGTAAGTAAAACGCTCATCATCAACTAAATGCTGAATATTGCGGGCATTGCCAGTAACTAAATTGTCTACACAGACCACCTCGAAACCCTTTTGCCAAAATAGGTCACAAAGATGTGAACCAAGAAAACCGGCTCCACCAGCAATTAATACACGTGCCATCTACTCCTCACCATTTTTCATCAAGCTTAATTCTGCCAATAGTTGGTTTAATAACTATCAGGACTCACTCCCAACCTACATCGGACAGTTGATTTTATCAAACAGCAAACGGAAAGTCAAAAAACGTCATTTATGTCTCTAAGCTAGAAGCTCGAAGGACTGTTTCTTGCACAGTATATTCGTGATCAAGTGAACAATTGGGTTGCTTTTGCCCTCGAATTACAGCTATAAGAGATCGTAGACTTTCGACATAACGAGGGCGATCTTCTACAAGCACTGTTTGCCAACCTTTTTTATATCCATCACGATCAATATCCAAGCATAGTCGCAACTGAGGCGGTTCGAGAGGTTCTATGATAATGCTACCTCTTGTGCCATAAACCTCAATTCGCCGAGATGACCCAGGAGAAACTTCCAAAGCCGTCGATTCTAAAATAGCCTGGCCAAATTTATATTCAAAAATGACCAAGTTATTATCTTGAAACCAGTCAAATTCACTACCATCGTGTCTCAAAAAAGGAGTGACTCCATCTGGTCGACCCATTAAGGACACAATAATATCAATCAAATGGCAGGCCAAGATGAATACAATTCCGCCTTGCTTTTCACCTATTGAGTCCCAACGCTTCCAGTGAGCTTCGTTAACATTACCAGTTGAAATGCGGGCCCTGACTGAAAAAATTTGGCCAAGTCTACCACTCTCAGACAAACTCAATAGAAACTGAAATCCAGAGTTATAGCGAAACATATAACCCAACTGAACTTGTAAGTTTTTCTCACGTGCTATTTTTAACACATTTCGGAAACTTTTTAAATCGTCTCCAGCTGGCTTGTCGAGCCAAATGTGTTTATTGTGGTTCAGAGCTTGACGAGCAAAATCAAGATTATCGGAGACACGACCTTGGATAGCAATAGCTTGAATGGTTTCATCTTCTAGCATTTCAGTTGGTGATGAAAACCAATGCATCCCCTGATACAGGCTATCGTTTTCTCGTTCTTGTCTAGCTGATCGATTTGGCTCGCAAATGCCTGCAAAATCGACATCCGGGCTTCTTTTCATTACTGATGTTTTACCAGATGCATGGTCATGCAAAACGCCATACTGGGCCATTCGAATTTTCATAATAATCAATCTCTTAAGTGGCCGGCCAATATAACCCTAAATTATCGCTATGTCAAGGTTACTACTTTGCCAAATTATTTAGGGTTCATAAAGCGTTGACTTTACTTCAACTTTTTGTTATTTTAAGTAAAATGAGGTGCTATATTCAGGACAATTCAAGGATTTTAAACTTACAATATATGAAGTGTTTAAGTTTATTTTTAGATCTTCAGTTTATTCATAGAGTTTCCATAATGTACCTAATTGAATAAGGAATTTTTTCTCCATATAATCAAAAAATTATAGATGTTTAGTAGGATCTAGCTTAACTTTTTCTAGTATACGTATAGATTAATTATAAAGGAGATGGTAGTGAGCGATTATAAATTTGAAACTCTACAATTACACGCAGGACAAGAACCTGATCCTGCAACCAACGCTAGAGCAGTACCAATATATCAAACAACCTCGTTTGTATTTGATAATGCTGAACATGGTGCGAATCTTTTCGGACTAAAGGAATTTGGAAACATATACACAAGAATAATGAATCCTACAACCGATGTGTTTGAAAAAAGAGTTGCCGCATTGGAAGGAGGAGTGTCTGGGTTAGCGACCGCCTCAGGACAAGCATCTCAATTTGCTGCTATAGCAAATATTATGCAGGCCGGAGACAATTTTGTCTCAACATCATTCCTTTATGGTGGAACGTATAACCAATTTAAAGTTCAATTTCCGAGATTAGGAATAAATGTCAAATTCGCAGATGGTGATGATGTAGCAAGCTTCGAAAAACAAATTGATGACAATACAAAAGCGCTGTATATTGAATCTATGGGAAACCCCAAATTTAATGTTCCTGATTTTGAGGGTTTGGCTAATCTTGCACATTCAAATAACATACCACTAATTGTTGACAATACCTTGGGTGCTGCAGGTGCATTAATTAGACCAATAGATCATGGAGCCGATGTTGTGGTTCAAAGTGCCACAAAATGGATTGGTGGTCATGGAAATAGTATCGCTGGCGTGATAGTAGATGCTGGAACTTTCAATTGGGGAAATGGTAATTTCCCCTTGTTT
>CAYVHK010000178.1:0-3312 GCA_964451145.1 uncultured bacterium | reverse complement strand
TACGAAACCAAGTGATGCATACCATGGCCTAATACATTGGGATGCATTTGGTTTTGGAAGCGAAATATGTTCTTCTCTTGGTGTTCCAGCGGATCGTAATCTTGCTTTTGGTTTGAGAGCTCGGCTGGAAATATTAAGAGACTACGGGGCAGCTCTCAGTCCATTCAATTCTTTTCTACTGCTGCAAGGCTTAGAAACACTATCCTTGAGAATCGAGAGGCATAATGACAATGCCTTAGCATTAGCAGGATGGCTCGAAACTCATCCTAAAGTCGATTCAGTTAATCATCCAAGTCTTCCGTCTAACCCTTATAAAGAAGTGGCAGAAAAGTATTTGAAAAGAGGTTATGGTTCGATGCTCACTGTATCTCTTAAGGGAGGTTATGATGATGCGGTTACTTTTATCAATTCATTAAAGCTGGCAAGTCACCTTGCAAATGTCGGAGATGCTAAAACTCTTGTTATACACCCGGCATCTACTACTCATCAACAATTGACTGAAAATGAGCAGCTTTCTGCTGGAGTTGAACCAACAATGGTACGCATTTCAGTAGGCATAGAACACATTGATGATATCAAATCAGATATTGATCAAGCACTATCTGCAATGACGTAGTTCCCTATTTATTTTAAGATAGCACATTTCCATGTTAGATGTGCTATCTTAAAATGTAGTAAATAACCAAATAATGACGTTAATAATCAGATCTGATTATCATGCAGTTCCTTTAATAGAAAAGAATGGAATAAAATGGATTTCACTAGATCAGGCTCAAAGCCAAGATATTCGACCTCTTCGTATAGGAATCCTAAACATAATGCCTTTAGGAGAACAGTACGAACTAAATTTACTTAATCCCCTTGGATTATCGATTCTCCAAATTGAACCAATATGGATCAAGTTACAATCCCATATTTACAAAACATGGCCCGAAAGCCACCTAGATGAACTGTACTTAACCTATGAAGATGCTACAAAGGAAAAGCCGCTAGACGGATTGATAGTAACTGGTGCCCCCGTAGAACATCTAAGTTTTGAAGATGTGAGGTACTGGGAAGAAATCGTAGAATTAACAAATCATTCTAGGAGAACATGTCCAAGCACGCTGGGTTTGTGTTGGGGAGCTATGGCATTAGCATACATGGTTGGAATACCCAAATTAATTTTTAAAGAGAAATTATTTGGGGTGTTTGAGTTGCAAAACCTAGCAACTTACCATCCAATAATGGGATCTCTAGATGATAAGTTTGTATGTCCTCAGAGCAGAATAGCTGGCACGTCAAACTCAGAAATGGAAGCTGCGCAGAAAAACGGAATATTGAATTTGTTGGCCTTTAGCGAAGAAACTGGTTACACAATTTTTGAAACTACAGATCAGAAACAAATAATGCACATGGGACACCCAGAATACAACTGTGGTAGGCTAGCTAATGAAGCAAAACGTGATTTGGATGATCCAACTGTTCCAAATATTAAAAACTTCGACTTTGAAAATCCTAAAAATGTTTGGCGGATGCATCGAAACACCTTTTTTCAAAGATGGATACATTTTTGCTACATGAAAATTAGCCTCAACAATTAAGTTCTCATTTTGAATATTCATAAATATTCAAATTAGAATTTTGCTATCTCGCCAGAGCATCTATTTTTAGTCCCATAGTTTTTATTTATGGTGGTTCTTAGCATTGAATATGGGTCGTTTTTGTTCATTTTATGAACAAAAACTTCTATTAGATTTTGTGGGACAGTTGTCTGTTTTGTAATGCAGATTAATGGCAGGTAATGTGTTACTGTCCTGAAAGTCAAAGGTAACTGGTCTGAATGAAACTTCAAGAATCCTATTTCTAATAAGAAAAAATTATAAACCTTCTTCTGACCAAGTAACTATTCAAGTCAGGGCTTTCCACTATCCTTTTTCCATTTCTTGCCATAATTTACTATTCTTTTTTTTCTAGTAGGGTTGGTGAACATTCTGGCTTTTTTGGAAAAAGTTAGGATTTATCCAAATACATTATCCAGTTTCGAACTATCAAAGCGTTTTGTTATTTTAAGACTAATAGGAGAATAATAACAGCCAGTGAATAATTACCTAATTGTCCTTTGGCTAAAAAAATAGTCTTTGTACGAAAAATCACGCAAATAAAAATTAATCATATAAGAAAGAAGAAATATTTAAATGGAAAAAGTAAACGGAATTTTATATCAAAAACAAGTGGTAGTATTTAAGTCAAAATTTATTATCCGTTAATACTTAGTTCAAAGTTTGACATCAAAAAACGGTAGGATAATAGATCCAATAACACGAAAATAATTAGACCAATTATAAATATATAATGTAATATGAACGAGAGTATCTATAAATAATAAAATCGGCCTTTCTTTGACCTAATTTAGTTAAATTATAATCACCACAATCTGTTGTTCCTTTCTTAATTTTCTATTATATTTCTTAATCTTATCCTTATCAGAAACCAACCATCAGAATCAAGAATGATTATCCAACATATTCTTAATTATTCAATAATACTAAACCAGTAGGATTTACCAAATGGCTGATTTAAATATAGAAGTTGACGGCTTTCAAAAATCTTTTATATCCTTACTCCAAGGTGGGGTTCCTATAAAAACGTTCATAGATATTGGTTGCGCTGATGGTTCTTTTGGCCTCCGTTATCTTTTTTTAAAGAGGGATCTTCATGTTTTGAATATAGATGCTAACAATATTTTTGAGTCTAGTTTAAAAGAAATTGAAGATAACCTGGGAATACCATATCGAATAATCGCCCTTTCAGCACATGAAGGTAAATTATCCATGGTAGATCAACCTAACAATCTCTATGGCTTTCAAGTAGCTGAAGATCAAGAAGATAATGAAAGGAAAAAATATATCAATTGTACTACCCTAGATAACCTATTAAACAAATTTAATTTTCCAGAACCTTATTTTATAAAAATGGATGTTGAAAATAATGAGTTTAATGTACTACAGGGAGCTGAGAAAACATTATCAAAAACGGCAGCTATCCTTTTTGAACAACATGTTTATGGAGATAGAAGAGTGGGGGACTTTTTAGATAAATGTAATTACTTAGCAAGAAGAGCTTTCTCTTTATTTGACATTAGAGAAATATTTTATGAGAAATACAATCTGAACTTAAATGCTATCAATATCAAAAGTGGTTCTGACTCAAACCCAATCGTACTTTCAACTTTTCACCCAATATTCATTAATGATAAATTCGACTTTCGTCATATGAGAGATAAAGGAATAGGCTCTAGCAAAGAAGCGTACGAAATGCATGTTGTCAAAC
>CAYVHK010000177.1:0-8922 GCA_964451145.1 uncultured bacterium | reverse complement strand
CATCAGTGTCATCAGTGTCATCAGTATTGTCTGTGTCTTCAGTTTTTTCTGTGTCATCAGTTTTTTCGGTGTCATCAGTATTGTCGGTGTCATCAGTATCGTCGGTGTCATTAGCGCCTGCGTCACGCATTTCTTTAACTTGGACATCTACTTGCGACTTTTGTTCTTCTGTTAACTCTTCAAATATATTATAAGATAGATCATCATTGTCGTTTTTTTCAGAGAAAGATAATAAAGGTAAGAAAAGAAATAATATTGATATAATGCCTAATTTCCGCTTCACAAGCATCATGTCCTCGTAATTTGTTGATAGAATTGAAAATTATAAAAATGTAGATGAAATAAAAAAGGCAGCAAACATATGCTTGCTGCCTTTTTTGTTTCATCTACAATCTTGTTGGAGATGCTATTTTTCTTCCCTAACCGCTAAGGCAATTTCCTGACCATCTTCGTTATCAAGTTGCAACTTAGCACGTTCCATCACATCAATGATAGTGCCATGCTTAGCTCGCTTATCGCCTTTAATAATCAAGGTGCTAATATGATCTTTATGGGAGGCGAGGAAGCGCTCCATACTTTCCAAGTCATATGTTTGGTCATCGATAGCAATCTCGTCGTTCTGCCCGACAAAAAGATTATATTTTTTTCTAGGAAACTCATGTTGAGTATCAGAACGTGGTAAAGTAATGGTAAAGTTGGGTTCAACTTTCATAACCGCCGTTACCATAAAAAAAATCAACAACAGAAATACACAGTCGATCATGGGTGCCATTTGCAACTCTGTGTCTCTGTCCTTTAAACGTCTTTTTATTGCCATACTATATACACTCCTTTTTGCAGCTGACTTACTCTCTGGCGACCACGGCAAAACCGATCTTGACAATACCCGACTGTTTGGCAACATCCATCACTCGAACAACTTGCTCATGCATAACGTCGCGCTCAGATTGAATGATCAACATAGTTTTTATTTCATCAGGTTTGTTGACGAGCATATTAAACAGATCGTCAAACTGAACAACGTCTTCATTTAGCATCATTACGCCTTGAAATTGCCCGGGATCCGGGTTCGCAACCCGAATAATTAGACCTTTCGGTTTATTCGGATTGGGTTTTCCAGGAGGTGGCAATTGTACACGCAGTCCAGGCATTGGCGCAAAAGTCGTGGCAACCATAAAGAAAATCAAAAGTAGAAACACACAGTCGATCATTGGAGCCATGTCCATCTCAACTGTTTTTGACTTTCTCCCTTCTTTTATTGCTGGCATATTTTTCCTCTACTCAGCAACACTGAAGAACAGGTAGCTGCTCCTCAGTGTGCAACAATGCAATTTATCCTACTTGCTTTGGCTTGATACCAAGGCAGTTACAACTTCAGCTGATGCAATTTCAATATTATTGACTTTTCGGTTCACCGCGGCGTCAAACGCGTTGAAACCAATTAAACAAGGAATAGCGATTGTTAAGCCGCCTGCAGTTGTCAATAGCGCCTGAGAAATACCACCAGCCAATTCTTGTGGGTCTCCTGTTCCTTCTAGCGCAATAGTTGTAAACGCACTAATCATACCTGTCACTGTACCAAGAAGACCAAACAAGGGCGAAATGGCAGCAATTGTGCTCAAAACCACTAAGTTAGCTTCCAATTCTGGTATTTCAGTTAAACTGGCTTCTGAGAAGCTTTCCATGACTTCTTCCTTAGAAACATCCCGGTCTTCAACCTGAGCTTGACTATACTGCAACAAACCTGCTTTTAAAACATTAGCAATGGGACCGCCAGCTTCCTCGCAAGTTGAAACGGCTTCCATCGTATTTCCATTGCGCACAGAATCCGTCACACTAGCCAAGAGTTGATCAAATGGGATAGTCGAACTGTTAGCCCCTAAGAAGCTAATTAGACGCTCAATGATAAAAGTGATAGCTAAAACCGAGCAAAGAAGAAGTGGCCAAAAGACAAAACCAAATTTTTGGAAAAAGGTAACCACAGTATCTTTTTTGGTAATTTTTAGATCTTGGAAGTGATCTCCACCGGCAATAACAGTAACCGCTTTAAAACCTTGTCTTGATCCATAAGTAGATTTACTGATCGTAAACAAATAGCGCCCAGGTTGCACATTTTCCATCCGATAGGAACCAGCTTCATCTGTTGTGGCTTCAAATTGTTCTCCACTCGTTCCGACAATGACGATTGCAACACCCGCAACAGGGTTTCTTTGACTGGTTGTATCCAGAACTTGACCTCGGACAATTCCAGTAGTAGAGTCTTGCGCAAAACTTAAGCTAGCAAAAACTAAAAGTGATAGGGTGAGTATCAAACTCAAACGTTTCATTCATTCTCTCCTAAATTAAAATGTATTCTCAGGAAACAGTTGGAATCAAAAAATTCCTACAGCGGTAATAACCCCCAAAGGAATGCAAAGTTTCGGTCAATAAGAGAAAAATCGACTTGCCAAAGAAACTAAAGGGCTAATATCTCTAAGCAATAATCTATTTGACCGACAATCACGTACTGCCTTTCTTTGAACATTAAAGTCAAAGGCAATAAAAAAGCCCCCCTAAGCCGGAGGGCCTTTTTAATGTTTTGGACTCTAGAAGCCCATCATTGCTCGGACGAAGGTCGTATTACTTCGGCTCTTAACGCTTGTTGGCTCGTTTTCAGAATCGAAGTAACCGTCTTTCTCAACCAAATCGTCAGGTGTCCACATGATAGTGGTCCGTCTGAAACCGGCGAGAACTACAATATTGAAACCAAGCCACTCACCACGATTAATGGCTTGAAGTTCCAAAATCCGTGTTCTCAAGTGCTTTCGATAGAGCAACGGCACTGGCTCATCTTCCGGAAACTTCTCCAAGAAATTCTTGAAGCTGTCATCTCGGTTAGTAAATTTTCTATTTTGATAGCCAGCAATGACATTCATTCTTTGGGTAAATTGATAATCAATCCTAAATCCTTTAATGTCCTCACGACTCTTCCTATTATAGCGCAGATATTCTACGGGTTCAGGATCGGTCGGAACATAAATCTTGGGATTCAAGGTTGTCGGGATTTCGTCAGCCTTTCGGTCAAACGCTTTATCCCAGATAAACTTAACCATCGGCGTTAAAGTTAAATCTTCACCAACCTTGTCAAAACCTGGCAAGTCACCTAAAGGAATTTCATACTTAGCCTTCAGAATAGAAACTTGAGTTCTTGCTGTTTTGCTCGCATATCGACGCGTTTTCCAGTTTTCCTTGTTGTGATCTAAGCCTGTACCATCTGGATCGGTATTAGCGGCCAACTTCCCACCTTCTAATTTGACAGGAGTTTGTCCCATATCAGGATAAATGGTAGATGCACGCTTGTCTCCATCAGCACGAACCTGCTCAATAGGAACCATGAAATCAACACGTTCATTTCGCTCAGTATCTTCCATGTCCAAAGCGATAGCTTGTTCATCCTCCGGAGAGAATTGCTTCTGAATCCGGACCAAAAACTTAGTTTCTAAAGTTAAACCTGGAATTTGGGTGAAGAGGAATTGTAGTGTTGATGTATTAACTCGAGCATTGTAATAATCGAGTTCATCTTGGACACTTTCAGCTTCTTGACCACCAATAAACAATGTTATCGAATAATCTGGAATGTCATCTCGAACACGGACAAACCGGTTTTGGAACAAGATAGTACCAAACGATGGAATGTCTCGCTGATAGTTGATGTGTATATACTTGTTGTTATTTTGGCGCGCACTTGAAACTTCACTCTCGTTTAACCATCCAGCTTTAAAAGTTAGATTATCGAGAATGTCGTAACTAGCTGTTACGTGCCAGCCTTTTCGATTGATACCATACTCATACTCCGGCTCATAATCATCTTCCAGAGAATCAATGATGCCATTGTTATTAAGATCAATCAAATCATCAAAAACAGGTGGATCAGCTTCAAATACCAAGAAGTCTTCTTGATAATCCAAGATGCCATTTTGATCTCGGTCATCGGCTTGAGGCAGTACACCATCAAAATCGATATCATCTGGCCAATCGTCGTCATCATCATCATCTTCAATCAACATATAGTTGACTTCATCATAAGGATCGAATTCGGAACCAGATTCCGGCGTCCTAGGCAATGAATAAGGTTGGTCACGATCGGTATTGGCACCAAAATTCTTATAGGTGGTAGTGTAACCAGGATCAATATGGTAAACCGCCTGTTCTAAGTACAGTGGTCGCTCAGCCACCTCAAATCGTTGCCTTAGATTGACAAACCAAGCTTTTTCCCGTTGCATGTCGCCGTCGTCATTTGGAGAACCACCAAGTTTGGACTCGAAATCCTGACCATCAGTATCTGCATAGGTTCTTATACCGTTAGCATCCACAACATGACCAGTTTTAGGATCTTTACTGACGTTAGCTCCAAAGCCCGGATCAGACTCTTCTTCTGCTCCAACAGCTAAACGGCTAAACCCAATATTGTTCTTAGACACAGTGGGATACTGCTTAAACTTACCATTGACCGAATAGTGAGCTCGAATGTAAACGTTCTTGACAGTCCCTTCGAGGTCGATACCGTACAACGTTGCCGCACGAGCCGCTCCGAACTGATATCGGATTTTTTTCTGTGTCTTCTTCCACATGTCAGGATTTTGCTGTTGATTTTCTCGATCGTCTTGAAAATCAGCAGTTTGACCATAGTTGCCAGGAGCTTGAATGACGTCCCGGTAAGGCATGTCTATATGTCCATCAGCTGACTTAATCCATTCAGCAAGCAAAGGATCATCAGCATTCATGTTAGCCTTACTAAATCCTTGAACCACAATATTGTAGTCGCCAGCAACTTCCATCTCGAATTCGACATTTTTCACGGTGTGAATATCGATATCATTTTTAGCAAAATCGAACATATAAGCCATCATGTCAAAACCTTCGACTAATTTATAGTCGCCAGCTTCGATTAGCTTGCTGCCAGTCACTGCAACAACTTCGCTCAAGTCAACTTCAATGGCAGGAAGTGTTTCGGCTGGCTTGGCAGTCGGTTTCCCAGGACGTACGCCTTCCTTAATCTCTTCTGGTGTGAGTGGCTCTGGTTCTTCCATTTCTTGAGTGGTAACCGTTACCTTTATGGATTTGACAGCTGCACCTACACCACCCTTCATATAATCGGCGTGCTTGGCTGGATCAAAAACACTAAATACGGCTGCATGATTATCTTCTGGCGAATCATCACGAAAAACCACTGCAATTTGCTCCGGTGGAGTATTGGCCACAGTGCCCATCATGGGGTTTTCAACGCGCTCAGGGTGCTCTTTATGAAGGTTGACATAAGTAACACCAACCCGGAAAACATCGCCTAATAATCCTTGTGCCCGGAAACCAACGAGCCGTGCGTTCTCAATGTGACGCATACCAGCATCTTCATTCAAGCCATTTCGACGACCTAATGTCGGTGCCAAATTAGCAGCCGCATCTGAAAGCTTAACTGGGTTTGAAATACGAGAGTTCAGGAGCGTAAAGAGATGACGTTCTTGGGAAAATGATAGATCCCACCGAAAACCGTCAAATTCAGTTTTATAAATGATATACCGATTAGGAAACAGCGTTGAAGGCTTGATTCGCATATCGTCACCAATCGCAAATTCAACGTGTCTGCCTTTGAAACTATCCTCGGTCAAAACTGTACGATCCAATTGGGCACTGAAGCGCTCACTGTCCAACTGCCCAGTCCAGCCAACGACCAGTTCACCGTTTTGGTCGAACTCTTTCATTTCACGATAGTTATAAACTTCGTTACCTTCCAAAAGTTCTTTACCGAACAGATCGTAGAAGAATTGTGGTTCTTCCTCTAATTGGAATCGGGCTGAAAATTTGGCTTGACCTTCAATCGTCTGAAGTAGGGGTTCTTGTGGGCCGAGGCTTTGCGGTGCTAAAGCACCACTGCAACCGTAAAGAAAAATCAGCCCAATCGTTCCCACCACAGCAAACAAGCCATTAAAAAAAGAATGCTTAGGTACACTCATTAGTTTTTGTTCGCCTCCTTGAGGGACATAACGATTTACTATTTTTAAGTGATAAAGAAAAATCCGTTAACGCCAACCAATCGGCTATCGTTCCAGCATCCAACTTAAATCGCTTAAACTAAATTTTGGTTTACTTGCCAAAGAATACACGCCAAAAGGCTCATCAGTCCTTGAAATGGCGGCATCACTATACGCCTAACAATATACAATACAAACGGCGAATGAATAATGAATAATGCAGGGAGGAAACAGAAGATAAAAATCTCCAATTCCAAGCCAGCGCCTAAGATAACACTATTTATATTTTCTGTCAAGAAATTTCTACAAAGATTACTAGGCTAATATTTTCAGTCTTCAGATAGAACAGGCGCAGCCAAGTATTCTGCTATCAATGCAACTGACATTCCCAAAGATAGGCCAACAATTCCCGCAATTAACACAACGAGTTTTAGACGAGGGAAAACCGCCACTTTTCGGGGTACTGCGGGATCGACAATCTCAATTCCCCCCTTAATTTCCCTTTGAGTTTTGTTCTTGCGCCAAAACTCAGATTCCGCCAGAAAAATCTCAGCATCCAAACTTTGCCTATAAACCTCCTTACTCAAATCCGCAACAGTGGATATCTTTCGATTTAACTGCTGGTAAAGGAACTCACTTTCCGGGATATTCGCAAAAATTTTCGCAATGTGTCGTTCAACTTCTATTAGTTGCTGGCTAATTGTGATTATACTGCTTTCAGCAAGCCCCAAAATCGATTGCTGAGATAGTACTTTTTCTTGCAAACTCGCGTAAACTGGCGACACGCTTCGTGTTTCATTGACTATCCGCAAGGGCAAGTCAGTTTCAAAAGAAGCCAGCTCTTTACTTAATTCCTTAATTTGGGATTGATATGCTTGAACTTCTTTGGAATTTCGACCGAACTTAGCTTCTAATCCTTTTAGATCAATTTTAAGCGTCGTTAGCCGTTCGTGGTATTGAGACCATTGCGGATCTAAATTAGCCGATTCAGATATTTTGGCAAATTCTGGATATTTTTCTAATTCGATTTTCAATCGAACCAACTCGTTTTTCGCACCATAGATCATTTGATTAGACTCGGTTTCCATTTTTACCAATTCGGCACGCTCAGCTAAAGCATTCGCAACTTCAGCCTGCCAAACTACAGGACTACCTCGCTCACGTACAAATTCAAAAGCCCGTTTTTCTTCTTCACGGATTTCACCTATTAGATCTGAAAGCTTTTTGGTTAAGAAAGCTCTACGATGGTCCGTACGCGAAAAATCTTCGTTTTCCCGCATATCTTGCATGTCCCAAACCAACTGATTGGTTAAGGCCGCAGCAAGTCGAGCGCCTCCCTTATTTTCATTAACTTTAAGAGAAATTTCTATAAAATCTGTGTCTGGTAGGTTTTTGGCAGACAACCCCTCTTTTAACTGACCAAGAGAAGGTATTTGTTGAACTCCAGCAGCATTGGTTTCTTCCAACCTTTGAAGAGCGTATTTGAGAGTCGAGTCAGCAGAAAAACGTTGCTTGACTGTATCAATCTCGCCCCGATTTAATCCCCCAGACAAGACACTTTGAAAAACATTTGCTGAGGATACATTTGCTGATGAGGTTGGCTGCACCAACAGAACTAGAGTTGAGGCTGCGTAATCTTTGGGCAAGTAAAGGCCAACCGAAAGAGCACAACCGACTGTTACAACTAGACAAAGGGAAATCACAAAATCGTATTTTTTAATGACTGCTAGGTAATCTCGTAATTGTACATCGGTTGACATTTTTAACTAGGTTAGTTAACTTAAACGGTGTTAGAGATTATTTGCTCTCTCGATTTCGTCCTTAGTAAAAGCTTCGTCAACCCACTCGGTAATTCGCCATTCTTTTTTCTGCGTTTCTTTGTCTATTCGGTATTCAAATGTAAAAATATTATCGCCTTCAGCATACCAGCCAGTATATCCCCCTTGAAGAGACTCACCATCGGCAACAAAACCTTGTATTCGATAATGGTTCCGAACTTCAGCTCGGGCACGATCTTCATCGAGTGTAATTTCCGGAGGTTCCGAAATCTCGATTTCCAAATCTTGGTAACTTGAGAATACGCGGATGGCGGATTCCCTCTCTTGACGAATATCGGTAAACTCGTAATCATCAGTTTTATCTTGGTCGGTTCCCATGTCAGAAACCCAACGAAATCCATCGGCCCAGAAAGCACTCATATACATCTCAACATCTTCGGTTTCGTAACCGACTCGCCAACGTTTTAAAACCGCTGTTATGGCCGCCATTTCTTCCGGCTGTGGCTCACCAATCGGAGGTGCATCCCCGCAGCCAACCAGCAAAAACAACAAACAAACAGGAATAAGAATTACTCTAGCTGAGCACCACATGTGAAGTCTTTTAACCTCCCATAACATAAATAGACCATATAATGAACTAAAACATAAATTCAAGTGAAATTTTATTCGGCTCGATTTCAATACTTAATTTTTCGATAGTAGCCGCATCTCGGGCTAACTGATGAGATTTATTCTTCGCATTCCGAATGTTGGCTCCCACATAAGAATCCACCACACTATAAGCCCAAACCCCTGCTGTTGCTAACAGGAAAAACTGCCTAATCTTGTAAATCTGGTTCACCCGACTGTAAATCGATAGGGCTTGAACAGACTTGGGGTTTAGGGTTGCAATTGGCATATACTCATCGTTATATGTTGCTTGGTACGAACGGTGGGCTACCAATCCACCTGCTAGTAAACTAGTCGTCGCCAAAAGAGAAAAACTGCCTGAAAAGTATTGGCTGGCATGTATCTGCCCCCAGCCAGGAAGCACGGCTGAACGAATGACGGCTCCAACTGGCGAAATAAGTGCGGGCGAAGAATGTGCACTCATTCCGGTGGCACACACCCCCCGAAATGCTAAAATCGAAGCGAAC
>CAYVHK010000176.1:135-8989 GCA_964451145.1 uncultured bacterium | reverse complement strand
GTTACTGTAATATGAAATGACTACAATATGATAATGCCTCGTCTTTGGGTGGTCTATTTAATTTTTTCAGAATTGATCCATAATATGGCTCTCAAAGGGAATTTAGCTGCTTCATCTGTTCAGCAGTCAGTTCAAAATCAAAAATATCAATATTTTGGCGTAGGTGAATTTCAGATCCTGATTTAGGGATGATAATGGTTTCTTGATCCATAGCCCATTTGAGAGCAATTTGAGCGGACGTTTTTCCATGTTGATTAGCAATATCGATTAAAGTAGGATGTTGCAGTAGATGACCTTTTCCAGGACACCAACCTGAAGCCAAAGGGCAATAGGCCATAACAGCCACTTTGGATTGATGACAAGCATTCAGTAGTGTGTCTGATACATTTTCTTTACAACTTGGATCTGGCAGGTGAAAATGAACTTGATTGACGGCAATCGGCACCGTTGACAGTTGTTGCGCTCGCTGAATCAACTCTTCATTATAGTTGCTAACTCCAAGATGGCGAATTTTCCCTTGATGATGAACTTCATTGAAAGCCATCAAAGTTTCTGCCAGTGGCGTAATATTAGTTGGCTGATGCCGCGCCCGGATCTGTGCATCGCTCGGCCAATGTGCTAATAACAAATCGACATAATCTAACTGCAATTGATCTAGAATTTGATCACACTGTTCAAGTACCCCATCATAGTGAAGGTTATCCCGCCAAATTTTGGTTGAGATGAAGATCTCTGACCGAGGTACTCCCGACTGACGTAATGCACGCCCGATGGCTGATTGATTTCTATAAGCCCAAGCTGTATCGATCAATCGATAGCCCATCTCCAGTGCCCATCGTACTGCTTGTTCACACTTGTCCTCAAACAAGCCTGCGGTACCGAGACCGATGGTTGGAACTGGCTTCCCACTGACTAATTGTACATATTTCATTTCACTTTACCTTGACCTTCTCGGTTGACAATCATAAAAGCTGTTATCACAGTATAGAAGGACGGCTAGCATTGAAGTGCAAAAAAGCAGACAACTGGCTGCTGCTAACTAACTTCCGCGCACGGGTTATATATTGCGTGGGTTTCTATGAGTATTATATTGGTTCAGAAAATAAAATTTTTGAGTTCAAGAGGAAAATATAAAACCTTATTGGGTTGGCGACGTTTAATCAGATTACCAGTTCGCCCAATTCACTGTTATTTTCACAATCCAAGGACATTATTCTCATCTAATATATAGAAATTACGGTTGCCAACATCAACGATAGTCGATCACAAATAAGTACACTTTGTTGAAAAGAAACATTTTAAATTCTTGAAATCGCTTAGTCATAATCAAATTTCGTTGACTAACTGAAATCCAATCAGAAGACAACTTGTGCTATTTTTTAAACTATACATGTATTTGACAGTATATACCTCATAAAAAAGTAACAGATATAGAAGATTTAGAGCGTATTCTATTGAAGGATCATCACCTTGTGTATTTCAGTATGATTTCCCGTTTCTATCCGATAACTAAAGTAAATTCTTGAAGATGCTGGCGCTCTATTTTTAGTTTCACCCCCCAATATGCATATCGATTTTTTGCATCTACATACTACCTCTGAAGGAAAAACTACCACACATCGAAAATTATTTCGAGCTGCATGCTTGCCAATCCAACAAAATACCCAGCTCTTTATCTGGTGTTTGCCAAAGAAAGTCGAAAGCAGCCTTAGCCTCAGTATACGGAAACTGGTGTGTGATCATCTCTTTTACTTGGATTACTCCCTGTTCAATACTATCGATTGCCCTCTGTGTTGTCTGAATCGACGGTTCGTCCGTCAGCATTCCGGCTATTAGTCGCTTATTCATAATTTTGCTGGAATGGAGTGGCAAAGCTTGTTGCTGATAGAGGGCAATCAGTTGGATGGTTCCTCCGGCTGCCACCATATCTTGCGCTTGCTCAAATGACTTAATACCGGCATATCCTCCTACGCAATCGATCACTAAGTTTGCACCGCGGCCGTTGGTCAGCTGTTTGACCGCTTAGACGGGATCAACATCGGTTGCATTTATGGCTTCATCGGCTCCTAATTGCAGAGAAAGTTGGCAACGATTAGGTAATGCGTCAACCGTAATAAGCTGATCGAGGTGATAAGGACGAAGCAGTTGCATTACTATACTGCCCACAACTCCTTGCCCTAGAATAACGACCCGATCTCCGGCCTTAACTCCAGATGAATCTACCCAAGAAGTTGCGGATTTGGCCAAAGGCAGGAAAGTTCCTTCTTCTAAAGAGATATGTTCTGGCAGATTAACTATACTTCCCTTAACCAATGAACCAATATGGCCAAGGGCGTACTGTGCGTGTGGAGCAACGACCATAACTTTTTGACCAATTTTGTATTCGGTAACTTCAGAACCGATTTTTTCTACCACACCAGTTAGCGAATAGCCCATAATCGAAGGATCAACTGCCGTCTCCATAACGTATCGTCGAAATAATTCGGACCCTCGACTAATTAAGGTTTTTTCTGTTCTGACTAGCACTTGGTAGTTGTTTGGATGAGGGGTGGAAACCTTTTCTAGCTGAATATTTCCTACTCCCTCAGCTTTAATAACGCGAATCAATATATGTAGACCTCTTAATTTCGAAAGGTTTAGTAGATTGTGTCCATATTAGCAAATCATGCTCTAGTCAGCAAGCATAGTAAATAACTAGGAGCAAAAAAGGTAACCCTATGTGATGCTAGCTAGTGTGTTGTTTGAGAAATGGAATAAAGAAAACAGGTTTTCGTTCTCAATTTTTTCTTGTGCCAACCATAGGGCGAATAACTGCTTATTCAGATGGGAAAATGGAGGTGAAGTTTAAGATTGCTGAGAAGGTCTAAGGAAATTATGGGGGATAGGATTTGCACTCCGACTAGTTATGAAACCCCATACATAACTCATCTTTGAATCCCCGTTTTAATAGGTTAAGTCAATTGTTACTAGTTTATATCTACTACAGATCAAAAACTGTTTGCATTCAAACCAGAGTAAACATGAAAAATAATATGGAATCGAAAATCTAAGCGCAAAACATCAGTGTGGATTATAATTGCATTGGATACCCAGACTAATCCATAATTGGTGGTAAAATGTAAAGTCCCGGATAGTTACTATCAATCATAGCAAGAGGAGGGGTTTGGTAAAGTAGGAATTATCAGAAAATATCGGCAATAATGTATGAAGGATAATTTTGTACCTGACTAGTACTGAATTGATATTTTTTATGGAAGGAAGAAGTGGAATGTCATCTAATCCAAAATACACCTCCGATGGATTTCTATATTATAAAAAAGTAAGAAACACTATCACCAATTACATTTCGTTTACGATCTCATCTCTAATCATCGGCGGAACCTATGTCAATCACAACTGGGGACGGAGGGATGCCATTAGTCTGATTCTGTGGTCAATACCCGTTTTGTTGTTCATCTGTGTTTTTGGCTGTGTGGTTTGGGTTTGCGTCAAAGGCTCGCATTTATTAGTCGATTCAACAATAAAAATGCTGCACACACACATAACAAAAATGAAATATTTCCGACCCATTATTGATAGCATGGTGCTTGGATTTTGGATTTACATTTGCTGGAAATTCATTCGATTTTATCTTGACTAAGTCGAAAAAATTGTCTTCTAGTTAGCACTATGATTACAGAGAATGACTATGAAACGATTTTTCCCATAACTTCTTTAAACTCGAAATTAAGTGATGAATCAGTGGAAAACGGTATTCATCACAAGATGACAACAATTAGGATTAGAAAAATGGGACGCAAAGTGAAGGGAATGGAATTTGCCCACTGGTCATATGAACCGCAGGATTTGGGCTCATTTTCCTGACGCTTCGCTAGCCTAAATTTCATCACTATCCTGATTGCTCGTTTGTCAAAGCATGGCATTAAGTAAGTGAACTGACTAAATCGAATGATGACTTGTGCGATAGGAAAGAATGATAATCTAAACCAACTATATAACTATATTAAGTTAACACAGATGGAGGAAAAACATGTCAATATTATCAGAAATAGATTGGTCTTTTTTTAAAAAGAATGGTTACGTTGTGGTACCAAACGCTGTTCCACAGGACCATCTAGATGCCACTATCGAGGCCACGTTCGATTTTCTGGGCATGGATCCAGACAGGCCTGAGGACTGGTATCGTAACCCCCTTCGCACTAATGGAATGGCCGAAATATATCACCACCCAGCTATGTGGGACAATCGTCAACATCCTCGCATGCACCAGATATTTTCTGAGATATGGAGAACAGAACAGTTGTGGGTGTCAATCGATCGGATTAGCTTCAAACCCCCGCCTCATCCGGATTATCCGGATTATGAACACAAAGGTTTTATCCACTGGGATGCGGACACTTCAAAATTGCCCTTGAAATTTGGTGTACAAGGGGTGTTGTATTTGACCGATACAGCGGAGAATCAGGGTGGGTTTCAGTGTATTCCTGGAATTCACAATCAGTTGACAAACTTTGGAGCAGCTCATTCTTCAGACTATCAATACGTACGACCTGATCTCAAACAGTTTACACCGCAGTCAATTCCGGGAAATGCTGGAGACTTACTCATCTGGCATCGGGCACTTGCACATGGCAGTGGGCACAACACTTCTGACAGACCCAGACTGGCGCAATATATCAGCATGCGACCTGCCAATCTCAATGATGAGGAATATCGTCAGCAACGAATCCAGATGTGGAAAAACCGGGAATCCCCTTCCTCTCATGCTTTCCCTGGAGATTCACGTGGTTGGGAAAAGGAACGTCCACCAGCTAGATTGACCTCGCTAGGTCGAAAATTGCTCGGATTGGACTGCTGGGAGTAGAAGTGTGATAAACGTGTTTTTCATGAAAGAAAAAATGCCAGGAACCGGGAGTACATTCACTTAACAAGAACTATTGAAAAACGTTTATTCCATTCTTGTCTATGCACTTCTTCCTAACAAAATTGAACGATTGTTCATGGGTTATTCAGGTGTTATTAAACTGCATTTGATCGTGATAAAGTCCGGAACGGCCGATATCGGGAACAACTAGTGGATCAGAGGGATGATGCCGTTGCTCCACAAATTATCGTAGATCAAATAATAAATGCCATGGCTCATATTTTAACAGAATTATTATGTGTTACAGCCCTGTTCATATTAGATTCTCGCATTTGCATAAACTGATATTGAATTGATAGAGAAATATAAATAGTAGTTATTTTAAAATTCAACGTTTTTCACCCTTCCGGCACCTTATCTATCTCAATGTTCGGTTGGTAAATTTGTAAATATCGTCTGTTTATTTGATTGGGTTAAATTAGACTTTATTTTGGGGGGGGCGGTTTACTTCAGGTTTGGTATTTACATTATCAATATGGACGAATGGATACCCAAGCGTAGGACTGGATTTGAGTTTCTGATTCGAAATGGTTTGTGCGAGGAGGCAAAGAATCAGTTTGCCTGCAAAAAATAAGTAGATGAGATATTTGTTTTTACTGCCAGTATTTTTAATTAATTCAACAATTTGGGCACAAACCAAGGCTTTGGACAAAAACCGAGATTTTGGATTCTGGTCGTCGACTCAAATCAGCTACAAATTTAATAAAAAATGGACTTTCAGTCTAGAGAAACAACACCGACTGAAAGACAACCTGACAGTCTTCGATCGTTTACTAACCCAAGTAAAAGCTGAGTATAATCTATCGAACCAATTTAGACTTGGCCTAGGATCGCGACACCTGTGGCTTAATGATGATATTGGTGATCAACAAGGGTTCGAACATCATTTCCGATTCCATCTATATGCCAGCTATAAAACCAAAATTAAAAGTTTTTTTTTTAGGAATAGGTTTCAATATCAACAACAAAATCAACTGGGTAAATCACGGTCAAACGGGGACTATATTAGTCATAATTACCGCTGGAAAAGTGTTATTAAATACAACATTAAAAACTGGAAGTTAGATCCAGAAATTGCCACAGAATTCTTTTATCATTCACAATTGGGTCAGCTAGGTGGTCTATTGGGTTTTAAATACCGATTGATTTTTGAAACTGAATATCGAATTAATAAAAGTAATCAGATGAAATTCAGACTTTTAACGGAAAAAGAATTACAAATATTCAACCCTCAGCGCAAAAATATCATAGAAATAAAATACTGTTATTCCTTAAAAAAATAGGGAAAAAAGAAATAGTATCTGAGATCAATTATGGGAAGTTTTTGATTCAGCGGTAGAAAGTTAATCTTGGTCGAGTAGATGAGGTCAATGGTCATAAAAACTCGTGAAAACAAGCAATATAGATTGTAATTGACAATAGATGAGGATTAAAATGACAAATCGAATTCTTGTAAGTATGTTTTTATTAGGTTTGTTTCAATTGGGTTATTCCCAGCCAAATATTAAGCCGCCCCTAGCCAAGGGAACTTTCGTTCGACAAATCGGTTATGGCATGTTGAATGGAAGTACTTTAGGTAATACAACTCTGATTTTTGGTAGTGCGTTAAGCTTTGAGGCCGCTGAAAAATTACCATTCTGGTTTGGTGCGACTCTTGGAGTTTCAACAGCCATCGGCTGGTATCTAATGAGTACTGAAGGATGCTGTCGAGGGATTTTTAAAGCATATATCGATACCGGTAATGACCCGGATTATCGGGGATCCCGACGGCTAACACGTTTGGCTGTTGGGCTGAGTAAACCTGTTATGCTTACCGGTATCGCTGTTGGTCTTAATAGTGAAATACTACTTGGATTAAATCCGAAAATTGGAATTTCAGTTGCCTTGGCATCTTTGAGCATCCCCGCTATTCTGGGGAGTTTGACTTACAATATAACACGTAAATTTAGATAGCTAATGAATACTGAAAGTACACCTGTTGAAGGGGTTGAAAAAGCCTCAAAACTTAGAAATATTAGATCAACTGATCTCTTGCTTTATTTTGAAAGACTCAAAACCATTTTTCTTTCCATTCTATTGATTTATGTTATTACAATCTGTACAAATATGATTCACGTACAGGTATCAACGATAATTGGCATCGTATGATTATCAGTTTTTGTCTCCATAATTTAGGCCGACCTCATCTTTCACTTCCTGTTCTATTTTGATAGAATGGATTTCCACGTAATAGCTAATAATTAGTATTATTATCGGTCATCATGTTTGAAAAACATCAAGGATCTGTTGGACGATACCTCTCGTTTAGCCCAAATTAAGCAACTAAATTTTGACTTGTATTGATTTGATTAGAATATTCAAGTTAATTCTAAACTACAACATAAGAGACCTAAATGTCTGTTACAACTTTTTCACTTGCTAGGGGAATTGTGAATACACAGGAAGTTCTAGGCTGTTTTCAGAAAAACGGGTTTGTTATTCTTGAAGAAGTACGAACGTCTAACGAAATAAAGTACTATATTAATTTTTCGATCAAGATCGAAAAATTAGGGTGATTTGGCTGTTCTGTGGCACCCTTTTGGCAAATACCAAACCAAAAATTGTCACGTACTTGTAAATTCACTGGAGTTCGATAAACTTTTACGATATCAAAACATTCTCCCCATAATTGAATTTCTTCTGGGGGAAAGACCTGCTTCTCTGAACTCTGCCTTCGTCATATGGCATCTTACAATGGGGAATCGAACCAAAGATTTCATCGGGACCGGCCACATTGGGAAAATCACCCACTTCGCATGGATTATATACAACTAATGGTTTACTTAACGGACGTTAATCAAGAAACACACTGCTTTTCGATTTCTCCCGAACCCATCAATACTCCCACCCTTGAAACCGTCGACCAATTGGGTAGAAAGGGTGATGTAGATTGTCATGGAATAGCTGGTACAGTAGTATTGTTTAATATTTCTGTCCTACAGCCATTGTTCGTGTAACAAAAGACGAACGAAAAACCGTACAGGCTTACTACGGTCATCGTTGTCGTCCATTCTTGAGTAATTGCTCTATCGCACTACCTAAATTCTGTCAATATCAATCGGATCAAGAAACACGGGATTTTCATGGCAACCTTAATGATACGACAAAAATGTTTTTGTCGGCATTCAAATCTGAACAAAATGGGTTTGAATAGCCTTACAAATCATCAGAACAATAACTTTAGTAGATGAAGAGAGGTCGTATAATAGCTGGCTACTTTGATTCAAACCGGCGTAAGAGAGAACTTGCGTACGGATTAATCAAATGAGTATCAACACCAGTTATCATCCTTTTCATTCCCATATTTATGCGTCTCCCTATTTTTCGTTTTTATATTTCTATTTAACCCCTTGGTATCACGGTTTCGTCAACATCAGATTTTAATTATATATTGGCGCATTTAATTCGTTGACGCTTTAATAGCTCTCATATAGTCGATCGAATCATCTGAACATGAACCATCCTGATAAATTTCCAGATTGACGGATGGAACTATACCAACCTCTATGGCACTAACCATATCCTGCAAAAACTTATCTTTGGGTATTTGAGGCTGTGGAATAGGAGATTCTGAAGATGAGTGACACCAACTTTTTTCTAGAATAAAGTTGGTGTGCGCCCGCAAATATTTATGCGGACCATCTGTAAATATTCCTGATCCATTCTTCGGTAGCCATTCATGATTGTTCAGAAAACCGTATCCTTCTCCACAGAAGTAGTCCTGAAAATCAGTAAATCGAGGCCAGATCCAAGGGTTGTAGCAGATGACTCGAGAAGGATTTCCTGCTTTTGCTGCCCGTCCCAGTTTTTTGAAGTCTGGATTAAGGGGATAATACACACATCCATCATCGTAGAACCATCCCGCAAGACCTTTACCGTATCGCTCCCCGA
>CAYVHK010000176.1:0-125 GCA_964451145.1 uncultured bacterium | reverse complement strand
TACATTGGGATTATCCGGAGCAAACCCCGGACGTGTCCACCACCCATCCGGCTCAACCCAGTGATCGTGTCCCACGTGATAATACAACATTAATCGTATTCCGTAAGCCCCCAGCGCACCGATCA
>CAYVHK010000175.1:0-8989 GCA_964451145.1 uncultured bacterium | reverse complement strand
TCTGCCCTAGCGATTTATTAGACATTCCTGTCTAGCTTCGATTGCTCAATGTTACAACCCGCCCAGCGTTCTGTCAAGGTTTTTTGCTTTATTTTCTAGACATAATGGGCGAGATTAGACAATTCGAGGCCATTATGTCTAATAAAAAATAAAAAGGAGCTACTTTTTATTAGACATGTGGCAGGTTTAACAACGTGTTTACACTGGCTGCATGAAAAATATTAATCCTGATACACAAAGTACTCATCGAGTAGATAGCAAGCATAAAGGGTCTACTAATCTCTTTCGCTTAATGTTCTCAGTTGCACTAAAATATAAGGAGTTAGGTGTACCACTTGAAGATTTAGTTCAGGAAGGAAGCATGGGTCTGATGAAAGCCGCAAAAAGGTTTGATTATACCAAAGGGTTTAAATTTAGTACTTATGCTATCTGGTGGGTACGTCAGGCTATCATGCGCCTATTAGATAACATGGCTAGAACAATCCGTTTGCCTTCACACTTAATCGACAAATCTTATTTGTTAGACGATGTCCATGGTAAATTACAGAAAAAACTAAATCGTGATCCTAATTTGGACGAAATTGCAACTGAACTAGAGATTGAGACTGACCAAGTTATCGCCATCACTACACTTAAAAAAGGTACAGTTTCACTTGACAAAAAGCTCATGACTGGTGGACTCGTCAATTGATTTATAGTAAACTAGTCTAATATTCAGGAAATTGGATTTTTATTGCTTGTGGTATGCTAAATGCGAGTACAATTGGAAGGAAATGTACTAATAGGAAATTTAATCAAAATAATTAGCCTTTCCAGACTTTTCCTGGGTTATATTTTTGATTTTATTTAAATGGTCAATATCAAGCAGATCCACATTGGCCATTTAAATAATTTGAGACCTAACAGTTGCAAAGAACATGTATAATTTTCGTGTGATAAGAGAAATAGAAAATAAGTAATCATCGGACAAATAATTTAGGTTATATAATTTTATTCCTGTTGGAACATAATGGATAAGATGCTCGCGTGAATATAACTTTACGTGCATTTCGTCAATTTTTATTTTTGGTAAATTAGATGGATAAATATGATGCATTAGGAGATCGACCTAGAAGATCAAAAATCTTTTCTCAGGAGATGTTAGCAGAAGCTGAAGACCCAGAACTGACTAAGATTGTTAACAAAGCTGCTAGTAACTTATCAGCACCAATAGCAATGGTTACAATGGTTCTTGAAAAAATACAGTTTTTCAAAGCTCATTATGGTTTACCAACTGACTTAGCAATTTTGCGTTCAACTGAAAGAGACGTCTCATTTTGCCAATTCGTCGTACGTGATGGAGATGCATTTGAAGTTGAGAATGCTGAAGATGATAGCCGTGTTCCACAACAACTTGTCAAACAATACGGTATTAAAGCTTATATGGGGATACCTATCAAAATTAATGAACATGTAGCTGGTTCCCTTTGTGTTATTGATACCAAGCCCAGAAAATTTTCAATTGAAGATCAACGTCAATTGTCAGAATTAGCGATCCAAGTCAGCCGAAGACTCGAGGAAATAACCGAACACCGTGATAGCCCAAGGCTATCTTTAACTCAATTAGCGGCTTCGTCTGGATTTGTTGAGATTAGGGAACTACTTGAATTATTGAATCATAATAATACGGCGAGTCGTATGGCTTCTGTTGGTTTGCGATCATTTATTAGGCTAGTAGAACATCTTCAAATTAATGGTGCTTCAACCCCACATGCCATGCAGAGCGGTCTTACTCAAGCCCAGATAGCACTAGAGGATTTGGAGGAAGCAATCACCGAAATTGAAGTCAGTTTAGAAGATACACAGGACTCAATTTCGGCTTTAGAAGGAGTTCTAAGTAATGATGGATCTATCACATTATCAGACGTATTAAAATCTGCACAAGATTTAGCTCGTCCTTGTTATACACAAATTGGTGGAGCGCCATTACCACATTTAGAGAAAAATCCTTTATTAGCAACAAGAAAATCACTAGCGATAGGTATTATTTCTAGTTGCCTGACTCTTTTGGCAACCCAAATGAGTAAACTGGGATTTCAGGGCGGTCTCAAAATTAATACACAAAATGTGGGTAGCGGTATCACCGTTTCAATCAGTACAGACCAACTGCCGTTAGTAGTATTTGAGGACGTTAGCCATTTATTGGGGAAGTATGTAGGGCAGGATCCCACTGTTGGGATAAAGGCCAAAGATCAGTCAATTCAGATTATTTTTTCTCTTGTTTCCAAGAAATCAAATGAGTCTTAATTATCTGTTCGGAAATTAGGTGGTTAGTATAATAAATAACAAGCTAGTTCGAATATGACCTTGTCACGGAAGGAATTCAATAAATTCTGTTCTTCTACCTGCGTTCAATTGCTTTACTTGTCTACGTGAGAGCAATGAAATAATGCTCGCATTCGTAGTGGGCTATTTTTTAGTGAAGTCGCTATTCAACTCCAGCCTGTTGCTAACTGCACAATGGTTCGCGATTTCAATTTAATGATCTTAGTCATTTTTCATCCTAAACTCGAAATTTCTTAGAAAAGCAACTGTTCTGAAGAACGAATGTCTCGGAGTGCTTCGCGGAAATTTTTGAGTGATGTCAGGTGTAAGGCATTAATTCCTCTTATTGTTTCATTATAGGCATAAGATGAATTGCCTCCAACCAAAATTTCAGTTTCGGAAGGTAATCCTGTACGTAACGTTTGCAATTCCTGCGCTAGTTTAGGGTCATCTGGAGGATAGGTAATACTTAATCCAACAGCTTTGGAGTTGTTTTTTGTTACTGCTTGAATTATGTCAATAGCAGGGAGATTTGAACCTAGATAGTTGGTTTGCCATCCTTCAGCCTCAGCTGTTACTGCAATTGTAAAAGCACCAATACAATGAAATTGCCCTACAGGTGTGGCTATTACAATGCTAGGGCCAGATGTTTGTTGCATTCTGGATCTTGGTCTGATAGTTGCTAAGAAACTTCTGATAATTTCGCTGGCCATATGCTCACTAGAAATGCGAATTGTGCCTTCCTGCCAACCACTTCCCACTTGATTCATTAGGGGAGTAATCACCTCTTCCAACAGTTGTGGCCGACTAAATTCGGCCGCAGCCTGTATGAGTATGTCTTCTAATCTTTGATTGTCCAGATTCCTGATGGCTTCTAGCCCTTTTTGAATGTATTCCTCAGTATTCGCTTTAGTTTGTGCAACGGCTATTTCTGTATTTTGAGCGTTTAATTTTACTTGGTGTTGGGTTGAAATAGGCTTATTATTTTTTATTGATTCAAATATTTCCTGATTAGACAAAGATGCAATAAGGCTAATTTTTTGCCCAGATTCAGTTGCTTCTTTGAGTAGAGACAGCCTTTCAACGTCTGCTTCAGTATAAAGACGTTGGTTTGAATGAGTCCTTATTGGTTCAACAACAGCGTATCTTTTTTCCCATGCCCGGATAACGTAAGGAGTGAGACCAGTTTGTTTTGCGACTTCACGGATTGGGAATTTTTTCTGCACTATTTTATTTCCCATATTTACTGACAAAGTGCTTTCTGGCACGGTAGTTTTCCTTTTCTAAAATCGTTAGACTATTCATTAGCACTTTTATGATTGTAACCTACAGCATTCTAACAAGTCAGGTCTAAATTGTTAGAATTTTACAGACAATTCATAAATTCAGCGCGGGTAGCATTTCCGTCCCGAAATGCCCCCAACATTACATTGGTTACTGTACTGGAATGTTGTTTCTCTACTCCCCTCACCATCATACACATGTGTTGTGCTTCGATGACGACAGCCACACCTTTGGGAATCAGCACCCTTTCTAAAGTTTGTGCAACTTGATAGGTTAATCGTTCCTGAACCTGAAGGCGCCGAGCAAAAACATCAACTATACGTGGTATTTTACTGAGACCAATAATTTTCCTTTTTGGCAAATAGCCAATGTGGCATTTACCAAAAAAAGGAAGAATGTGATGTTCACACAAGCTATAAAATTCAATATCCTTGACAATCACCATGTCATCGTATTCTTCATCAAAAATAGCGTCATTTACTATTTTTGTGATATTTGTTTGGTAACCTTGTGTCAGGTACTGCATAGCCAAAGCTGCCCGTTCTGGAGTTTTTCGCAAACCTTGCCGTTTTGGATCTTCGCCAATCTGATTGAGGAAGCTACGATAATGGTTTTGGAGAAAATCGTTAACTGCGGTTGTCTCCTCCTCTCGGTTATAAGATGTCATGTAACCATTCTCCTATTTTTTCTTTGATTTTATAATTTTTGGCTCAAAGTACTAAGAGGTAATTCAGTATGTAGAGTTCTAGATAGGTTCGCTGACTGAATGGACCAAAAGTTCTTAAATTTTTCTTTGGATCTCGATTAATAAAGCTATACTGATTATTTGTATGACCACAATCTAATTCCAGGTTTCATTGTTTCTTAAAGTTTTTGAAGAAATTCTCTTTAGAAAAATAACTTGTAAAAAATGGGATATCTTAGGCGGTAGGGAGTAGCTAAGCTAATAACCTATAAAAAAACCGACTAGGTTTAAGACTAGTCGGTTTCAGCTTTTCACTTTATAACTAATTTGGAATTAAAACAGTATCAACCACATGAATTATGCCATTACCTGCTTCTAAATCTGTGACCGTCACTTTAGATTTATCTATGTAAACTGTATCTCCTTTGATCGAGACAGCAAGTGTTTTTTTATTGGCCGTAGGGGCTTTTTTCAACTTAATGACGTCAGCAGCCATAACTTTACCTGAAACCACATGATATAAAAGTATCTCTTTTAGTTTGGCTTGATCTGATAAAAGAGTTTCTAGGGTACCCTCAGGTAGTTTTCCGAAAGCTTTGTCAGTAGGAGCAAAAAGGGTAAATGGTCCTTCTGATTTAAGAGTATCCACCAATCCTGCAGCTTTGGCCGCTGTTAACAAAGTTTTGAATTGACCTGCATGTTCTGCCACATGAACGATATCTTCTGTTTCACTGTGTTCATTCCCGCAAACTCCACAATCTGCGAGTGAATTATTATTTATGAGCGGTACTAGAGATATCATCCCTATGAAAGTAAGTAGCTCTCGTGGAATTGTGTTTTTGAAAATCATTAGTTTCTCCTTCTAAATGTCTAAATCTGAAATTAGTTTGTTTAGTCTAAAATTGACAACCGAAACTAAACACTTATAACAGTATGACCCATTGAACTGCATTTCAAATTAATTTTCTATAAGAATTTTTTCTGATTATTATCAAGAGAATAAATACTATTGTTGCATGAGACTTAGAAACATATAACGATTTATTGGAATCCCAAATTTTTCTTAAAAGGCTAAATCATACCATTCTTTAGTTAAACTAAGGACACTGCTTGTAAGATACCAACTGACTTAAATAGTAATAGTTGTGAAACGACAGGTGATCCGGTTGTAAATCTCAACGTGATTATTCTTACGTATATCCCTGAGTGGCTAGTAAGTTTAATACTTAAAGGTAAGTGAGAAGTGAAATACGATCTTTTCCGATATTCAGAATTAGCAGAAAATTAGGATAATTCCTATAACTAATTCTGGATGAGAATGTGGATTAGAAGTATATAGTGCGGGAAATAGATTCTCTCTACTTGTTCTTTTCACTATCATAGATGCTAAGCTTAGATTTTAATTTCCATTATACCTGAGAAAGGTTTTTCTGTCGATTTCCTGACGAAATCCGTCCATTCAATTCTTAATTGTTTATTAGCTTGAAACATAACTTATCCGGGACTGTGTTTTGTATGTTTCTTCTGTAACGAGAAGCAGTTAGTGAGGGCATTAGACAATAGCTCACAACTGGCACCTATCCTTTATCTGAAATCTCGTACAAGTAAATTAATTTGAAACGTGGTTTACTGGGCCATACATTTAGATTGAAACTTGTTATTAATGGTGTAATTTGCCATCAGTAGAAATCAAGTTAACACTTCAATTTTTCAATTAATTTCACGGAGTTTTTCACATGGTAGAAACAACCCAAGATAATCCAACTTGGCCCGATCTAGCAATTGGGCTTTACGATAAATTAACAGGAAGAAATGCTGAGATCGCTTATGCATTTGAAGACTTTGTTATTCATGTACCAATCAGTGCTACTTCCGATACAGAGCATACACCTTGGAAGATAGATGGAATGGTCAAAATCCAAACGCGCGACCGCACTTGAGCAAAGGACTTCTGCGCCTTAATATTGTCTCAGCTTTCATAGACAATGCTTAAGAAGTCCCAATTTATGGAGAACACAATCGGTTAGTAGTGCATCTACTTAATATCTACGAATATGGCTAAGAGTTTGTCTATCGAAAACAAGATAAATTCCATATAGTAGTTGCACTACGCCCTTCATTTCGCAGGAAAATAAAGTTTCTAATGCTACCGATCATATTTTCCTTTAATATTAGCTTGATTAATAAATAAACAGACCATAATTTACAACATAAGCAACTCTAAAATAACAGTATAATCAGTTTTTATTCCTGAATTTCAATCCTCAAAATACTAATAATGAACAGATAACATATGATTTTAGTAACTGGTGCAACAGGTTATCTCGGTGGTCGCCTAGTCGAGAAGCTACTTCATCAAAAACGAGACGTTCGAGTTTTTGTTCGTAACCCTGATCGTCTCAAGGGGCGAGCTTGGATAGACGAAGTTGAAATAGCAACCGGTGATGTGTTGGATTTTTCTTCTTTGCGTGATGCACTAGAGGGAATAGATTCTGCTTATTACTTAATCCACAGTATGTTGGGTCAAGAAGATTTTTCGAGTGTTGACCGTACTAGTGCGAGAAACTTTGGAACGGCAGCCTACGCGCAAAATGTAAAACGTATCATTTATTTAGGCGGACTAGGTGATCGTAACACTAAGTTGTCTACTCATCTACAATCTCGGCATGAAACTGGTGCTATGCTGGCCGAATCTGGTGTACCTGTGACCGAGTTTCGTGCAGCAATCATTGTCGGTTCTGGAAGTTTGTCTTTTGAGATGATTCGTCATTTAACCGAACGTCTACCGGTGATGGTAACACCTAGCTGGGTCAACAACCGTATTCAACCTATCGGAATTAGGAATGTACTAGACTACTTGGTGGCAGCCTTAGACAACCAATCTAGCATTGGAAAAATTATTGAAATTGGTGGCGCGGACATATTGACCTATAAATCTATGATGCTTGGTTATGCCAAAGCACGAAGTCTAAAACGCGTTATCATTGACGTACCCGTCTTAACACCACGCTTATCGTCATACTGGATACATTTTGTTACGCCCGTTTCCAGTACGATTGCTCGTCCGTTAATCGACGGGGTGAAAACCGAAGTTTTGGTAAAAGATTTTTCGGCACAGAAAATTTTCCCGGAAATTGTTCCCATGGATTACACTTTGGCACTCGACAGAACGTTGGAGCGATTAGACGCGGGTATAGTTCCTACATCTTGGACCGATGCACTTTCATCGAGTCAGCTAGACATTCAAGATTACGTTACCTTAGGTTCATCTGAAGGAATGATTATTGAAAAGAGAACGATCGTGATCAATGCCACGCCAGCATCAGTATTTAAAGAAATAACCTCTCTCGGAGGAAATAAGGGGTGGCTATATGGCAACTGGCTGTGGCAGATTCGAGGTTTTATAGACCGTTTGATCGGTGGCATTGGATTGAGACGGGGCCGAAGACATAAAACAATGCTACGGACTGGAGATAGTTTGGATTTCTGGCGTGTCGAAGATTTGCAAATAAATGAATCCTTGAGATTGAAAGCAGAGATGAAAGTTCCTGGAAAAGCGTGGTTGCAATTTCATATCGATCCTTTAAAAAGTGATCAATCCACATTATCTCAAACTGCCTTTTTTGCCCCACGTGGATTACTTGGGCTAGCTTATTGGTACTTGTTATACCCAATCCATAAAGTAATTTTTCGAGGATTAGTGGAAAAATTGAAGGTTAATTCCGAATCTGGGACTAAGTTCCTTGAAAAAAGTTAGTAATCTAGTTCGTATGGTAAAACCAATATTTTCATAAAATGGGTTACTGCAATTATTAATTATTGACTAATGCTCTACTGATATTAAAGATTAAAATGACAATCGAAAAAAAAATTATCGACCATTGATCATATTGCTATCCAAGTAGGAAATGTTACTGAGTCAGTAAGGTATTATCTTGATCAATTCAATTGTGATCTAAAGTATAAGGATGATACTTGGGCTTTACTCTCTTTTAAAAACATTAACTTAGCATTAGTAACAAAAACTCAACATCCCAACCATTTTGCTATTGTGGATGAAAATTTATCGATTCATAAAGATATCAAATATCATCGTGACGGAATTGGTTACATTTATACTGAAGATCTTGACTCAAATTTTATCGAAATTATTGACCAACGGTCATAGGCAAATATAATCATATTAAGATAAAAATTGAAAAATATAAAGATTCGATTTTTACTTTTTTTAATTTCAATAGTTCAGCTTAATCAGTTAGCAGGATACTTAGAGACGACGAAAGATAATGGGACGAATTCTGATAGTGTACCGGCTGACTTTATAAAAATAAATAAAATAACTATGTCATAAACGTTGTCGCTGATGGCATTGACTCATAATTAGTTTCAGATTTACAGGTATAAAGATCCAAACTGCACCTTAGTTATTTATATCAGCCCGCTGTTGAATTCCTCCGTTGTAAATATGTAGTCTTTATTAATTGAGGCGATTTCATCTGAAAATATTGTTGATTTCATTACTACTGTAAAAAAGAACTTGCTAGAATTGGTAGATTTGTCAACTTGTCAGACGTTTTTTGCTCAAATCTACACATTTGGTGAGTGAAGACGAATTTAAACGATTAATTAATCTCAACCTTAAAAGCACTTTTTACATGATCAGAGTTGCTGGTAAATTATTAAAAAATGCAAGTATCATTTTAATATCTAATGTAG
>CAYVHK010000174.1:0-9008 GCA_964451145.1 uncultured bacterium | reverse complement strand
AACCACTGAGCTATGGGCCCCAACAAAAAGCGAACAATTCTCAGTAAGTTTTCCAACGGCAAAGTATAACCCAACCCAAACAGTTTGGCAAACAGAAACAGACCAGTAAATGAAACATAAGAAATATTTTGATATATTAAAGAGAAATATTCAATAAAACAATATAGGTTTTATTCTAAAAATCCCCGTAAATGCTGACTGCGTACAGGATGCCTCAATTTGCGCAGTGCTTTGGCTTCAATTTGGCGAATTCGTTCTCGGGTTACGTCAAACTCAGTTCCAACTTCCTCTAGGGTTCTTGGGCAACCATCCCCAATACCAAATCGGAGTTCGATAACCCTTTTCTCTCGATCCGTTAGTGTTTCTAATAAATCTCCAACTCGTTCTTTCAACAATATAACATCCGTCTCAGCCACCGGTGATTTGGTTTTTTTATCTTCAATGAAATCACCTAAATAACTGTCTTCTTCATCACCAATTGGTGTTTCTAGAGAGATCGGTTCTTGAGCTACTGCTAAAACTTGCCGAACTTTATCAACTGAAATGTCCATTTGGCTAGCGATTTCTTCCGGTGTTGGTTCTCTACCCACGTCCTGTACCACTTCTCGCGAAGTTCGAATTAGTTTATTAATGGTTTCAATCATATGAACCGGAATACGAATGGTCCGCCCTTGGTCCGCAATAGCTCGCGTAATACCTTGCCGAATCCACCAAGTGGCATAAGTGCTGAATTTGTATCCTCGTTCATAGTCAAACTTATCAACCGCTTTCATTAAACCAATATTACCTTCTTGGATTAAATCTAAAAAAACAAGACCACTGGTACGGTTCCTGTATTTCTTAGCAATGCTAACAACCAGCCTTAAATTGGATTCGACGATCTCCATTTTGGCTTCTCGAGCAACATCTTCTCCCACCTTAATACGCTCAATAATTTGATACATTTGGTCAAGTGTGCGACCAGTTTTTCGTATCAACTCCAAAACTGACCTCTGGGCCTGAACCAGCTTAGTATTAGTTTCTGTCAGTTCGTATAAAGAATAACCATTTTTGGCCTCTGATTTTTGCACCGCCAACAATAATTGCTCAGTATTTAGGCCTAATTTAGCTTCGAAATGCTGAACAGTTTTATGATAAGAATCCATGCGCTGGCAAATCTGGCGAATTTCCGCACACATTCGCTTAACCTCATTGGTATCTAGTTTTATTTTTTCGAGCTCAGAAAAAATATCCTGATAGACATGAGTCAACTTTTCTCTAATGGTAGTAACCTCTTGAGGATTTTGGGTTAATTGATATTCCAAATCTCGAATTACTAGCTCACATTTTTGAATAGTAGTTAATAAGGTCTCAGTTTTTTCTAAATAGGCTGACTCTTTATCCGAATTAAGGTGGTCGAACCCTCTAATTTCGAATATTTCCCAAGGCTTTCGCTTACCGGCTAGCACTTGATCCAAAGTCTTTCGAAATTCTGTTAATGCAAATGGAATTTCGAAAAGCACACGCTGAACCATCCAGAAACCACTTTGCATCTTTTTTGATAATTTAACTTCATCGTCTTTCGACAATAAAGGTACTCGACCCATTTCCCTCAGGTAAACTTTTACTGGATCATCACTTCTGTCGGTTTCATCTACAACAAACTCCATTCGTGTTCCATCGGAGTTATCATCGACCTTGACTTCTGTTGTATACTGGATATTGTTCAATCCCATAGCTACATACTCCCTGTCATCAATGTTGCGAACCGCTCCTAAACTTGTGTTATTTGTCAAATCAAGCTCGTCTAGAACAACTTGATAAATACCGAGATCAATGTCCTCTGACTCTGTATTAGAACTACCACTCTGATGTGAAATCTCTGTAAAATCGGCAGGTTTGGTTGAAACCGGCCGTCCCTCACATTGAATAATGCGGTGGCTCATACTTCCTTGTAACTCCCCATTACTAAAAAAAACATATCATTAACTCTCTTTCACTGTGAGTTTTATTACTAAGTTTACCTATCCTTACACACTCAAAAAAAACAATTGGTAGGTTTTTTACGATTGGTCTTGTTTACTTACAGATCGGCGACGGTTGGATAGTTGAACCAACTCATCTAAAATTTTGGTATTGTCTTGACCTTTCACCAACGCAGAAGAACGGACTTGTTTCTCCAAATCCAATAACATGAACTGATTTAATCGTCGAATACAACCCATTATTCTAGCTTCCAAATTAGGCGGGTTTTGATCGGTTAATAAGACTTCAGAGATCAAAGCCCTACCTTCATCATCACAATTTTCTACCAATTTATCAACTTCTATAGATTCTGATTCATACAAAATTGCTCCAATTTTGGCATAGGTTTGGTTTTGTAGGTCCTGAACGCTAAATGATTCCTTGGCCTTTGCAATCAGATTAGGTGCTAAAATCAACGATTCTAAAAATTGTCGTTCAATGGATTCACGAACAGAAACTTTCTTTTTTGCCAATTCAGAGCGCTTATCTATTGATCTTCTTTTAACAATGGATTTAACTCCTAGTCGTTCTAATTCCTGGAAAACAACTAAAGGTTCTAATTCTAACTCATGGCTTACTTGTTTAACGTAGGAATTTAGTTCTAACGGACTGTCTAAATTGGCTAAAGTCGTTGCAATATCTTGAACAGCTTTTGACTTTATTTCTATTCTGTGAATTGCGCCTTGTTCAACAGCACGCTGGATTTGAAACTCAATTAGGTTAAGACTTCCATCAAGGTGGGTTTTGATAGCTTCAATGCCATTGTTCCGCACTAGACTATCAGGGTCTTCTCCTTCCGGTAACAAAGCTATCTTGACTTGCAATCCAGCTTTCATTAGTACATTCAATCCGCGGGTAGCCGCTCTTATTCCAGCACTATCTCCATCGTATATAATCAACACTTCATCAGCAAAACGTTTTAGCAAACGGGCATGTTCTTGACTAAATGCAGTCCCAAGTGAAGCTACAACATTAGCCAACCCTGCGTAATAAAGTGTAATAGCATCAAAATAGCCTTCTACCAAAATAGCTGTTCCAGTACGGTGAATTGATTTTCTTGCATTTTGTAAGTTATAGAGGACTTTGCTTTTGTCGTAAATACTCGTGTTAGCTGAATTCAGGTATTTGGGGCGAACATCCTTGGTTATTCCACGGCCACCGAAAGCAACTGGTCGATTACGTTCATCCAGGATAGGAAAAATGATACGGTTTTGGAATCTGTCAGTGAGACCTCGGTAATTTTCTTTGGCTAATCCAGCTTCGATTAGCTGTTGTTGATTAAAACCTTTTTGATCTGCATATTGGATGAATTGACGGTAACCTGCAGGAACGAAACCAAGTTGAAATTTTTTGATTATTTTGTTCGATATTCCTCTTTGTTTCAAATAAGCCAAGGCTCGTCCACCAACACGAGGCGTCATCAGATTTTGGTGAAAGAAATTGATTGCTAACTGATTAAGGTCATGTAATTGGCGTTGCTGATTTTGTATTCGTTGTGTTTCTGCATCAGAAATTGGTAGTGCAATACCAACTCTTTCGGCTAAGAACTCAATTATCTCTACAAAAGTTCCGCCTTCTAATTTTTGGACGAAACTAATGACGTTACCACCTTCTTGGCAACCAAAACAATAGAACATTTGTCGGTTTCGAGAAACCGTGAAGGAAGCCGTTTTTTCATTATGAAAAGGGCAAAGTCCTTTGAAATCTTGGCCAGCTGCCTTGAGATGAACACCGAGTTCACCAACGACTTCAACAATATCGTTTTGATCTCGAATTTGATTAACGATATCTTCGGGAATACGGACTAGTTGATTCATTGGTTGCCGACCATTCATTGCAAAAAACTAGCTCTCTTTTATCCTAACCATGGTTGCACCAACTCCACCTAAACCAGCTTTAGCAAAGGCAAAGTTAACAACCAACCAATGTGTTTTTAAATATTCATGAATTCCGTTGCTTAATGATCCAGTTCCTTTTCCATGGATCAAGCGAACTTCAAAAAGACCTGCTAAATAAGCGTCATCAAGGTATTTATCCAAAACATCTAAAGCTGGAATAACCTTCTGTCCAATTAAATTTAGTTCAGAGGGGACTGACGACGATTTTCTATGCTGAAGCGTTAAAACTGAGGCCCCAACTTCTTTGTTTTTTATTTCTTCAGTCAATACTTTAATTTCTTGGTAGGATAATGTTAGTTTTACAGCACCAACTTGAACACAAAGCGGAGTTTTACTTTTCTTGGAAACGGAAACTACTTCGCCAAATTGATTTAAGTCTTTAACCAGAACTTTATCTCCAACACAAACGGAAAAAATCGGAACTGGTTGGTGTTTCCTTTTTGTTCTGGATAACCTTTTCTGCTTAAGTTCATCTTGAGCTTGTTCAATAGA
The DNA here is from genome assembly GCA_964451145.1 of uncultured bacterium. Classification (GTDB taxonomy): domain Bacteria; phylum Poribacteria; class WGA-4E; order WGA-4E; family UBA9662; genus TMED15. Next base: position 4,614 of record CAYVHK010000174.1, on the reverse strand, counting down.
GTTAAAAGCGGAACGCACACTCTCTTTAGATGCGTCCTTCTGCCGAACTTGGACAATTGCTTCTTCAACTAATTGTCGGGCTTGTTTCAAAATTTTTTCTGACTCTTTTTCAGCCATAATCTTTAATTCTTTTTGATCAGCTTCAAATTTATCAATTCGTCTCTGGTATTTTTTTTTGGTTGCTTTTGCCAAAATTACTTCTTGTTTTGCTTGACTAAGTTTTTGATCCAATTGGCGCTGAGATTCCTCCATACTGATAATTAGATCTTCAACTGCTATCGGTTGATGTCCAATCTGCTCTTTGGCTGCAATAAGTACCTCATTTTTCATCCCAAGGCGTTCAGCAATCTTGATTGCATTACTACTTCCAGGTATCCCCATTTTTAACCGATAAGTTGGGCTTAGTGTTTGCCAATCGAATTCCATAGAAGCATTAGTCATTTTCGGATGGTTATGAGCGAAAGATTTTAGAGCACTATAATGTGTAGTGAGAATCGTTTTTACCCCTAATTTGGACAAGTGATCAATAATAGAAATTCCTAAGGCAGTTCCTTCGGTTGGATCTGTACCAGCCCCAATTTCGTCCAACAAAACCAAAGTGTTTTGGTTAGCCTTTTCTTGCATTGCAATAATCTTAGTCATATGTGATGAAAAAGTACTTAAATTTTGATCAATGCTCTGCTCATCTCCGATATCAGCAAATACTTGCTGATATATTGGCAATTCGCTCCCTATTTGGGCTGGAATATGTAAGCCTGATTGGGCCATTAACGATAAAAGACCAACCGTTTTTAGGACTACAGTTTTACCACCAGTGTTGGGGCCAGTAATCAAAATTGTATTGAATTCTCCACCAAGGTTTATATTTATCGGAACAATCTCGTGAGGGGAGTTTTTTGTTGATTTCTCTTGTAAATTGATTTCCAACAAAGGATGTCTAGCCGCAGTTAATTTCAAGTAGCCAGAAGTATTGATTACAGGTTGAACAGCATTAAGTTGTTCACTAAATTTAGCTTTTGCCGATTGAAACTCAAGTTCACCTAAAATTTTCTGGGCCAACTTCAACTCAAATACTTCCTGATGAACCATTGCACTTAATGCCCTTAGAATCCGGCGTATTTCTTCCTGTTCAGTGTCAGATAACTGCAATAGCTGATTGTTTTTTTCCACAATCTCAATTGGCTCCAGAAATACTGTGGCACCACTAGCTGATTGCCCCTGCACAATCCCATTTAAGTCTGATTTATGATCCTGTTTAATGGGAATTACAAATCGATTATTGCGGCTAGTAATTACGTTTTCTTGAATGGTTTTTTGGTAATCTGAGGAACGAAGAATTGATCCTAGTCGGTTATGAATCGAATCGTATAAGCCTGCTTGTTTCTGCCGAATCGATTGAAGACTAGGGCTTGCACTATTTAAAATTTCACCTTCTGGGGTAAGACAACGACCAATCTCATTCAATAACTCGGGAAATATCGGCAAGTCTTCAGTCAGTTCTACAAGGATAGGATATTCTTCCACATTCAGTCTCTTGATTTGCGATTTAACCCTTTTAGCTATACTAGTGAGTCCAGAAATACTAAGTAACTGGTTAATCTGAAGAACTGCGCCTAAACGAGAAGCACGATCTAAAATGATGGAGATGTCCTGAATACCACGTAAAGAAAAATCACCAATCAATTGATGATATTTTTTCACCTCACTACACAAATTTTGCTGATATTCAATATTGCGAATATCGGAAATAGGTTGTAACTGATCGACAAGGCTACCACCCAATGACGACAATGTATACAGTTTGAGAATTTTCTTCAGTTTGTCGTATTCAAGGGTTTCGTGCGGCATTGTATTCAGTCAAGGCCTAAGAAACTATATCCAACTAGTTTGTGGCAGTTCTACGCTGATGAAAAAGAGCAGATTCATAGACCTTTCTATTAGGTGCGAAATCGAAGATTAATTGCCGGCCATAATCAGGATCGTATCCGTCAATCCCAACAGCTAAACGATAATACCGCCAAGCTGTTATCAACCTATTTTTACTTTGATAATCACGAGCCTTGTGGAGATTGTCAGAAAAATCGGTTGCTTTCGTCTCAAAATTTTTAATTTTTTCTCGTGTTTTTTCGTCTAATCCGCCTTCAATATCTTTTTTAATTTTGTATTGGTGAATTTTCGCTTTATAAGATTGGAACGATTCGTAGGGGGTTTCAGTAGATATAGATATACCAGTAAAAGAAACACCAGGCAAATTGGCTAAAATGTTTTTTGCTTGCTCATTTAGTTTAAGACTTTTAACATTAATTGATTGTTGAATTTTTCGGCTAATGTCCTCTAGTAATTCCGTGTAAACACGGTTGGCATCTTGGAACTTCTCTTGTTGTTCATAGCACCTGGCAATCGCTAGTCGTGCAGTTTGAATAAAATGTTCGATCCACAAGGAATCTAATCCAACCAAATCCAAGTTTTTTAATTTTTCATAAGCATTGATTGCTTTTGGATAGTCACCTTTCTGTTCGTAACAATTAGCAATAGCTTGATTAGCATAAGCTGCGATTAGAGGATTTTTCAACTGAGCACTTTGGCTAAGTGCTAGATAAATGTTCAATGCATTATCAACATTACCTTGATAAAATTGAATTTTGGCATAATTATACCTCGCACGATCTACAAAAGAAGTTTTAGAAAAACTCGCATTTTCAAAAAAGGCCTCCAAATCATTAGATACTTGATCGAAAGGCGCAGATGGACTTTCTTCACCCTCGGTATCTTCTGTAGATAACCATTTGGTTTCTGCTAAGTTATATTGTTCTGATAATTCGCGATAACGGCTAGCGGCTTTGACATTTATCTGAGTTTGATTTTGTTTATACCCTACAAAAATTGCACTGGTCACGACCACAACTATCACTAAGATAATCAAAGTTTTGGAGTGTTTTCGAATAAAACTGAAAACTTGTAGGACAGCGTCGGTAAATTGGTCGTGAACAACTTCCTGATCTAAAATCGGGTCTTGTTCTGACATAAGATGGTAGGAGCCTTATAAAATAAAAGCCACAGGCAACCTGCGGTCTAAAAGCAAGCAGATGATGAGATTCGAACCCACGATCCTCAGCTTGGGAAGCTGACATTCTATCGCTGAGCTACACCCGCACATTGCCGCCAATTATACTTATGCATTTACAAGCATGTCAAGCTGTTTTGACTGATGCCATTAGTTCTGATAAGTACTTTGAATTAGGCGTACAAATTGATGAAGAAGTTTTCGCGCTTTTAACCATTTTAATAGCACTGGATAATCATGGTGAAGCAAAATTACAAACTCCTGCCTTTGGGCACTAAAATCTGTGAATTCTTCCCATGACTCCTCACTAAGAACCTGATATGGTTCAGGGCCAATCTGCAATTCAATACCTTGATCGTAATAATGAACCACCTTACCAACTTCAGGGTCTTCAGCTAAGTTTATGTAGTTGGAATTGACCGAAAAGTCGTATAATGTAGAATCAATATCTATTGGTAGGGGCGCAGACATCTCTGAGGAAATATGCTCAGTAATAGCAATATCAACTTGGCTAATAATTTCTCTGGCTAACTCTTCGTTGTGTGGCTCAACATAAATTCTGATTTGGGACTTGTGATCTGGCCTACAGGTAATTTCCTGCTTTGACAAAAGAGTTTTAATTAGTTCAGCTTCCCAATCATCATCAGTACGGCGAATTTCAACCCAATCCTCCTGCCAACGTTTTTTATTACTCCTTAGGAAAAAAGGGAAAATCACTTGAGGCAAAAATAAAAAGGAGAAAGACTATAGTCTTTCTCCGTAGAATAAATTAGGCATTGCTCTAAAATGGTTAAAATTATTTTAGAACAACCATCTTTCTAGTTTCACTGAATTGGCCAGCTTGGATACGGTAGAAGTAGACGCCACTAGCCAGATCTTCACCCTTTGTGTTCCGGCCATCCCAATAAGCAGCTTTATCGACTGAAATATGCTTGCCTGACTCTTGAAACCCTAGGTCCAAAGTTCTTATTACTTGTCAAAGAGAATCAAAAATTTGGATATTTACATCAGCCGAATCTTTTAGCGTAAAGGGAATCCAAGTTTCAGGATTAAATGGATTTGGATAATTTTGGAAAAGAGCTGAAGCAACGATCATTTCAGGATTAGTAACTTCTAATTGATAATCTAACTTGGAGCTGTACTCGGTCTGATCATCAAGCTTAACTAGTTGACCATCTGTCCATTCAAGCTTAAATGTACCTGTTTTCAATGGCTTGATCAATAGTGTAACAGTTTGCTTAATTGGTTCGGAACTTGCTTGTGCAATCATCAACTTTTTCAGTTCTTTGCCACCAGCAGTTTTCTTGTTAATCAAGAATCCGTCCTGATCATTCTCATCAACTTCGACCAATAGTTTCCCTGGATCATATGTGAGATTAAAACCATAACCAATTACGTCCGCATCAATAGAAATAGCAATTTTCATTGTTTGGCCAAACTCTACACTAGACGGTAAATAGGATAGGCCAAGTAAATCTTCCAGAATACGAGATGTTAAATCTGCCAAGGGCGCCGCTGGAGCCTCACCTTCGGCTAGAGCCTCACCTTCG